>DASWJQ010000021.1:0-8029 GCA_036397095.1 Anaerolineales bacterium
CAATAACGGAGGGAAAGCCTCCCGCTGGCGATGTGATCCTAGGCTCATGACCCAGGCGCCGGCGCCGTCTAAGGTAGTGGTGGCAGTCAGCCGGTTGGAGGCTCCAATGAAACGTGCGGCCGTCGTCGCGTATGCGCTGGCCAGCAGCTTGTTCGTCCTTGGCGTGTTGGCTCAGGTGTTCCTGGCCGGACTGGTCGTCGTGTCCCGGGTTGCCAGTTGGGAGTCCCACATCGGTCTGGGTCATGGCCTTGGATTGGCGCTGTTGGTGATGTTGCTGTGCGCCTACCTGGGCAGGATGCCAGCGAGGACAAAACGACTGACCTGGCTGCTGTTTGCCGTCTACTTCATACAGGCCGACGTCCTGATCTTCTTGCGCCAATCGGTGCCATATGTTGCCGCCCTTCACCCGGTTCTGGCGCTGATTGACTTTGTGCTGGGCTGGCATTTAACCCGCCAAGGTCTAAAATTGTTGCAGCAACCGGGCAAGGAAGGTGTGGCGGCAGTCAGCACGGCAGTCGGCCAGTGACAGAGGTCTTGCTCTGAGACCGGCACGCACAGGTGGAAACCCCAAATGCGAACCTTGGCTCGTGTGATCGGCAGTATCCGACCGGCAAAGTGGCTCGGGCTGTGCGCCATTCTGCTGGTGGGCTCGCTGCTGACCATTGGCTGCCAGGCCGACGTCGGTGAAAGCGGTGGCCTTGACCCGACCCTGGAAGCCCAGCGGCAGTACGGCAGTCTGGTCTTCAAGCAGCAGTGCGCCAGTTGTCACTCGACGCTGCCCGATGTCACAGTTGTAGGTCCCTCGCTGGCAGGTGTCTGGCAGCGTGCTGGCGACCGTATTCCGGGTATGCCGGCGCGCGACTACCTGGAAGGGTCCATTCAGTCGCCGGGCAGCTACGTCGTTGAAGGTTTCTCCGATTTAATGCCAGCCACCCTGGGCCAAAGTCTGACCGAAGAGGAGGTGGATGCGATTCTGGTGTACCTGACAACCTTGGATCCGTAGCCGTAGGCCGCGGTGAGGGCACCGTGGGCCGGCGGCCATTTGGGAGAAGAGAACATGCAAGCGATGAAGGTCAGCAATCCGGCAGTATGGCGTGTGCTCAAGACGGTATTCATTGGTGCCTGCCTATTGTTCTTGATCAATATCTACTTCGGTTTTGACAATTCGCTAACAGTGGGCGAGATCCCGCGCTGGCAATCGCTAATCCATCTGCACGCCGGCAGCATCGGTTGGATCACTCTGTCGGCGATTGGGGTTGCCATCTGGTTGATGACGGGCCAACGGCAGGTCGACTCGGCCTATGAAACCGGCGTTCGGCGGCTGGGCTGGGCGGCGGTCATCGCCTTTGGCCTGTACATCCCCAACTTCTGGCTGGCGTTTTCGCGCGGCCAAGGGCCGCTGATTTCCCTCCTGCCGGTGTTCGGCGTAGTGGCCGTGCTGGTGCTGTGGGCGGCGGCGATCTACACTTTGCGCCAACTGCGGCACCAACCAGTGTTGACCACCATGCACCTGCTGATCAGCGGCGCCCTGCTGGTGGCATCAATCGGCGCAACCGTCGGTATGCTCCTCGGCATGGAGCGGGCCTTTGGACAGTTCCTGCCCTTGCCCGCCGATGACCGGGTTGGCGCCCACGCCGGCATGATGGACACTTATCTTTTCCTGGCGGCCGCCGCCATCGTCGAATGGTTCAGCGGCAAAGAGCCAGGCCGGCGCTGGAGCCGGGCTGGCCTGATCCAGGCATTGGCCTGGACCATCGGGGCCACGCTGGTACCCGTCGCCTATTTCCTGAATATCATTCCGGTGCTGCTGCCGATCTTCCTGCTGCTCCTCCTGGTCGGCCTGCTGATCTTTCTGGTGCGCATCGCCTGGCGGGCAGTGCTGGCCGGACCGACCGCGGGTCAGCCCAAGGCGTGGGCGTTCTTTGGAACCATCTGGCTGGTCGCGTTCATGGGCCTGTTCTTGTATGCCGTCAGTGTGATGGACTTCAGCCTGCTGCCACCATGGTTCGGCGCAGTCTTTGTCCATGCCGGCTTTGTCGGCATGATGACCAACCTGATCCTGGGGGTTATGTCGACCCGCGCTGCCGAAGCCCGCCATGTGCTGAGTTGGGGGGAGCCGGCCGCCATGTGGTTGATCAACCTGGGGCTGCTGGTCTTTCTCGGGCTTAAGATCACTTCGGATATCCGGCTGGGAGCCATCGTGATGGGTGTGGGTGTCCTGCTGGGGGTCGTGACGATGGCCGCCCGGCTGCGGGCCACGCCCGCGATGAGCGCGGGAGCCGCCGCAGTGACCACATAGCGGGGCCGACCGATTGTGAAGCCGTTTCCGCCGGTTTGACGGCTTGTTAGCGTGAACCCGGCTCCAGCAACGCGCCGCTGGCAGGTCGATGCGCCAGCGGCGCGGCGCGTCGGGCCGCCAGACTGTCGCCTTTGAAGCAGGACGAAGGGTCCACCATAATGGCGACATCTCTCACATGACCCAAGGACGATGGCAAACTATACATAGCCTGGGCCGGGCATCCATGGGCCAGCCCGTCAATCATGTGGAGGCACAATGACCGATCCCAACGCCAAGATCGCCTTCGTTGTTGAAGAAAACCGCGCCACGATCAGCGCCCACTTCGGTCGGGCGCAGACCTACCTGGTCGTCACCTTGGAAGACGGGCAGATCGCTGGGCGCGAGTTCCGGGCCAAGCACGTGGCGCATCGGCAGGAGCACGATCATGAGCACGACCATCACCACAACGGCGGGCAGCACCACGGCCGCCATCAGCGGATGGTCGAGCCCATCGCCGACTGCCAGCTCCTCGTCGCCGGCGGCATGGGCATGGGCGCCCACGGCCACCTGACGGCGGCCGGCATCCAGCCGCTGCTGACCGACCACAAATTTGTCGAGGATGCGCTCGAAGCCCATCTGGCCGGAACGTTGGAAAATCGCCCGGAGCGGCTGCACGCCCATGGCGGCGGGCAGCACCACGACTAGCGCCGGTGGCTGACTTTGCCAGGGGGGCAGACCGCCCTTCGAGGCCCCTGTTCGACGACCTGATCACCGGGCTGCCCGCCGCGGCCGAGACCGAGCGCGTGGTGGTCGGGCTCCACTGGACCGCCGTCATCTGCCGGCGGCAGGGCAAGCGCCAATGCGGGCTGGCCTCGACCGTGCCGGCCCGGCACGCCCATGGCGAGGGCGACGACGTGGCGCATCCGGGGGCGCTGGCCGGCCAGTCCCCCAGCGAGTTGGCGAGCCTGGTGCACTCGGACCGGCCGGCCGAGCGGTCGATCGGCCTGGCCGCCATCAACGCCTGTCTGCCGGCCGTATCCACAGGTCTCTCTGAAGAAAGTGCTCTCGACTTGCTGGCTGGCAAGGGGGCCAACCAACGGGTTGGCCTGATTGGGCACTTCCCGTTCATCGACCGGCTGCGGCCAATGGTCGGCGAGCTGATGGTGCTTGAACTGGAGCCGCAGCCGGATGAGTTGCCGGCGGCCTCGGCCGCCGCCATCCTTCCGACCTGTCGCGTAGTTGCCATCACCTCGATGACGATGATCAATGGGACCTTCGCCGGCTTGATGGACCACGTTGACCCTGGGTGCTATGTGGTCTTGCTTGGCCCCAGCTCGCCGCTCAGCCCGATCGTCTTCGACCATGGGGTCGACGCCGTGGCAGGCACCTTGGTTACCGAGATTGACCCCGTCGTCGGCGCCATCGCCCAGGGGGCCAACTACCGCCAGGTCCATCGACTGGGGACGCGCCTGGTAACCATGACCAAAGCAAGAAGGATCTGAACTCTTCACCTAAGGAACCGAACGGGCCAATATTGCTTGCCTGAGGAGCGAACGATGGCATCTGACAAGTATCGCACTGGCTTCATCGGCATTGGCGCCATGGGTACGCCCATGGCGACCCATATTCTGCAGTCCGGTTTCCCCCTGACGGTCTACGACCGTGATCCTGGCCGGATGCAGCCTTTGCTCGAAAAGGGGGCCAAGGGAGCCAATAGCCCGGCCGAGGTCGCCCGGGGCTCCGACATCGTCATCACCATGATCGGCACCGTTGCCGATGAGCTGGAGGCTGTTTTGGGGGAGGGCGGTGTGCTCGAGGGGGCGCACGAAGGGCTGTTATTGGTTGACATGAGCACTGTCGGGATCGTTGCCACCCAGAAGATGGCGGCGGCCGCCTCAGCCGCCGGCGTGGGCTTCCTGGATGCCACCGTCTCAGGTTCGGTCGGCCCGGCGCAGGAAGCGGCTCTCGAATTGATGGTCGGCGGTTCATCGGCCGACCTGGAACGTGCCCGCCCGCTGCTTGAGACCATGAGCCAACGTATTGACCACGTCGGAC
The DNA here is from genome assembly GCA_036397095.1 of Anaerolineales bacterium. Classification (GTDB taxonomy): domain Bacteria; phylum Chloroflexota; class Anaerolineae; order Anaerolineales; family E44-bin32; genus DASWJQ01. The sequence goes on from DASWJQ010000021.1 coordinate 4,334, forward strand.
CAAATGGCGCCGGCAGTGCCATGAAAGCCGCGCTCAATTTGATGATCGGGATGACGGTCCTGACGATTGCCGAGACGCTAACGCTCGGCCGCCGGGCCGGGTTGAATCCGGACCAGATGCTCGAGATCCTGGGCCGCTCGTCGGTCCGGTCGCCCCATCTGGAGCGCAAGGGCCGCATGATGATCGACGGCGACTTCACACCGGCCTTCGCACTGAAGTATATGCAGAAGGACTTTGACCTGATTATGGAAGCCGCCCACGAGTTGCGGCTGCCGCTGTTTACCAGCGCCATCGCCCACCAGGTCTACACGGCGGCCAATGTCAGCGGTTTTGGGGACGAGGACTATGCGGCCGTCGTGCGGTTCTTGGAGCGGGCGGCCGGCGGGTAGCATCGTTTGTGCTGCGGTTTCGCACGGCCGGGCCCGGCCGGCACCAACCAGGTCCAGACACAACAGGGCCGCTCACTCGAGCGGCCCTGTTCCATAGTCTCGGTCGAGACGGACGAATGACTACTGCTTGCCGCCGAACAGCCCGGATAGCAAATTGACCCCCAAGCCAACGACCTCTTCGGATACGTCGCCATCGCCATCCATGTCGAGCAGCTGGGTCAGGCCCGAGGCTGTCTTCTCGACCGTTGAGCGCTCCTCTTGCAGCAAATTGGACACTCCCTGGGGATCCAGCTCCTTCTTGCGCTGCATCTGGCCCAAGGCGCCGAGCACGATCGGGGCCAGGATGGCGAAGATCTGGGCAACTTGCTCGGAGTCCACGCCGGTCGATCGGCTGACACTGTTCTGCACTGCGTTGCGGTTGCCGCCGAGCACATGGCCCAAGATTGCGGCGCCGTCCTGTCGGACCTCCGGCATGGCGACGGCCTGCGGCAGGTTGTTGAGGATACTGCCGTCGTGGTCGCGTTGCAGGGCCTGGGTCAGTGCTTGAGCACCTTCCGTTGAAGAAGCGTTGCGGTTGAGGGCGCCCAGGATCATCGGCAGCGCCATGCCGACCACCCGTTGAGCTTCGGCTTCGTCAACGCCCAGTTCATCGCTAATCTTGCTGACGGCGCCCGAACTCAACTGGGTGATCAGAAGTTGGATGACAGAGTCCATCGTGCTCTCCTTTTGGAACGAGGCCCTGGGTTGGTTGTGGAGCTTAAGTGTATCACCCGTCCGCCGGCATCCTCTTGGTGAGGCATCCAGGGCCGACCGGAAGGGAATTGCCCCCAAGCTCAGGGATGCATCTATGATAGGTGTGTGACAAGGCATCCGGACCGCCCGAGACGTCGCGCATACAGGTTGCTCTTACCGCTGTGGTTCGTCCTCGAGATCCCGACGCTCCTGGTCGTGATTGGACTGCTCCTGCTGGGGTTGCTCGGCTTCACGGCCTACGCCTCGATCAACTCTGACTTCTTCGGCCTGGCCGCACCGCCGTTGGGTGAACTCCAGTTCTCGACCGGGTTCGAATACGTCACCGCACCCGACGAGCGCAACTGGACAATCACGTACGAGGGCCCCGAGAACTCGACCTTCCGCGGGGTGGTGCGCCATGTCTCCCACTGGCGCGAAGAGACCTTCCCCTTTGCCACGCACGACATCCTGGTAACTTCGGGTGAGTTCAGCTCGCAGGAGAAGGTCAGCGTGCGGGTCGTGCTCCATACGTTCACCTATCGCTACTATGGTCATAAGCCGAGCGGCGGGATTAACCTGCTGCATGTCGTGCCGGCCTCGGCCGAGATTTACCAACAGCTGCTTCAAATCCGAGAGTGGAACCAGGTGACCATCAATGGCCGCGAAATCCTACGCATCGACCGTTATGACCCGGATGGCCAGTTCCTTGGCGCCTTCCAGGATGCCGGCTGCAATTCGATTCTGGTGACGTCGGTGGCGGTCCACAGCCCAGGCACGCCGATTCCGTAGCCTGGCGCGGCCCGCCGCCACTGGTTACAGGCCGGCCAACGCTCGCCGCGAGGCCGTCAACGTCCGATCAAGTGTCGAGCGGTCATGGGCGGTTGACAGGAAGGCGGCCTCGAAGGCCGACGGCGCCAGATATACGCCGTCGTCGAGCAGTCGGTGGAAGAATCGGGGATAAAGCTGGCTATCGCTGTCGGCGACCGTTCGCCAGTTTGTCGGAGCCTGCTCCCGGAAGAACAGGCTCAGCATGGTTCCCACACAGTTAACAGTGGCGGGAACCCCGGCCTCGGAAGCCAGATCTTGCCAGCCCTGGGCCAAATCGGCTGCCTGCTGTGCGGCAATCTGCCAGCCATCGTCCGCCGCCAGCACCTGCAGTGTTGTCAGGCCGGCTTGCATCGCCAGCGGGTTGCCCGAAAGCGTGCCCGCCTGGTAGACCGGCCCTTCCGGGGCCAGCAGACTCATGATTTCGTGGGGACCGCCGAAGGCACCGACCGGCAGCCCGCCGCCGATCACTTTGCCCAGGGTTGTCAGGTCGGGCCGGACACCATACAGGATCTGGGCGCCAGCGGGATGCACCCGGTAGCCGGTCATCACTTCGTCGAAGACGAGGAGTGCGCCGTGTTTCTGCGTCAGGCGGCGCAGGCCGGCCAGGAAGCCAGCAGCAGGCGGCACCACCCCCATGTTGCCGGCCACCGGCTCCACAATCACGGCCGCAATTTGATCCGGATGATTTTCAAACAGCACCCCGGTTGTCTCCAGGTCGTTGTACGACGCCACCAGCGTATCGGCAACGGTGGCCGGCGGCACGCCCGGTGAGTCCGGCAGGCCCAGCGTGGCCACGCCCGAGCCGGCCTTGACCAGCAGCAGGTCGGCATGGCCGTGGTAGCCGCCTTCAAACTTGACGATCTTGCTGCGGCCGGTGTAGGCGCGGGCCAGCCGCAGCGCACTCATGGTTGCCTCGGTGCCGGAGTTCACGAACCGGATCCGCTCGAGGCCCGGCAGCCCAGCCTGGATGGCCTCGGCCAATTCAACTTCGACCAGGGTCGGGGCGCCGTAGCTGGTGCCAAGCTGGACCCGATCGGCCAGTGCCTGTGTGACCTGCGGGTGCGCATGCCCCAGGATCAGCGGTCCATACGAGAGTACGTAATCCACATACTGCTTGTCGTCGATGTCCCACAGGTGGGGTCCTTGACCGCGCGCCATGAAGACCGGCGCCCCCCCGACCGCCTTGAAGGCCCGGACGGGCGAATTGACTCCACCCACCAGGCTGCGTTGGGCACGCTCGTGGGCGTCCAGCGACTTGGCTCGGCGGGTCATGGTGTTGGTCTCGATGCCTTTCGCAGGGGCCGCCGGGCTGCGGCTAGCCAAGGTGGCTTGCCAGATCGCGGGCGGCCTGACGGCCGCTTCGAATGCAGTCGGGGATGCCGATGCCGCCGTAGGCGGCGCCTGCCAGCGCAATACCAGGCAGGCTCCTCGCCTGCGTTTCAATTCGCTTGACAAGCTCCGCGTGGCCCAGGTTGTACTGCGGCATCGCCCGTCGCCAACGCTTCAAGCGAACAAGATCAGGCTTACGGTTGAGGCCCATTGTCTGGCTTAGTTCCTGACGGGCAACCTCGATCAGGACTAGATCCGGCTGATCGATGACATGCTCCTGGCCGTAGCGACCGAGAAAGACCCGCAGCAGCGCCGTGCCAGGCGGAGCCCGATCAGGAAACTTAGTCGAGGTCCAACTGCAGGCCAGCGCCGGCCGGCCCTCGCGGGCCGGGATGACATAACCGTAGCCGTCCAAGCT
>DASWJQ010000022.1:0-1651 GCA_036397095.1 Anaerolineales bacterium
CGTCCGGCAATGGCCGCCGTGACGAAGCAGGAGTCAGCCGAGGTCATAGTAGCTGCCCATGCGCAGCGAAGGACCGAACTTGGAGCAGGGGGACGGCCCGATGAGCTCGCCCGCCACGCTGAACCCGACCGGGGGAGTGGACGGGCGGCGCGTCATCGATCCGCCCGATCCCGATCAACACCTGCTGGAGCGGATTCTCGACCGCGACAACATGCTCGCTGCATGGAAGAGGGTCAAGGCCAACCGGGGAGCCCCCGGCATCGACGGGATGTCCGTCGATGCTTTCGCGGCCTTTCTCAAAGAGCAGTGGCCCGAGATCCGCGCCTTGCTTCTGGCAGGCACCTATCAACCCTCGCCGGTCAGGCGGGTGGAGATTCCCAAACCCGCGGGCGGCACCCGCCCGCTGGGCATCCCCACCGTCCTCGATCGCTTGATTCAGCAAGCCATGGCCCAGGTTCTGGGGCCGATCTTCGATCCGGGTTTCTCCGAGTCGAGTTACGGCTTTCGGCCGGGCCGCTCGGCCCACGACGCGGCGTTCAAGGTGCGCGAGCATGTGCGCCAGGGATACCGCATCGCTGTGGACATGGATCTGTCGAAGTTCTTCGACACGGTGGATCACGATGTACTCATGCATCGCGTGGCCGCCAAGGTCCGTGACAAGCGGGTGCTGCGCCTGATCGGCAGCTACCTGCGGGCCGGGGTGGTGGCAGACGGTCGCCTGCAGGACACCCGAACCGGGGTGCCCCAAGGTGGCCCGCTCTCGCCCCTGCTGGCCAACATTCTCCTTGACGACCTCGATAAAGAGCTTGAACGACGCGGCCACCGTTTTGTCCGCTACGCCGACGACTTCATCATTCTGAAGAAGCGTCGCCGGGCGGCAGGGCGGGTCATGGTCAGCGTCAGCCGTTATCTGGCCAAAACCCTCAAGCTCAAGGTCAACGAGGAGAAGAGCGCCGTCCGAGACATCGACCGGACCACCTTTCTCGGCTTCACCTTCGTCGGCGGCAAAATCCGCTGGTCCGACCAAGCCTTCGCCGAATTCAAGCGACGGCTCAAGAAGTTGACCGGAAGGTCCTGGTTCGTCTCCATGGGCTACCGGCTCAAGAAGCTGGCCGAATACCTGCGCGGCTGGGTGAACTATTTCGGTATCTCGGAGTAATACCGTCCGGTGCCCGAAATCGATCACTGGCTGCGGCGCAGGTTGCGGATGTGTTACTGGAAGCAGTGGCGCCGCTGCCGAACCAAGGTGCGCAACCTGGTCCGCCTCGGCACTCATCTGCCAACAGCCATCTCCGCCGGCATGAGCCGCAAAGGCCCATGGCGTCTGTCGAAGACGCTGGCGACGCATACCGGCATGACCAACCAATGGCTCAAGGATCAAGGGTTGCTATCTGTCAAAGATCTGTGGGTGAAGATTCATTACCCGGCTACGGCCCGGTAGGCTCCGGGAACCGCCTGGTGCGGACCCGCATGCCAGGTGGTGTGGGGGCCGGGGGAGAAAAACCCCCGGCTACCCGATTATTTCCATTTCATATTTGTATTTGCTCATATCTGACAGGGATGTTGAGTTTCTCGCGTAAATACTTCAAATAGTGAAGTGTATTGATGTCAATTGCTTCCTCGCCAATTACGATCAGGTTTTTTGCATTTT
>DASWJQ010000023.1:0-37499 GCA_036397095.1 Anaerolineales bacterium
CATATCCGCCCGGAACACCTGGCCCCACTTGGCCTTAAGCTCCCGGTAACGGCTCTCGCCGAGGAACATCATTTGCTTGATCGACTCGAGCTCTTCGCGATCGTGCATCAGGCGGTCGCGCGTGCCCTCACCTTGCTCGTCGACGGCCTGCTCGATCTCCTCGACCGACCGCTCGGCTTCGGCCTTGGTCTCTTCGATCTCGGCCTCGACCTTGGCCAGCTCGGCATCGCGCTTCTCTTTGAGTTCGGCCTCTACCTTGTCCAGATGCTGCTTGACCGCTTCCTGGACGCGAGTGATGTGATCGTTAGAGATGGTCTCGCCCTTTTCGGCGATGACCGCGTCGATGGCCTTGAGCTTGATGGCGCTGCGGATGGTGCTGCCCACCTTGTCGCGCACCTCGGCCTCGAGCCGTTGGCCCTCTTGAATCACCGGCTCGATCTGCGAGCCGACACCCTCTTCGTACTCTTCTTCTATCTGGGCTTTGCGGCCTTCTAGGTCGGCCAGCTTCTCATCACGGGCTTCCTTGAGCACCTCAATCGTTTGCTGGCGGGCTTCGACCTCATCCTTGGCCAGCCCTTCGATTTCCTCTTCCAGGCGCTTGAGGGCCTTCTTGCGAGCATCTTCATCGACGAAGGTGACGATGTATTGGGCGAAATACAGCACGCGGTCTAGGTTGCGGCGAGAGACGTCGATCAGCAGGCCCATGTAGGAAGGCACACGGCGGGTGTACCAGACGTGGGCGACGGGGGCGGCCAACGAAATGTGACCCATCCGTTCCCGGCGCACCGACGAGCGGGTTACCTCAACGCCACACTTTTCGCAAGTGATCCCCTTAAAGCGGATATTCTTATACTTACCGCAATAGCACTGCCAATCCTTGCTGGGGCCGAAAATGGCCTCGTCGAATAGGCCATCCTTCTCCGGCCGCAGCCGCCGGTAGTTGATCGTTTCCGGCTTCAATACCTCACCATGTGACCAGCTGTAGATCGTCTCAGGCGATGCCAGACTGATCCTCAGCGCACGATATGCTTTGGCTTCCACCCATCAACCTCCGTCAGGAACTCTGCCCAGGGCTTGCGCGACCCTCATCGAACAAACGTGCTACTAGGTAGGCAATGCAAAAGAAGCGCATGAGGTACTTTTTCCCTCAAGCGCTGTCGCCGGCGCTCATTCTACTGATAGCCCATGTAGGCTTGATTTTACCCCAACCCGCCCGGCTGTCAACCCTGAGACGGTCCTATTTAAGTGCTGGCTGGGCGCCAGCTACCAACACCGTGGCCGGGTCGAGCGGCACTTCGATGAAGAAGGTGCTGCCAGACCCCAGGCGGCTGTCGAGTCCGACCTGGCCCCCATGCTGCTCGACGATTGACTTGACGATCGCCAGGCCCAACCCCGAGCCTCGGGTTTTCAAGCTTTCGGGGCGGCGGGCACGGTAGAAACGCTCAAACAGGTGAGCCTGATCAGCCGGCGCAATGCCCAGGCCGGTATCGATCACTTCGAGGCGCCAGCGGTCGTCGAGTTGCTCCGCCTCGATGCGCACTTTGCCTTTGCCCGACGTGTACTTGATAGCGTTGTCAACCAGATTGGCGATGGCTTGGCGTAACAGAGTCCGGTCGGCCAGCAAGCGGATACCATTGGCCGGCATCTCAACCTCCAGGCTGACCTGCTTGTTGACAGCGGTCGGCCGGTAATTGTCGACGACCTCCTGGACGATTTCCGCCAACTCGACCGGTTGCAGTTCAAGACCCAGGCCGGCGTCGATGCGACCCAGGTCGAGCAAGTTTTCCACCAACTGCCCCATGCCATCGATGCTATCAAGTATCTTGGTGACGAATTCCTTCTGTTGCTCGTTGAGAGCCCCGACCATCGAGATCATGGTCGAGTAGCCGCGCATCAGGGTTAGCGGCGCCCGCAGATCATGGCTTACGGTGGAGACGAATTCCGACTTGAGCATGTCGAGCTTCTTGTAGTAGGTAATGTCCCACAGGACGCACAGCCGGCCGGTTGAAGGCCGGCCAGCCAAGCCCAGCTGGCGGATCGACGCCGACAGCACCCGACCACCTTCGAGCTGGATTTCCGCCGGATCGTCATCGTCTGGCCCCTCGGCCAGCAAGCGCCGGACATCGGGCGAGGTGACGACCTCATCGGCTGGTCTGTCGATGGCTTCCGCAGGAGGAATGGTCAACACGGCGCCGGCCGCCGGATTGGCCAGCGTCACCCGCCCCAAGCCATCGACGGCAATGACGGCATCCGGAGTCACCTCGAGCACCGCACCCAGCCGCTGGCGCTCTTCTTCCGCCTGCTGGAAAAGCGCCACATTCGCCAGCCAGACCCCCAGCTGGGCGCTGATGATCGCCAGTAAGTTGCGGTCTTCCGCCGAGTAGGGCTGGCGCCGGGCGCGGGCCAACCAAAGGGCGCCGGCAAAGCCATCTTCGGTGCGGACGGGTGCGGCCATCAACGCACCCAGGTCATCGTGGATCCCACCCAGGTCGAGGACGGCGCGGGCACGGGCCGGGTTCTCAAGGGCAAACGGGCCCCGCTGCCGGCTAAGGGCGAGCAGCTGGCTGTCAAGCTGGGCATGGCCGGCGGCCCCGCCCGCCTGTCGCGCCTCGGGAGCAAAGGAGCCATCCACCGGCCCTGCACCGAGCGAAAGCCGGGCGACATCGCTGCCGGTCATGGCCCGGAGCCCTTCGAGCACCGGCGGGAGCGACTGCTCCAGCGCCAGGTCGGCGGCCAAGCTTTGGCTGACACGCAGCAACAAGTCCATCTGGTCGAGACGGCTCTTGAGACCGGTGCGCATTCGCTCAAAGGCTCCGGCCAACTGCCCGACCTCATCCTCGCCTCCCGGATCGACCGGCCGGTCCAAATTGCCCTCGGCGATCGCCCCGGCCGCCTCCGCCATCTGGCGCAGCGGTTGGGTCAGGCGTTGGCTGCTCCAATAGATGAAGGCAACGAAGATCAAGCCGACGCCCGTCAGCACGGCCAGCAGCCGCCCGGCAATGGGCATTGCCGTCTGGTCAATCACCCGCTGGGGAAGCAAAGTAACGATACGCCAATCGGAGCCCGTCACCCCGTGCACCAACTCCAATCGGCGCGTCCCGTCAGGTGCCGAGCCGAGCACGACCTGACCGACGCTTGCCGATTCCAGTGGATAACTGCCCATGACCTGGGCCGGATCGACGTGCAGCAAGATTGTTCCCTGGCCGTCAACCAGGATGACCTCACCCTGCGCCGGCTGCTCGATAAGCGAGCGCACCGGCCGCAATAGCGGATGGTCGGCCAAGGAGGCCCAGCCGGCCACGACGCCAAGGATCTGACTGCCGTCGGCGGCGCCGACCGGGGCCAGAAAGACCACACCGGCGCCCGATTCCAACCCCAGGGGACGAAGTGTCACTTCCTGGGGCACGCCTTCGAGGGCCAGCGCCAGCGGGGTTGCCAACTCCGACAGCTGAGGCAAGCTGCTTCCGGCGGGATGTCTGGCGATGACCACGCCGTCGGCGCCAACCACGAACAACTGGTCAAAGACGGGATCGGCCGCCAGCAGGGTTTCAAGCGGCTCGGTTTGCGGGTCGGCGCCCAGCATAGGGGAGGCCTCGTTCGCCAATTGGCGCACCGTGGCTCGCCCCGTCTGAATGAAGAACGGTACAGCGTTGCCCGCCTGTTCCGCCGTGCGACGCATCCCGTCGGCGAACAACTCTGCCACGGCTTCTCTGGCCAGCAGCCATTGACCGGCGGCCAAGCCAACGGCCGCCGCCACGCCAACCAGCACGACCGCCGAAAGGAGCCGAGTAGCCAGAGTTCGGTTGTACGGCGCCGCCCGCAACGCTGCCGGCTGGCGCCAAAGCTGCGGTCGTCGGGCGCGAATCAATTCACCCGTCCCGCCGGCCAGCAAGCCCTCCAGCAGGCCGCCAGCCAGGGTCGCCGGCAGCAGTGTCAGGGTGAAGTTCAATCCGTCATAGAGCGACCCACCGGTGTGAGCGAACAACTCCCCCGCCCGCAGCACGCCAAACAGCAGGCCGGCAATTATTCCGGCTCCAAGGGGGCGCCGAAACAGGCGGGCAGCCGACTCACGGTAAGGAATGACGAGCAAGCTGGCAGCCAACGCGGCTTGCAGTGCCATGCTGACCGGGGTCATCAGACTCCCGGTGATCCAGCCGCCGCGCGCCAGCCCGCCGGCAAAGGCCACCAGGGCCGCCTGGGGTGCCCCCATCAAACCGGCGGCGGCCATCCAGGGCAATGCACCCAACAGGCTGAATGCTGGCGAGATCGGGGCGCGGGGGACACCCGGCAGGGCCATCGAGCCGGGGATATGACCGATGAGAAGCAGTTCCGCCAGGGGCGCCACGAACACGAGTGCCAGCAAGAGACCGGTTTCCCCAGCCTCATTCGTGGACCGGCCGTTTGCCCGCCGAACCAGCGGTGGGACGATCAGGCTGAGCAACCAGATGACCATCAGAGCCAACTGCAGATACCCCGCCGAGCGGAGGGGCGCTGCCAGCAGGAATGCGCTGTCGATAGCCCACAATTCGATCGTCATTGGTTTTGGCGGCCCGGAGGCCGCGGCGATTATAGCATCGGGCGCCAGCGAGACCAGTGGGCTTTCCTTGCTAGCTTGAATCAGTTATCCTAGGAGCCGCAGAAGCGGGCCCTCGCGGCGCAGCTCAGGAGCCCCCATGTCCGACAAAATCCTGATTGTCGACGACGATGTCGACACACTAAAGCTTGTGGGCTTAATGCTGGAACGACAGGGATACAACATCTCGGTCGCCAGCAACGGTGTCCAGGGGCTGCGTAAGGCCGCCTCGGACAAGCCCGATCTCATCTTGCTCGATGTCATGATGCCAGATATGGATGGCTACGAGGTGACGCAGCGACTGCGCAGCGACCCGAGCCTGGCGCACATCCCCATCATCATGTTCACCGCCAAATCAATGGTCGACGATAAAGTGGCCGGATTCGAAGCCGGGGTTGACGACTACCTGACCAAACCAACCCACCCCGCTGAATTAACGGCGCACGTCAAGGCCGTACTGGCGCGCTCGTCCCAGTCCAAAGCGGCCCCGCCAACCAGTGAGAAAGCGACCGTGATCGGATTTCTCGGAGCGCGCGGCGGCTTGGGCACGACTACCACCGCCATCAATGCCGCCATCGCTCTGCAGAACCGTGGCCACGACGTTATCCTGGCCGAGATGAACCCCGGCCGCGCCAGCTTGCGGCTCGATCTCAACCTGGAACGCGGGTCGGGCCTGGCCAATTTGCTGACACGTTCGCTGAAAGATATCCACCTTCGCTCGGTCGAAACTGAGTTGGTCAATCATAAGTCGGGCGTCCGTCTGCTGATGGCCGACTACCGGCCAACCGAGGTTGAGCTGGCCCAGGCGGTCCCGCAAATGGAAGCCATTGTCAGCAATCTAGGGGCGATGGCGACTGCCATCTTGCTCGATTTCGGCTCGGGCCTGCCGGTCTACCTCAAGCCCCTGCTGGACCTGACCGACCGCTTGGTCATCGTCGGCGAACCGCTTTATCCGAGCAACCGCTTTGCCTTGGCGCTGGTCGATGAGCTCGAGTCATCCGGCTATGGCCGGCACAAGATGAGCGTGGTGCTCGTGACCAAGTCCCGCACCAGCCTGCAGATCCCGTGGCGCCAGGTGCAGGCCGACCTCGGCGTCGAACTGGCAGGAATCTTCCCGCCAGCCGCCGAGCAGTCCCACCAGGCGGCCCAAACGGGCACGCCACTGGTGATGATGGAACAGAACAGCCTGCTTACCGACCAGATCCAGCAAATGGCCGAAAACCTGGCGAACTACCTGCAACCGGTCCGAGGCTAACCAACCACTTGGGCGCCTCCGGCTTCAACCAGGATCTGCGCCGCGCCGCTGAGCTCTTAACCGCCGCCCAGCGCACCGTCGCCCTGACCGGCGCCGGTATCTCAACCCCATCGGGCATCCCCGACTTCCGCTCAACCAAAGACGGCCTCTGGCATCAGCACGACCCAATGGAGGTCGCTTCGCTGACCGCATTTCGCTACCAGCCTGAGCGCTTCTTCGCCTGGGTCCGGCCGTTGGCCCAGAACATCCTGGCGGCCCAACCCAACGCGGCCCATAAGGCCTTGGCCGAGCTTGAGGCCGCCGGCCGACTGCGGGCCGTGATCACGCAAAACATCGACGACCTGCACCGCCGGGCCGGCTCAATCGCCGTCTACGAACTGCATGGTCACCTGCGTCAGGCAACCTGTATCCTCTGCTTCCGGCGGTATCCCAGCTCTCGCTTGATGGCCGACTTCGCTGACCTGGGTGAGATCCCCAGGTGCCGGGCCTGTGGCGGCACGCTCAAGCCTGAAGTCGTGCTGTTTGGCGAACAGCTGCCCTATTTCGTGGTCCAAGAAGCCAAAGCCTTGATCGCCCGCAGCGATTTGGTGTTGGTCATCGGTTCGTCGCTCGAAGTGACGCCCGCGGCCGTGTTCCCGGTGCAAGCGCTCAATGCCGGCGCCCGGCTGATTATCATTAACCGGGATCCCACCTACCTCGACGATCGGGCGGACGTGGTTTTCCGCCAGGATGTGGCCGAGGTCGTACCCGCGCTGGTGCAGGAGGTCATGCGTGGCCAAGGCTGACGACCGCAACGAACGCGAAGAATCCGCCATCCGCAACTATCCACAGCTGGTGCGTAAGTACGCCCGGCTGCTCGAAGTAACCCAGCAACTTGTCTCAACGCTCGAACTGCAGGCTCTGCTGGACTCGATCGTGGAGGCGGCCAAGGAGCTGACCGAATGTGAGGCGGCATCGCTTCTCCTATTTGATCCCCAGACCAATCATCTTTACTTCGAAGCGGCCACCGGCAACTTGATCGATGGCGCCCTCGGCACGGCCATCCCGGTTGAAAGCAGCATCGCCGGCTGGGTTTTCTCCTCCAGCGAACCGCTGGTGGTGGATGACGCGTTGCGCGATCCACGCTTCTTTCGGGAAGTTGATGTGCTCAACCGCTTCCAGACCCGCACCATTCTGGGCGTGCCCCTGCGCACCAAGGACAAAGCCTTCGGTGTGATCGAGGCGGTCAACAAACTATCAGGCACCTTCGATGAGGACGACGTGCGCGTCCTGCAGACCCTGGCCGCCCAGGCTGCAATTGCCATCGAGAATACCCGGCTATTCCAGCAGAGCGACCTGATTGCGGAGATGGTCCATGAGCTGCGAACGCCGCTGGGCGCCCTGACGGCGGCCGCCCACCTGCTTCAGCGGCCTGACCTGCCCGAGGATCAACGTAACAACCTTAGCCAGACGATCTATAAGGAAGTCGAGCGCCTGAACGGAATGGCGGCCGATTTCCTTGAGCTGGCCCGCCTTGAATCTGGCCGCGTGCGTTTCGTGCGCGAGCCGGTCCACCTGGGTGGACTCATCGGCGAGTGCATTGAGATCCTGCGGCCGCAGGCCGACGAGCTAGGGATCACGCTCGAGAGCGACCTCGACGCGAGCCTGGTGCCGGTCCCGGGTGACCGCAACCGGCTCAAGCAGGTCTTCCTCAACTTGCTGACAAACGCCATCAAATACAACAAGCCGAACGGCTCGGTGCGGATTGTTTTGACCAAGGAGGGGGATCAACTGGTGGCGGCGGTGACGGATAAGGGCAAGGGGATCCCGGCCGACAGCCTGCCACACATTTTTGAGCGCTTCTACCGGGTGCCCGACCTTGAAGGCCACGTCGGCGGGACAGGCTTGGGACTGGCCATCGCCAAGCGTATCACCGAGGCGCACCAGGGGACGATCGATCTGCGGAGCGATGTTGGCGTAGGCAGCACCTTCACGATCCGTCTGCCGGCCGGCAGTCCCAGCGCCGGCTACGACACCCGGCCCATCCTGTAGCTCTACCCCTTGCGGCCAAACTGCCGTTCGAGCGACTCCACCGACAGGTGGATCATCGTTGGCCGTCCATGGGGGCAGGTGCGCGGCGAGGCACATGCCTCCAGGTCGCGCACCAGCTGCCGCTGCTCCTCGAGGGAAAGGACCGTGCCGGCTCGCACTGCCGCCCGCTTACAGACCCGGGCCGCAATCAGCGCCTCGGCCTCGGCCGCCAGCGGTGTCTCGTCCTCCTCGAAATCCTCGACGACCGTGTGCAAGGCGCGCTCCGGTGAGAGCCGGTCGAGCAGCGACGGAATGGCCCGCACCTGAAAACTCCCGGGGCCAAACGGCTCAACCTCGAATCCGAGTTCGGCCAGCAGCGGCAGTCGCTCCTCAAGAACGGAGGCGGCGGCAGCTCCGAGTTCGACTACGACCGGCGCCAACAGCCGCTGCGACTCAAGCTTGCCCTCCCGCTGCGCCCGCATGAAGCGCTCAAACAGCACGCGTTCATGGGCCGCATGCTGGTCGATCAGATACAGCCCGTCAGGACCCTCGGCGACCAGGTAGGCCGTGCCCACCTGGCCCACCGCCCGCAGCAGCGGCATATCAGCATTGCGCGGCTCCGCCGGCAGCAATCCAGCCGACCGGTCCGGAGCGTCCAGCTCGGCCAGGTCACGTTGCGCCCAAGCCAGGCCAGGCGTGCCCGGCTCCCCACCCCAGCCAGGCTCCCATGCAAATTCCGGCGGCGGGGCCTCGCGCAGCAAGGTCGCCCTCACCACCCGTTGTACCAAGGAGAACACGCCCGACGGGTCCTGAAATCTCACCTCCGACTTGGCCGGGTGCACATTGACGTCGACCACTGCCGGCGGCAGCTCGATGAACAAGACGGCCAGCGGATAGCGGCCAACCATTAATAGACCTTGGTAGGCTTGATGGACGGCGGCCGACAGACTGCCATCCTGGACCCAGCGTCCATTCACAAAGAAGGTCAATTGGCCCCGGTTTGAGCGGTGCAGGCTGGGTGGTCCGACGTAACCTGCAACGGACGGCGGCCCCTCCGCTTCCGGCAGTACGATCATTTGCTGGGCTTGCTCGCTCCCCAGCAGCTCGGCCAGAACGGCCCGCCGGTCGCCAAGGCCGTCCGTCTGCAGGCTTGGCCGGCCATCGATTGTCAGTTGGAAGGCAATGGCGGGATAGGTCAACGCATAACGCACGACCAGGTCCTGAATCCTGCGCCGCTCGGTGGCCTCGGTCTTCAGGAACTTGCGCCGGGCCGGCACGTTGTAAAACAAATCGCGCACCCGAACCAACGTGCCCGGCGGTGCGCCCTCTGCATGAATCTGGCGCCCGCCGCTGGACTCGACGACCAGCCGGCGTCCGACGTCTTCGTCACGCGCGCGGGAGATCAGCTCGAAGCGGGAGACGGCTGCGATCGAGGCCAGCGCTTCGCCTCGAAAGCCCAGCGTCCGGATATCGAACAAGTCATCTCGCACCGCCAGTTTGGAGGTGGCATGCCGTTCGACGGCCAACTCGACGTCCTGGGCCGCGATGCCGGCGCCATCGTCGGCCACCTCGATCAACCTTTGACCGCCGCCTTGCACGCTGATTTCGATGCGGCGGGCGCCGGCGTCAATGGCGTTTTCCACCAGTTCCTTGACGACGGAGGCGGGCCGTTCCACTACCTCGCCGGCGGCGATGGCCGAAGCGACTTCGTCTGGCAAGACACGAATGGGCAAGTCTGTCTCCTGCGGGTCAGATTGGCTGCGATTATACGCGCCGCCATTGTTGACACCGTCTCCAGCCGAACCGTATACTGCCGGCCATGAACTGGCAAACCGTGATCACCTTGACCGTGATCTTTGCCGTCACCGCCATCATTCACGCTCGCACGCTGGCACGTCGCCGACGAGGGTTCCTGTTGCTCTGGGCGATTATCGCCTTGCTGGTGCTCCGCTGGGCAAGTTTTCGCGACGCATGGACGCAAGTTGGCGTCGCCGCTGGCGCCGCGTTCCTTCTCTTGCTGGCCTGGTGGGTGCTCCTCGGGCGGCGGCTCGCCCCACCCGACGACAACAACATTCGGGTCTGGACCGAGGAAGACCCCTTCTGATGGCGCTGCCCGAGATTCTGTTCCTCGACCTGGATGATACGCTCTATCCAAGCGACAGCGGCGTTTGGCCGGCCATCTCCGAGCGCATCAACCGCTATCTGATCGAAAACCTGCATATCGGCGCCGGACAGGCCGAGCAGCTACGCCGGCACTACTTCCGCTCGTTTGGCACCACATTGGCCGGGCTCATGGCTGACCACGATATCCAACCAGCCGACTACCTGACGTTCGTCCACGATGTGCCCATCGAAGCATTGATCCAGCCGGATCCTGCCTTGACGGCGGCATTGGAGTCATTGCCTCAGCCTAAGTGGATTTTCACCAACGCCAGTCGCCAGCACGCGGCGCGGGTGCTGGCCGCGCTCGGCCTGACCGATGCGATGCAGGGCATCATCGCCATCGAAGACCTCCAGTACCGGAATAAGCCGGACCTGGTCGCCTACCGGCGAGCGATGACCCTGGCGCAAGCGGCCGAGGCCGCCGGTTGTCTGCTGGTCGACGATCGCTGGCAGAACCTGGTGCCCGCTCGTCGCCTCGGCATGCGAACGGTGTGGGTCGGCCCGCGCGCCGCGGACCACGAAGGCGTCGACCACTGGATCCAGCATGTGGGGCAATTGCCGAGGATCCTGGATGACCTGGGGCACGCCAATGGGAGGCTGGATGCTGGCCGGGATTGAAGGGCGTTGGATTGCCATCTTCATTGTGGCCGCCGTGCTCCTGTTCAACGCCGGCTTGATCTACGGACTGCTCAGCGGCGGCATCCAGCAGCAGATCGACATGCTGCGGCGGGCGGCCGACCGGGCGCGCCACCCCTGGGCCCACGAGGACAAGGCGCTCGAGGCGCTGCATGAAAAGGCCAACAGGCTCCGCGGCGTCGATACCAACAATGACGATTGACAAACGCGTCAGCATGGCCGCCGCACTGGAGCGCGTCCCGGCTGAAGGCGCGCGGCTCGCCTTCGGCGGGGTCACCCTGTATCGCCGGCCGCTGGCCTTTGCGCTGGCCTTGCTGGCCAAGCATCAGCATGCCGGCACACCACGCGCTCTTACGTTGATCTGTTTTACAGCCGGCCTGGAGAGCGACCTGCTGGTCGGCCAGGGGATGGTGGAAACAGTGCGTTCGTGCTACTTCGGGCTGGAAGCGTTCGGCTTGGCGCCGCACTTCACCAAGGCCGCCGGGGAGGGCTCGATCCAGGTCACCGAAGAGTCGGAGGCCAGCCTGGCCAGCGGACTGCGGGCGGCCATGGCCGGTGTCGGTTTCCTGCCGTCCCTCGCGTGGCAAGGCACCGATCTGCTCAAACTGCGCCCAGATGTCAAGACGGTTGTTGATCCGTACAGCGGTGAGGAACTAACCGCCTTCCCAGCGCTCGAGATCGACGTCGCCGTGATCCATGCCCTCGAGGCCGACCCGGAGGGCAACGCTGTAATTGGCGGCAACCAGGGCGTGGATGCCGAACTGGCCCTGGTGGCCGAGCAAGTGATCGTAACCGCCGAGCGGATCGTGCCAGCGCTCGATCGGGCGGACCTGATCTCACCGGCGATTGACGCCGTCGTCGAGGCCCCCAATGGCGCCTGGCCGACGTCCTGTCACCCTTTGTACCCACTCGACGGCCAGGCACTGCTCGACTACCTGGAAGCCATTGGCACGGAAGGGTACAGGGAACTACTGGTCGCCTGGCAAGCGCGGCACAATCTCGCTGGGGCCTAGAACCAAACAGCGTGACCGGCGCTGGATGCGGGACGCAGGGTTTGGAGCACTGGGCGGACCCGCTGAGAGGCTAGCTCCTGGTAGCTAGCTGCGAAGGGAGATAACTGCTAGACACAAACTCCTGACCAATTCCGATCAGGTTCGTGCCTTTCCAATTCGTAGTCTCTTTGTGGTGTCCGCGCTTGGCGTCATCAGACCACCCTGCGCTAATCTCCCCTTCATACTTGTATGGTATGTTTCCCCCCACTTGGCTCGAGCGAACGAGAGGCGTGGGTAGGTGAGCAGACCGAAGGCTCTTGTCGTTATCGTTGGCGTGTTGGCGGGTCTGATTCTATCGGCCGGTTTGGTCGGGGCGGGCGTGGCCATCGGCCAGGCCCTGCCTGCGCTGAATCTGGGGGACAGTGCCATCTTGCCGACCCTGCCGGCCATCGGCTCGCCAGCGCAGGATGCCGAGCCTTCCCCTAGCGCCACCCCCATTGACACCGACGAGCTTTTTGCACCCTTCTGGGACGCCTGGCGCATTGTCCATGAGGACTACGTCGACCAAGTCAACGACATCGAGCTTATGCGCGGTGCCATCCGCGGGATGCTGGAAGCCCTGGGCGACCCGCACACCGGCTACATGGATCCTGATGAGTTTCAGCAAGCGAATATCCCCTTGGAAGGGACCTACGAAGGCATCGGGGCTTGGGTCGACTCAGAAGCCGACTACCTGACAATCATCGCGCCGATGCCCGACTCACCGGCCGAAGAGGCCGGCCTGGAACCGGGCGACGAGATTATCGCCGTCGATGGTGAAGACATGACCGGCCTGGAAGGCAATCAGGTCATCCGGCGGGTGATGGGCCCTGCCGGATCAACCGTCACACTGACCATTCGGCGCGAGAGTGAATCCGAGCCATTTGATGTGGACGTCACCCGCCGCGAAATTGAGGTACCCAGTGTCGAAAGCGAGCTGCGGGATGACGGAATTGCTTACGTCCGCCTCTACAACTTTGGGGAGGACACGACCCGCGATCTACGCAGCGCACTCGAGGAGTTGATGGCCCAGGATCCGACGGGGCTGATCCTCGACCTGCGTGGCAATGGCGGCGGCTACCTGGGGTCGGCCGTCAACGTCTCGTCGGAATTCCTGGACGGCGGACTTGTGCTCACGGAGCGATTCGGTGATGGCAGTGAGCAAACCTATGAGGCCCGGGACGGAGGGCTGGCCGCCAACATACCGCTGGCGGTGCTGATTAACGGCGGATCGGCTTCGGCCTCCGAGATTGTGGCGGGCGCCATCCAGGATCGCGGGCGCGGCCTGCTGGTCGGGGAGACCTCATTTGGCAAGGGTTCGGTGCAGAACTGGATACCGCTGGCCGGCGATGCCGGCGCGGTTCGGGTGACGATCGCCCGTTGGTATACACCCAACGGACGCCAGATCGCCGACGAGGGGCTGACGCCGGATGTGGCGGTAGAAATGACCGAGGAAGACATCGAAGCCGAACGGGATCCGCAACTGGCAGAAGCCGTGCGGATCCTGTTGGAAGGCGATAGCTAGCCGCCGGCACCCCCGGCGCACAGTACGGAGGTTGGTATGTTCTTCTGGGATACGACCTACATCCTATACATGCTGCCAGGCATTTTGCTGACCTTGTTGGCCCAATTGTGGGTCAACTCGACCTACAACAAGTGGAGCAAGGTGGCCAGCAGCGCCGCCGTCACCGGTGCCCAGGCCGCCGACCGGCTGCTTGGACTTATCGGGATGCCTGGGGTGTCTGTCGAGCCGGCGCAGGGCCGGCTGGGGGATCACTATGACCCGCGCACCAAGACCCTCAGGCTGTCCCCCGGGGTCGGCAATGGCCAATCGGTGGCCGCGCTGGCGATCACTGCCCACGAAATCGGTCACGCCCAACAAGACGCCGAGGGCTACGGACCGATGCGCCTGCGCTCGGCACTTGTGCCGGCGGTCAACATAGGCTCGAATCTCGGTATCTGGATGATCCTCGGTGGCCTCTTGCTCCAATCCTTCCTTGGGACCCAGCTTGCCACCCAAATCGCCTGGCTTGGCGTCATCTTCTTTGCCAGCGGAGCCGTCTTTGCCCTGGCGACCCTGCCGGTCGAACTGGACGCCTCCCGCCGGGCCCATGAGCTGCTCCAGCGTTCGGGCCTGCTGACGGCTCGGCGCGAGCAAGATGGTGCCCGCTCGGTGCTGCGCGCAGCCGCCTTCACGTACGTTGCTGGACTGGCGGCAGCCATCCT
This sequence comes from Anaerolineales bacterium, assembly GCA_036397095.1. Lineage (GTDB taxonomy): Bacteria > Chloroflexota > Anaerolineae > Anaerolineales > E44-bin32 > DASWJQ01. The sequence continues at coordinate 13,895 of DASWJQ010000023.1, forward strand.
TCAGCTGCTGTACTTTGTGTCGATTGTTGGCGGGGTAGGACGGCGCCGGTCGTAAGACCCGCCCGCGCGACGGGAGGTCAAGGACACATGATGTCGGACAACCCACCACCCGTGCCGACGGAGGCCAAGCCCGGCGGCGTTGGCGACACTGCTTGCCGTCCATGGCTGCTGATGTTTGCCCTGGCCCTGGTCGGCGCCCTGCTCGGAACGTTGATCGGTGGAGGCGTCGTCTACCTGGCACTGCAGCGAACGGCAACGACGGAGTCGCTCGTGCTGGCCCCAACCGAAAGCCCCCCGCTGCAATCCCCGACAATGCCCCCACCGGTGGGGCCCGTCGGAGGGATGTCGGTTGTCGACGCCGTCCAGCGGGTAGGACCGTCGGTGGTCACGGTCATCAACCAATTGACGCCGACTGCCAGCGGCCGCGGCTCCGGCATCATCATCAGCGACCAGGGTCATATCCTCACCAACAACCACGTGGTCGAGGGCGCCGGCGATCTGACCATTGTGCTGGCGGATGGCAGCGAGCTCCCTGCAGTCCTGGTGGGAACCGACGTCTTCACCGATCTGGCAGTCCTTCAGGCCCAAAGAGACGTACCTCCTGCCGTCGCCTGGGGCAACTCAGACGAACTGCTCCCCGGGGAAACCGTCGTGGCCATCGGCTCCCCCTTGGGTGACTTCGTCAACACGGTCACGGCAGGCGTTGTTAGCGCCGTCGGCCGATCGATCGAGACCGGTCAGGGCTTTCAACTCGTCGACCTGATTCAGACCGATGCCGCCATCAACCAGGGCAACTCGGGTGGTCCCCTCATCAACCTGGCGGGCCAGGTGGTTGGCATCAACGCCTTGATCGTCCGCGGCTCCGGCAGCGGCGCGGTCGCCGAGGGTTTGGGCTTCGCCATCCCAAGCAACACCGCCCGGGCCGTCGCCAATCAGTTGATTGAGTCCGGCGTTGTGGCCCGCCCCTACTTGGGCATCGAGTGGCGCTGGATTACCCCGCAAGTAGCCGCCACCTTTGGGCTGGCCGTTGACTACGGCGCCTTTGTCACCAGCGTCGTGGCCGACTCGCCGGCGGCCGAGGCCGGCCTGCTGCGCGGCGACATCCTGATTGGCCTGGGCGAACTCACCCTGGATGCCGACCAGCCGTTCATCAACGCCCTTTACGAATACGAGCCGGGACAGGTTATCGCCGTTGAGATCATCCGCGATAGCGAGCAGCTTCAGCTTGAGGTCCAACTCGGCCAGCGCGGCGGCAACGGCTGATTGCTTGGGCTGGCTTTGACCGGCCCTCCCGCCAATGCTAGAATCGAATTCGCGGACGGGTTCGCCCGTCCGTCTTTGTGCAAGCAGGTCGTGCTTCACACCAACCTGGACGGCCGACGGCGCCTGGTGAGCCAGATTGTCCGGCTGGCGCCAACCACGCTCGGACGGGGTCGACATGGAACAAGCGGAATTCTTGCAAGTCCAGACGCACATCCGCCAAGCCCTCAACGCGGGGCGTTTTTCCGAGGCCGTCCACCAACTGTCGGAACTGCACCCGGCCGATCGAGCCGATCTGTTCTTCCGGCTTGACCCGGACCTTCAGGTCGCACTTATCGAGCACTTCGACATCCTGGTGACAGCCGAGATTCTCGAGGAGCTGTCCGATGAGGCGGCCCGCGATACGGCCGAGGGATTGTCAACTGAGCGCCTGGCCGACGTGCTCGACCAGATGGACCCAGACGACGCGGCCGACGTGCTGGGTGACCTGTCCCCTGCCAAGGCGGCCCTGGCACTGGCCGAGATGGAGGAGGCCGACGAGGTCATCCCGCTGCTGAGCCATCCGGACGAGACGGCCGGCGGCTTGATGACCACCGACTACATCATCCTGCGCCGCCGGACAACTGCCGGGGAAGCCATCGAGTTCCTGCGCCAGGTCGGGCCCGAAGCCGAGACACCCTACTATTTGTACGTGGTCGATCGCGAAGGCCGTTTGATTGGGATTGTCGGATTGCGCGATTTGATCGTGGCCGCCCCGCAAACCCCTGTCGAGCAATTCATGGATCCGGACGTAGTCGTCATTCGAACCGGAGCCGACCAAGAGGAAGCGGCTCGCACGATGGCTCACTATGACCTGGCGGTGCTCCCGGTCGTGGATGAAGGTGGCCGGCTCCAGGGTGTCATCACCTACGATGACGTCATCGACGTCCTCGAAGACGAGGCGACCGAGGATGTGCTCAACCTGGCGGCGATCGAGGCCGGCGCCATCAGCAGCCGCCCATACTGGTCGCTGCGCATACCTGAGGTCGTCCGTTCTCGCTTCGTATGGCTGCTGGTGTTGTTTGTCGGCCAGACCCTGACCACCAGCGTCCTGCGCCGCTATCAAAGCGAGATGCAGTCCGCCATCTCCCTGTCCTTCTTCGTGCCGCTGCTGATCGGCACCGGCGGCAACGCCGGATCTCAGACGGTCACCACCGTCATTCGAGCGATCGCCCTCGACGAGGTGCGCACGCGCGATGTGCTGCGTGTCCTTTGGCGTGAGGTGCGGGCCGGCGCTTTGCTCGGCCTGCTCCTGTCGTTGGTCGCTTATAGCTGGGTGCTGCTGTCGGGGCTCACGAGTGAGTTAGCACTGATTGTCGCCGGCACGGTCTTCTTCATCACCATCTGGGCCAACCTGGTCGGGGCAGCCATCCCCCTGCTGGCCTCCCGCATTGGCGTTGACCCGACCGTGATGTCCGCTCCCCTGATTTCCACGCTGGTGGACGCCACCGGCCTGCTGATCTACTTCACCATAGCCATCCTCATTCTGGAGCAAATGTAGAACGCCGATGCCAGCCAAAGTCATCCTAAATCCCTATTCGGGCCGCGGGAAAGCGGGCACCAGCCGCCCTCAACTTGAAGCGGCGCTGGCGTTGGCCGGCGTCGAGTACGACCTGAGCGTGACCCAGGCGCCACTCGAAGCCATCGACCTGGCAGTCCGGGCGTTTCAAGACGGCTTTTCGCCCATCATTGCCGCAGGCGGCGACGGCCTGATCAGCGAGGTGGTCAACGGACTGTTTCAAGCGCAACCGGAGGGTCAGCTTGGGCCTGTCGGCGTGATGCCGCTCGGCACCGCCAATGATTTGGCCGTCAACCTGGGGCTGCCCCTTGGGCTGGACGACGCCGCCCGCACCATCGCCGCCGGCGCCTGGCGCACCATCGACCTGGGCCTGGCCGGTGACTGGGTGTTCGACAACAACTCGGCGATCGGCCTGGAGCCGATTGTGACTTTGTATAACGTCAAGATGGTGCGGCTGCGCGGCACGATTCGCTACCTGGTGGCCGCTCTGCGCGCCATCATGGACAAGCGACAGTGGCAAATGCGTTTGGCCTGGGACGGCGGCAAATACGAGGGGCCGCTATCGCTTGTGACGGTCGGCAACAACCCCATAACGGGTGGACTATTCCGCATGGCGCCCGCGGCTGATCCGCAGGATGGCCTGCTGACCTTTGTCTACGCATTCGCCCCAACCCGGCGTAAGATGCTGGCGTTGCTGCCCAGAACTCTAAATGGCACGTACGTCGACGACCCGGCTGTCCATCAGGTGCACAGCGCTTGGCTGCGCATCGAGTGTGAGCCAGCCTCGCCGATTCAGGTGGATGGCGAAATCCGATCGACCGAGGTCGTGGACATCACCTACCGGGCATTGCCTCAACGGCTCCGCCTGTTGGCGCCAGCCGGTAGTTCCACTCGCCCGCATTGAAAGACCACGGTCCCGCCCAGCGGCCGCGTTGGCCGCTCAGCTGGCTACTGCGCTTCGTCGCCTGGTTTCTGGACCGCTTGTACCAGCCGTGGGCGTGGGGCTACGACTTGGTGGCCAACGCGGCTTCGCTTGGCCGTTGGTGGCAGTGGCAGCGGGCGGCCGATGATCAGCTGCCAACGGGACGTCTTCTTGAAATCGGCCACGGCACGGGCCACTTGCTGGCGGCCCATTTGGGGGAAGGCCGGTCCGTTGTCGGGCTCGACCGTTCCGTCCAGATGAGCCGGCTGGCGGCTGGGCGCCTGCAGGAGGCCGGTCTTCCGACACCGCTCGTGCTGGCCGACGCCCACCGGCTGCCCTTCGCCGGGCGGGCCTTCTCCGGCGTGGTGGCCACTTTTCCCAGCCTCGACCTGTTGACCGGCCCGCTGTCCGCCGAAGTGATGCGTGTCATCCGCCCCGGAGGCCGCTTGCTTGTGGTTATGGCGGCCTGGATCATCGGCCAGGGCTTGCTCGAACGACTCGCCCGCGGCTGGTTCGCCGTCACCGGGCAATCCGACCCTCCAACCCAATGGAACCCATCATGGTCGGTTAACCTTTCGCCGTCGGTACAGTGGAGCTTGGTATCGGTGGCTCGCTCGAAGGTGTTGGTGGCCAGCGTTGAGCGTCCTGCCCTGGACGAGCCGGCATAGGGCGGCTGATAGAATGCCACCCATCATGTCTGTGAGGCGAATGTGATCGGCTTCGTGGCCGCCGCCGGCGATCTGGCTATGGTCGTCGGCGAAGACCGCAAGCAATTCCTGTTCCCACTTCGTGCCGGAGCTCAGTTCCAGAGCCACCACGGCATCCTGGCGCACGACGACCTGATCGGCCGTCCCTGGGGCAGCCGGGTCGAGACACACCTCGAACACACCTTTGTCCTGTTGGAGCCGAGCCTGCGTGACCTGCTGCTCCTGATCAAGCGCCGATCGCAGATCATCTTTCCCAAAGATCTCGGCTACATCCTGCTGCGACTTTCGGTTGGCCCCGGCCGACGCGTGCTCGAGGCCGGCACAGGTTCGGGCGCGCTAACCATGGCCCTGGCCTGGATGGTCGGCGACCATGGTCGGGTGATTTCCGTTGATCGCCGGCCGGACATGCAGCGGTTGGCGCGCGAGAACCTGGAACAAGCCGGCCTGGCGCAACGGGTGGACATGGTTGAAGCCGATCTGGCCGACGTTCCTCCGGTCTCGCCGCCGGTCGATGCCCTCTTCCTCGACGTGCCTAACACCGAAATGCTGCTGGCAGCCGCCCTGCGCCATCTGCGTCCGGGCGGCAGCTTCGGCGCCATTCTGCCGACGGCCAACCAGGTGCAGGACCTGCTGCGCGAGCTGGAGACTCACCGGATGACGGATGTTGACGCCTGTGAGATCTTGCTGCGTTTCTACAAGACCGTGCCAGCCCGTCTGCGCCCCGCCGATCGGATGGTCGCCCATACGGGTTACCTGGTATTCGGCCGGGCAACGGAACCCAGGCTTATGGACGATCCTGACGGGAGAGCTCGGTCCGGAGAACCAGACCCCGAGGAGATCGGCGAATGAGGCGAAGGCTATCCGGCCGCCGACAGCACGGGCGACGCCCGGTTGTCACCGGGGTCCGTGCATCCCTGCGCGCCCGGCGACTGTTGCGCCGGGCCCACCAGCTGTTCGAACGAGGTCGATTTCGGGACGCGGCCGACGAGTTCCTGCGATTGGCGACCGGCGCCGAGGGTCTGGGCCTGGACCGAGCCCCCTTCCTTTACCTGCAGGCTGGCCGGGCACGTGTGTTGGCGACGGACGTCAACACAGGCCTATCGCTACTGCTGCAAGGGTTCAAGCTGCTGGCAGACAGCGATGCCAGCGGGCAGTTGGTACCGCTGGGCAAGCGGGCCGTCGATGAACTCCAACGGCTGGGCCACCTGGAACACGCACAGAAGCTGGAGGCCGAACTACTCACGCTGGCCGAGCCGGACGCCTGGCAGGCGGTCAGCGCCCCCGCTGCCGACCGCCGGCTGCCAGCCAAGTGCGAATTCTGTGGGGCCAATCTATTTCCCGAAGATCTCGAACTGCGCGGTGGAGTTCCGATTTGCAGCTACTGCGGCTCTCCGGCAGCAACCGACGATTGATGGCCATGGACTGGGTGCCGGCGCTGGAAGACTTCTTGAACAGCCGGCAGCCCCGGACTCACACCGAATGGGAGGCGACGCCGGCGGCGGTCTTGGTGCCTTTCTATCAGGAGCGTGAAGACTGGCACCTGCTGCTGACCCGCCGCACCAACCACGTCAACTCCCACCGGGGCCAAGTCTCATTCCCTGGCGGCGCGATCGACGCCAGTGACGCCAGCGTCGAAGCGGCGGCCCTGCGCGAGGCGCACGAGGAAATAGGGCTGGCGTCAGAAGGCGTCCGCTTGCTGGGGCGAATGGACTCGCTCCTGACCGTCACCCAGTTCCACGTCACCCCGGTGGTGGCTACTATCCCCTGGCCGATCCGCCTCCGGCTACAGCCACTGGAGGTCGCCGCCGTCTTTGGTGTGCCTCTAGCCTGGCTGCGGGATCCGGCCAATCTGAGTGTCGAGCAGCGCCAGGGCCCGATGCTCGGCAAGCCCGTTCCTGTTTACCACTTCGTACCGTTTCAAGATGAGATCATCTGGGGGGTCACGGCGCGCATCATCGTAGACCTGCTTGCGTTGCTCGACCAACTGACCCCCGGCTGAAAACAAAGCGGGAGGCCGATCGGCCTCCCGCATGGTTGCTTGGGTCTTGCCAGGTTGCGGACGGACTACTCTTCGCCCTCTTCGTCCTGGCGCCGCTCCTCCCCGTCGTCCTCTTCCCGACCACGCTGATCGACCAGCTCTGGCTCGGCGCCAAGCTCGAGCAGGCCCTCCAGCTCTTCTTCTTCCTCTTCCACTTCCTCGGCCTGGAAGATCACATGCGCCACGTTCTCGTCCAGGTCGGTCAGCACGCGCACCCCTTCGCCCAGATCGAGTTCGCCGACCGTCACTGAGTCGTCAATCTCGGCCAGCGGTGTCAGGTCGACCACGATCCGGTCGGGCAAGTCGCCGGGGAGCGCCTCGACTTCGATCTCGGTCACACCCGTGACCAGGATTCCGCCGTGCTCCTTGACCGCCGGGGCCTCGTTGATCAGCTCGACCGGCACGGAGGTGCGGATCTTGACGTCCATGGCCACCTTGAGGAAGTCGATGTGCCGCAGGTCGCGACGAATCACGTCACGCTGCACGTCGCGCACCAAGACCTGATGCTCTTCCCCCTCGACCTTGAGGGTAATCAGCGATGAGGCACCCACGCTGCCGAGCAACGTCTCGAGCTCCTTGCCGTCGACCTGGATCGCCAAACCGTCGATGCCCGAGCCATACAAGACGGCCGGCACGATGCCCTGTCGCCGAATCGCCTTGACCTGATTACCTCGTGTCAGCCGGGTGTCGGCGGACAAAGCACGGTTATCCATTTTTGCCTCCCGGGCGCCTCTTGCTCCCCGAATTGGGAGCTACCTTCGCCCGCAGTTGTCGTTTCCAGCTGCCTTACATAAGGTCGCGGTTAGCCCCGCCGCAGCAGACGCCCGGCCAGCAGCAACAGACCGGCCGTTGCACCGGCCACCAGGCCGAAAAGCAATGAGCCGCGTGTATCAAACGTCGTGTGGACCGGACCCTGAACGTTGCCCGATAGCAAGAATACGGTGCTGCCGCCGTCCATATTGACGCGCTGGGCGACGGTAATCCCGCTGCGGGCATGATCCATGCGCACACTATCGGCCAGAACCACGGCGGCTGCGCTGCGGTCGAGCGATACAACGTCGCCGCGCACGCCTACCGCCGCCGAGAACTGCATGCCGGCGGTTTCGGCTGTGACCAGGCCCGCGCCGCCGGCCCGAATGCCAACATCCGAGGCCACCACCCGCCGGGCACCGCCCTGGTGAATCCGAACCATATCGGCTTCGACCGTGCCAATTTCGCCGCCCGTCAGGTTCACAATTTCGGCGTCGAGGTCGACCGCTGCGCCCTGCCGTTGTTCGGAGTCGCTCATGGCATCCGCCTAACCAACGAAAAAAGGGGCCCGCGCCGCCGTGGCAGCGACGATGCCCACCGGTAACCGACCGCATTGTACAAGCACAAATTGGCCTCGTCAACCGCGCGTTGACCCGCCCATGCCCGCATGCTAAACTCAGCGTTTGCTCCGTTCTCGGACTGGGGGCTGATGAAACGAACGGTTCGGACAGCCTGGGTCTTGTTGATACCGATGCTCTTGGGAGCCATCGGCTACTTGCGCGCCAGCGCCCAAGTTGCCGGCTTCGCCGAGCTGCAGTCGCCACAGCCAGGCCAGCTGCTTGACGACCTCGTTCCCATCGTGGGCACGGCGTCCCATCCGGAGCTTGACAGCTACCTGCTCGAGTTCGCTTACGATCCCAATCCAATGGACAGTTGGTTCCCGCTGGCTGGACCGGTACGCAACATCGTTCAAGACTCTCGGCTGGCGGTCTGGGACACAACCCCGCTGACAGCCGGCAGGTACCAGCTCCGACTGACGGTGCTGACCGGTCAGGGTCAGAGGCTCACGGCCGTCGTCTCCGGGTTGATCCTGGGAGCCGGTGGCCAGGCAACGACCACGGCAATGGCGCCGGCCAGTCCGACCCCTGTGCCGAGTGAGGCGGCAACCCAGCTTCCTACCGGACCAGCCGGGCCGCCGCTGGATGAGTCCACAATCCCTGCCAGCCCGCAGCAAACCCTGACTCGCGTATTGGCTTTTGGTGCGGGATCGGCGGCGGCGCTCCTGCTGGGGTTTGGCACGTATGTCGGGCTGCGACCCCATGTCCGCGGCTATGTTGGTCTGCTCCGCATGCGCCGAATCCACCGAAGCCGGTCCGGCCGGGATCAAGACGGAGAGTAGGCCGCGTGACCGATAGCACTTTCCTCGTTGTCGGCCTGGGCAATGCCGGTCCGGCGTTTCGCAAGAACCGCCACAATATCGGCTTCATGTTCGTCGACCAACTTGCTAGCGCGCATGCTATCCGGCTTTCTCGCATACAGCACAAGGCCATCGTCGGCGACGGCCGAGTTAACGGAACAAAGCTCATCCTGGCCAAACCACAGACCTGGATGAACCGCTCGGGCCAGTCCGTGGCGCCGCTCATGCGTTACCACCGGTTGCCGCTAGAAAACTTGCTTGTGGTCTATGACGATCTCGACCTGCCGCTTGGCATGCTGCGCCTGCGGCCGATAGGGGGAACCGGCGGTCATAAGGGCATGGAGTCAATCGTCCAACAGGTCGGATCCCAGGAGTTCCCGCGGTTGCGCATCGGCATTGGCCGCCCTCCAGGAAGGATGGATCCGGCGGAGTATGTGCTCCAGGACTTCCGGCCGATGGAACAGGAGTTAGCCGACATCGCCATCAGGCAGGGCCACCAATGTCTGCTCCGTATGTTGACCGACGGTATCGAGTTGGCCATGAACGACTGCAATCGGGGGGACGAGACATGAGCCTTGACCTTTCCGGCCTGCTGCCTCGCTTGACACAACTGACAACGTTTGACGAGCTGGTCGCACGCACTGGCGAGCAGACCAGCACCGAGCGCAAGGAGCCCATGCCGCGCGCCGCCCGCCCATGGTTGGTAGCCGGCCTGGCCCGCCGGCTGGACCGACCCATCCTGCTCCTGGTCGCCCGGAGCGATCGTCTACTGACATTGTCTGAGGAGCTCAGTGCCTGGGAGCCCAACCTGACCGTGCGCGCCGTCCCTGAGCCTAACCCGTTGCCCTATGAGACGTCGCCATGGGGCCCGCGCACGCTGCGCCAGCGGGCGGCTCTCCTGGCCGATTGGACCGCTGGCCAGCAACCCGGGGGCCCAGATCCAGCGCGGCTTTCCCCCAGCGTGACGTTGGTGTCCGCCCGCGGAGTGATGACCCGCACTGTCGGCCCGCGAACCTTCCTGGCCAACAGTCGCTGGCTCCCCGCCGGCGGGCATAGGCGGCTCGATCAACAGCTCGCCCATCTGGCCGAAATTGGCTACGCGCATTCCTCTATCGTGGCCGAACCCGGCCAGTTCAGCCGGAGAGGCGGGATTCTCGACATCTGGCCACCGCTCTGCGAGCAGCCTGCGCGGCTTGAGTTCTTCGGCGATGAGATTGAGACGCTGCGGGCATTCGATCCCGCCAGCCAACGCTCGGGCGAACGGCTCGATGGGATCCGGCTCACGCCGGCGCGGGAGGGGTTGCCCAAGAGCTTTGATCCAGCATGGCGCCGCTGGCTCCCGGCCGAGGCTGGGGACGAAGTGTCCACCACACCGGAAGAACACCTTCTTGAGTCCTTCCTTTCCTGGATGGAGCCAGAGCCCGCCAGCCTGCTCGACTACCTGCCAGCCGGCGCCCTTGCCGTCGTTGATGACCGGGATGCCCTCGAATTGGCGATCAACGAACTGGAGGAACAGGCCGTCGGCTTGCGCCAGGATCAGATCTCGGCCGGCCTGTTGCCGGCCGAGGCGCCGATCCCGTACCTGACGCTGGGCGAAATCGGGGATCGGTTACGGGAGCGCGGTGCGATTGATCTTGGGATGACCTCGTTGTCCCCCGGGGTCGAGGGCGGCATTGGCGATCTCTTTCAGCCGGGTCCACGATTTGGTGGACAGCTTCGGCCCCTGTTGACCCACCTGGCCTCACGCCAACGGGCCCACGAGCCAGTCGTTGTCGTCACTCGCCAGGCCTCACGCCTGGCCGAGCTGTGGAACGAGCGAGGCAGCTCGGTCGAGGTCCGAACCCAGCTTCCTGCCAACATGACACCCGGCCAGCTGGTCTTCCTGCAGGGTGCGCTTGGTGAGGGTTGGACACTGACCGATCCGGCCAATGGGCGGTTGCATCTGCTGACCGACGCTGAGTTGTTTGGCTGGGCTCGGCCGCAGCCTCGCCGGCGCCGGCGCCAGCGCGCAGAAGTGCCGGAGGCCAGCTACGCCGACCTTTTCCCTGGCGACCTTATCGTTCATATGGACTATGGCATCGGGCGCTTCGCCGGCCTGGTCGAACGGACCCTGGATGGGCTGCTGCGCGAATACCTGCTGGTTGAATACGCCGGCAACACCCAGGTCTATGTGCCCGTCTACCAGGCCGATCGGGTTACGAAGTACGTCGGTGTCGATGGCGCCGCGCCCGACTTGTCCCGGCTGGGCACGGCCGAATGGGACCGGGTCCGCAGCAAGGCGCAACAATCCGCCGAGGATACTGCGCGCGAGCTGCTCGACTTGTATGCCAAGCGGATGCTGGTTGAGGGACACACCTATAGCCCGGATACCGTCTGGCAGAAGGAACTTGAGGCCTCGTTCCCCTATGTCGAGACGGACGATCAAATGGCCGCCATTGACGCCGTCAAGTCCGACATGCAGGCTCGTCGTCCGATGGACCGCCTGATTTGCGGTGACGTGGGCTACGGGAAGACCGAAGTCGCCCTGCGGGCGGCCTTCAAGGCGGTAATGGACAACCGCCAGGTTGCCCTGTTGGTACCGACCACGATTCTGGCTCAGCAGCACTTTCACACCTTCCGTCAGCGATTGGCCGCCTACCCGGTGCAGGTCGAGATGCTCTCCCGCTTCCGCACGCCAGCCGAAACCGCGGACATTCTTGCCCGGCTGTCCACCGGGGAGATCGACATCGTGATCGGCACCCACCGCCTGTTACAACCCGATGTCAACTTCCGCCACCTTGGCCTGCTTATCATCGACGAGGAACAGCGGTTTGGTGTGACCCACAAAGAATTCCTCAAGCAGATGCGGACGGAAGTCGACGTCCTCACGCTGACCGCAACCCCCATCCCCCGCACCCTGTACATGGCACTGACCGGTGTGCGCGACATCTCGACGATCGACACGCCGCCGGAAGAACGCTTGCCTGTCATCACCCATGTCGGGCGCTACGACCCGCGCCTGGTGCGCCAGGCGATCCTGCGCGAAATCGATCGAGGCGGCCAGGTCTTTTTCGTCCACAACCGGGTCCAGACGATCGACCGGGTGCGCGACCTGCTCGGGCGGCTTGTGCCGGAGGCGCGCCTGGTCGTGGCCCACGGCCAGATGCCGGAGCGCCAGTTGTCATCGGTGATGGATCGGTTCAGCCTGGGGGATGTCGATGTCCTTGTGAGTACTTCGATTATCGAATCGGGGCTGGATATCCCCAATGCCAACACGCTGATCGTCGATCGGGCGGATATGTTTGGACTGGCTCAACTCTACCAGCTGCGGGGGCGAGTCGGCCGGGCTTCGGTTCGGGCCTACGCCTACTTCTTTCGCGAGGCGCAGCGACAAACGACGGAGGAAGCCCTGCAGCGGCTCGAGGTGATTGCGGAGCACACCCAGCTGGGATCGGGCTATTCGATCGCCTTACGCGATCTCGAGTTGCGCGGCGCCGGCGACATTCTCGGAACGCGGCAGCATGGCCAGATCGCGGCGGTCGGGTTCCATCTGTACACCCGGCTGCTGAATACGGCTGTCCGTCGCCTACGCCAGGTCCACGAGGGGTTGATGCCCCAGGCGGTACCCGAGGACGGTGGACTGCCGCTGGATGTGGCCGTCGAGCTGCCGCTGCCCAGCGCACTTCCCCCCGACTACGTGGAAGACCGAGGCCTGCGGCTCCAGCTCTACCGGCGTATGGCCGAGCTCAAATCACTGGACCTGGTGGCGGCACTCCGGGAAGAGTTGGCCGACCGGTTTGGACCGCCGCCACCCGAGGTCGACAATTTGCTTTACCAATTGCGGGTTAAGGTGCTGGCTGCCCGAGCTCAAGTGCAGGCAGTCACAGCGGAGAACGGCCAGATCTTGCTTGCCTTTGAGCGGGAGGACAATGCGCCAGCCTTGCTCGAGGCTGGCGACGTCCGCTACAGCCGGCGCGGCTTATGGCTGGAACGGCAGGAGGACGGGGCGTGGACGCAGCGGTTGGTTGAAGTCTTGGAAGCGCTGGCCAGGGCTCGCGCCAGCGAGGGACAGTTGGAGCTCAGCCGTACTAGCTAGACCTGGGGCCGAAGCTGGACCAGGAGCGCCAGGTAGGGGCGCCCCTCGATGTATTCGAAGGCGATGACCCAGGTCCGCCAGTTGAAGGGATTGCCGCCCTGTGAAGGGCGGCGCAGAAGACTGTAGTAGTTGAGATTGGCATACAGGTCCGGCCAGCCGACCGGCGCGACGCTCGTCCCCTGCAGCAGTTCATTGCATGCCCGTTGGGGATCGCTGTCCAAGACCTCGCTGAGAGCCGGGACGATCACCTCGTTGAAGCTGCCCTGGATCGGGGTTTGGCTGGCAAAACGCGTGCCCCACTGGTAGCTGCGGTTATCATCAAAGATCCCGACCATCTGATCGGGCGCAATCCGAACCTCCTCATTCCAGAAGTCAAGCCGCAGAATGAAATCCCGCTTCGGACTGATCAACCGGAGTAGACCGTCGGCGTCTTCGTCGGCGATCACCCGGCGCAGCTCATCGAGCAGGACAAGGACGTTCGGATCGCTGCAGAAGCTCTCTTTGCTGACGAATTCGGTCAGACTGGTGGCTGGCACCCACCCTATCAATCCGATTGGTGTGCTGACCTCAATCCAGTGGGAGCTTCCGAGCGCAGTCGTGTTGCCAGTTGCTCGCAGCGAGCGCTGGGTAGGCGCCAGCTCCCCCAATGCGGCGCCGGCGATGCCTGCCGTTTCCCGGACTGGCAAAGTCTGACCTTGCTCGACCCAAACCACAGCCAGCTCATCCGAGGCCGTCCCAACGGTCGCCCAGGCAATCGTCGGCTCCAGGACCTGGGTGTTATCTACCGGGGCGGACATATTGCCCGGCAAAGGCATTGTCGTCCGGGTGCAGGCGGCCAACAGCAGCAGTAGGAGCGCCGGAACAAGCCCCCACCAGCCGCGGGCCGGCGCGCCACGCTCACGGCCGGCGCGTCCGCCAGGCTCGGCCGCGTTCGGCTTCATCCGCCGGTCGCGACTCGGCCGGCCTGGTCTTCCCTGCGGCTTCCCTTGGTGGCCGAGCGGCGCGCTCGCCGGCCCGTGGCCGGCTTTGAGTGCAGGGCCAGCTCAAGAACCTGGTCCATATGCCCTACGAAGTGCACTTTGAGGCTGTCGCGCGCATCCTTGGGCACCTCGACCATGTCCTTGCGATTGGCCACTGGCAACAAGACGGTTCCCATTTTCAACCGGTAAGCGGCCAGCACCTTCTCGCGCACGCCGCCGATGGGCAGGACGCGGCCCCGTAGTGTGATTTCGCCGCTCATCCCCACATCGCGGCGCACCGGGCGGCCGGTCAGGGCCGAAGCCAGCGACGTCGCCATTGTGATCCCGGCGCTGGGTCCATCTTTGGGAATGGCGCCCTCAGGGACGTGAATGTGGATATCACTTTCTTCAAAGACTTCGGGGGCAATCCCAAGGTCTTCGGCCCGTGAGCGGATATAGCTGACGGCGGCCTGGGCCGACTCCTGCATCACCTCACCGACCTGACCGGTGATCTGCAGATTGCCCTTGCCATCGACCAACAGAACTTCAACGGCCAGTGTGTCGCCTCCGTTTTCCGTCCAGGCCAGGCTGGTGGCGGCGCCGATCTGATCGCTGGTGTCCAGTTGCCGCGGCGTAATCTGCGGCGGCCCCAGCAACTTGGACAACATGCCCGGGGTGATCCGCTCCGGCACTTTGCGCCCTTCTGCCTTCTTGCGGGCCATTTTGCGGAAGATTTTGCCGAGCTCGCGCTCCAGGTTGCGGACACCCGCCTCCCAGGTGTATTCGCGGATTATCGCCTGTAGGGTCTTCGTCGAGACCTCGGCGCCCTGATCGTCGAGCCCGTTCTGCTCACGCTGGCGCGGGATCAGGAACTTCTCGGCAATGACCAGCTTCTCTTCTTCGATGTAGCCAGGGAAATCGATCAATTCCATACGGTCCAGCAGGGCCGGCGGGATCGTCTCCGTCGTGTTGGCCGTGGTGACGAACATCACCTGCGACAGATCGTAGGCCGTCTCCAGGTAGTGATCCGAGAACTCGTAATTCTGCTCTGGGTCGAGCACCTCGAGCAAGGCCGAGGCTGGATCGCCGCGGAAGTCCTGCCCGAGCTTGTCAACCTCATCCAACATAAAGAGCGGATTGATGGTCTCGCCGCGGCGCATCCCCTGCAGGATGCGGCCCGGCAGCGCTCCGACGTAGGTGCGGCGATGGCCGCGGATTTCGGCCTCATCGCGCACGCCGCCCAGTGAAACACGCAGGAACTTGCGCCCGAGTGCTTCGGCAATCGAACGGCCGAGCGAGGTCTTGCCGGTTCCCGGCGGCCCGACGAAGCACAAGATCGGCTGCTTGAGCTTCTTTGGCTGCAGGCTTCGAACGGCGATGTACTCCAGGATCCGTTCCTTCGGCTTCTGCAAACCGTGGTGGCCGGCCTCAAGAACCTTGGCCGCGTGCCGGACGTCGAGGTTGTCCTCCGTCGATTCGCGCCATGGCAGCTCGAGCAGCCAATCGAGGTAGGTTCGGATGATACCGACTTCGGGCGAGACCGGCGGGAGCTGCTGCAGCCGTTGAACCTCCTTCAGGGCCAGAGTGCGCACCTCATCGGGCAACTCCTTGCTCTCCAATTGCTGGCGTAGGTCGTCAAGCTCCTTGGCCCAGATGTCGCCTTCCCCAAGCTCGGTCTGAATGGCCTTCATTTGCTCGCGCAAGTACATCTCGCGCTGCGACCGATCAACTTCGTTCTGGACATGAGCATGGATTTGATCTTCGAGCTCAAGCACGTCGAGCTCACGACCCAGCAACACGCTCAGGTACTGCAGTCGCTCGATTGGATCGTAGGTCTCAAGCACCTGCTGTCGTTCACCGATCGTCAGGGTCAGGGCCGACGCCACCAGGTCGGCCAGCCTTCCCGGTTCCTCGATATTGACGGCGTAGACATAGGCCTCCTCGGGCAGCGAGCGGTTGAGGCGCACGGCCTGTTCGAACAGCGTGAGGACCGCCCTCATCAAGGCGACGGCCTCCTTGGTTCGGGTGCCCAACTCATCCACCGGACGAGCACGAGCGTGCAGAATGTCCTCAATGAAGACGTACTCGACGATCTCAACACGGCGACGTCCCTGTGTCAGCACGGAAATGGTGTCATCCGGCAAGCGCATGGGTCGGGTGATGGCAACCTCGGTGCCAACCGGGAACAGGTCGTCCGGCGTCGGGTCATCCACATGCGGATCCCGCTGAGCGACAGCGATCATCGTCTGGCCGCGCCGGCTGGCCTCTTCAATCGCCAGCAGCGTCGGGTCGTGACTGACAAAAAGTGGTGTGATCATGTTGGGGTAAAGCACCACATCGCGCAGCGGCAGGATCGGGCACTCGATCAGACCCTCATCGTCCTGCAGAGCGTCCTCGATTTCATACAGCTCCTGCGATCGCCGGCTGAAGGTATGGCCAATCTCCTGGCCGTAGTTGCTCCACTGCATGCTAGCGCCTCTCACGCATCGTCTCCTTGCCGCAAAGGTTGCCGTTGGGCAGCCGGCTCGACCGGCCAGGCCGCCAGAACTTCACCGACAACAAACAGGCTCCCGCTGATCAGGATGACGTCGTCGGCAGTGGCTTCCGCCAGGGCGCGGGCAACGGCCTGGCGCGGGGGGACCACAATCTCAATGGTTCCGAACGAATCCGCTGCCAGGGCCTTGAGTTCCACCGGCTCGGCGGCCCGCGGGTGGATCGCCTGCGTCAGAGTCAGTTTGTCCGTTATCGAGGCCAGTTCGTGCAGCATTCCTTCGATGTCTTTGTCCTCGGAAGCGCCGAAAATCAGGTGCACCGGCCGGCCCGGGAACATCTGCTCGACGGTCTGCCGGAGGCGGGCCGCCGAATCGCGATTGTGGGCCGCATCCAACACTACAACCGGCTGCTGGCGCAGGACTTGGAAGCGACCGGGCCAGGATACGTTGCGAAATCCTCGCTGTATCGCCTCCAGGGAGATGTCCAGACCTTGCAAGCCGGCCGTGACCAGCGCCAGGTAGGCAGTGGCTGCGTTCTCTGCCTGGTGCTCCCCGAGCAGCGGAATGTAAAGTTCAACCGGATCCTGGTCGGTCGCATCCCGCGCGAGAACCTGCAGACGCTGGCCGCCCAGATCGGCTGTAACCACCTTTACGCGGAACATTTGCTCGACTTCGTGGACCGGCGCCCGGCGTGCTTCGGCCATCGTGCGCAGCACGTCGGCGGCTTGCGGAACCATCGGCGCCAGCACCACCGGCGTTTCCGACTTGATGATCCCCCCCTTTTCGCCGGCGATCTCAGGCAGGGTCGAGCCGAGCAGATGAGTATGGTCGAACGAAATCGAAGTGATGACCGACACCAGCGGATCGATCACGTTCGTGGCATCCAGCCGGCCCCCCAATCCGACCTCGAATACGCCAACCTCGATCTCTTGCTCGGCAAACAGCAGGAAGGCGAGCGCCGTGATCAATTCGTAGGTGGTGATACCCGGCTGATGAGCAGCTGGCTGGCGCAATCGTTCGACGCCCGAGATGACTGCCGCTTGGGCAACTGGCTCGCCGGCGATCTGAATCCGCTCGCGAAAATCCACAAGGTGGGGCGAGGTGTACAGCCCGGTTCGGTAGCCGTGCGCCCGCAGGGCCGATTCCATCAGGGCCGCCACCGAACCCTTGCCTTTGGTGCCGGCGATGTGCAGACTCGGATAATGCTGGTGGGGATCGCCGAGCTCGGCCAGTAGGCGGCGGACACGGTCTAACTCAAAGGCATCGGCCGAATAGCGCCCGCTTCGTTCCTGGCTGTAGTCGATGAAACTGTAGAGGTAATCGAGCGCCTCTTGGTAAGTCAAAGCATCTTGCGCCATGGACATCCATTCTAACGCCGCTCGGATGGCGGGTACACCCCTGCCGGCCGCTTGTCGCGGCTTGCTTTTCGCGTTATCATGCGAGCAGAACACCCCCCTACTGAGGAGGTGATGTCAAACCCTCACATTTGCCTCGATGACCCGTTGCAAGCACCGTACCTAGTGAACAACGTACTGAGGAGGAAGAAGTAAGATGAGAAAGAGTCGCCTTTTTCTCGCGCTCAGCCTGCTGGTGGCTGCATCGATGATGCTGGCTGCCTGCGGCGGCGCGGCGACCGAAGCTCCGGTCGTGGAACCGATCGAACCGACCGATGAGCCGATGGAACCAACCGAAGAGCCGATGCCGGACCTGGGCACGGCTGAGAACCCGGTTGTCTGGGTTCTGACACCGTCACAGGACACGCAGACCGTGCTTTCTGGCGCCGAGGGCATTGCCGAGTATGTCGAACAACAGACCGGCATTGTGATCGACTCGTTCGTCGCCACCGACTACACATCGCAGGTTGAGGCGATGTGCAGTGGTGAGGCGCACATGGGTGCGATCAACACCTTTGGTTACGTGCGGGCTGCCGATCGCGGCTGCGCCGATGCCGCCCTGGCTTCGGTCCGCTTCGGTGCCTCGACCTATGCCGGCCAGATCATCACCCAGGCCGGTTCGGACATCACAGGCATCGAGGACATGGCCGGCCGCTCGTTCTGCCGGCCTGACCCCGGCTCCACCTCGGGTTGGGTAATCCCCAGCCTGCTGCTGCTCGGCGCCGGGATCGATCCTGAAGCCGACCTGTCCGAGATCATCGACGCTGGTGGCCACGATGCCGTCGTGATCGCCGTCTACAACGGCGACTGCGATGCCGGCTCGACCTTCGTCGATGCCCGCACCAATGTCGAGGAGGACTTCACGGACGTGAGGGAGAAGGTTATCGTCGTCCAAGAGACGGCCCCGATCCCGAACGACAGCATCGCCTTCACGCCGGACTTCCCCGAAGAACTGCGCACGCAGATCGTCGATGCGCTGATGAGCCTGAACGACACGGATGATGGCGTGGAAATGCTTAACGGCCTCTTCTCGTGGGCTGGCTTGATCGAGATCGACGACACGTTCTACGATGGCTTCCGCCAGCAGCTCGAAGCTGCCGGCCTGACGGCGGAGGAATTCGCCGACTAGTCACCGACAGCAAGAGAGACGAGGGAAGGGTTCGCCCTTCCCTCGTCTTCTTTCCCACGAGCGAGGCCCCCACATGCTCAGCGTAGAACACTTGACAAAGGTGTACAGCACCGGCACCGTCGCCCTGAAGGATGTCAGCTTCCAGGTCGAGGAGGGCGACTTCTTGGTCGTCATCGGCTTGAGCGGCTCGGGCAAGTCAACTTTGCTACGCTGCATCAACCGGTTGGTCGAGCCGACCGAAGGCCGCATTGTATGGAATGGCGTAGATATCACGGCCGCCTCGGAGGCTGAACTGCGGCGGATTCGACGCAGTATTGGCATGATCTTCCAGCACTTCAATCTGATCGAACGCTCGGCGGTGCTGACCAACGTTCTCAGCGGCCGCACCGGCTATGTCAATCCTTGGTGGAGTCTGATTAACTACTGGCCGCTTAAGGAACGCGAGCGGGCCTTGTCGGCCTTGCAGCGCGTCGGCATTCACGAGAAAGCCCGCAACCGCGCTGACGAGCTAAGCGGTGGCCAGAAACAACGCGTCGGGATCGCTCGAGCGTTGATGCAGGAGCCCAAGATGATCCTGGCCGATGAACCGGTCGCCAGCCTCGATCCGGTTCTGGCCCACACGATCCTGTCCTACCTGGAGAAGCTCAATCAGGAGGACAACATGACAATCGTCTGCAGCCTGCACTATCTTGATTTGGTGCAGCGCTACGCCACGCGTGTCATCGGGCTGCGCGAAGGGGAATTGATCTATCAGGGTTCGCGCGAAGCCATCGGCCGGATGACAGACGAAGAGTTCAAGCGAATCTACGGCGAGGAAGCCCAGCGCATGGCCGTTGTCGGCCACCAGGTCGGAACATGACCGCCCCACCGATCATCGAAGAGCAACGTAACCGCTCGCTGCCGCAGGCCGCCCTGTCGGCGGTCGTGCCCGGGCTTGGCCAGTTCGTTGCCGGCTACCGCGGCCGCGGCCTTTCCATTCTCTTGACCGTGGCCACCCTCGTCGGATTGACGATTTGGACCGCCGCCCAACGTGCCCGCTTCCCAGATTACGGCTTCAGCAGCCGCGCCTTCCTGGCCCTATTTGGCGAGTCGCTCGCCATCCTGATTTTTCTGGTCGCCCTGTATTATTTGGCTACACGCACATTTGCTACCCAGCCCTCTACCCAAGCCCTGGCGCGCGCCGTCTTGATCGTGCTCGGCGTTGTCGCCATCACATTGGTCAGCGACATCTTGATCCGGACGGTCATCAGCGAAGATCAGGACCGCATGCTGTACGGGCTGACCAGTCTGTCCGGCGCCGCCATTGTCGGCGCCATTTGGCTATGGTCCATCCAGGATGCCTACTTCCTTGGCGACGAATTCGTGCCAGCCACGGGCACACTGATCCTGCTCGGTTCGCTGGCGCTCATTGTCTTAGGAACCCGCGTCACCCAGATTGACCTGCCCAAGGCCTTCCGCGAATACCGGGACACCCAGGTCATTCTGCGCCGCATTGTGTGGCCCTGGCAGGCCGCCTTTGTTTATGACACCAACGACCTGATAGCTTCTGCCAGGATCCAGGCGCCCTGCCCGCCGGGAGAGACCGGCCCGCCGGTCAATGAACCCCATCCGGACGATCCCTGGATTGTGGTGACCCCGACTTGCGGCGACCTGAGTTTCCGCGACTCGATGGGGCAGTTGGATTTCGGCACACTGATGAACATCGAAGGCGGCAACTTCCGGCCGAACGACACCGCGCGCATCCAATGGCAGAACCCGATCGGCGAGCCTTTCACACCCCGCGGTTTCGGCGAGTCCGAGTTGGTCATGGGCAATGACGGCGGCTTCACCGTGGAGTTCTATATCCCCGACGTGACCATTCCCTCAACGGCCGCGGGTGCACAAGTCCACACATTGAATGTCATCCAGTCGGGCACTGCCCGCTTCACGGGCGAATTGAGCCGCGAGATGAAACTAGCGCTGCAGGAAATGCTGGTCACCATCATGATGGGCATGATGGCCACGTTTGTCGGCATTATCCTGGCCCTGCCGTTCTCGTTCCTGGCGGCCCGCAACCTGATGAACTCCATTCGCAGCACGCTGGAAGGGTTCGTCGGCGGCGTGTTTGGCCTGATCGCCGGCGGATGGATTGGCAGCCGAGTGGCGGCCTACCTGTCGGCCCAATTGGGCGGCCTGGAAGGCGCTCCCGTCGAGACGGCGGCGCTCAACTTCATCTTCGTGCTCGGTGGCGCCCTGCTCTTGTACCAATTGGCCGGCAACCTGCTCGACCGGCTGGCCAAACGTGCCTTGCCGACAATCGTCGCCCGGCTGATTTCCATCATTGGGCTGGGGATTATCGGCGGCCTGCTTGGCTACGCCCTGGGGGTCGGCTTTGCCAACGGCGTGCTGAGTATCGTGTATCCAGCCGGCTTCGCCGTTGCGATGGCACCGCGCGCCGGGCTGGTCGGCGCGCTCTTGATCGGTGGACTGCTGGCGCTCCAGGCCTACCGCATTGGACCCAGCGGCGAAGTGACCACGGGCCAACTGATTTACGTCCTCATCCGCACCGTGCTCAACATTGTGCGGTCGATCGAACCGCTGATCTGGGCGTTGGTCGGCATCATCTGGGTGGGTCCTGGACCTTTCGCCGGTTTCATCGCTCTGACGCTGCACACGATCGCTGCGCTGGGCAAACTGTACTCGGAAGCGATCGAGAGCATCGACCCCGGGCCGATCGAGGCGCTGCAAGCGACCGGAGCCAACCGGCTGCAGACGATCGTCTATGCGGTCGTACCGCAGGTGCTGCCGCCGTTTATCTCTTTCACGATCTATCGCTGGGACATCAACGTCCGTCTTTCCACCATCATCGGCCTGGTTGGCGGAGGCGGTATCGGCTTCTTGCTGATCCAATGGATCCGCCAGTTCCAGTACTCCTACGCCGGCATTGCCGTGTGGTTGATCACGATCACGGTTGCCGTCTTGGACTTCGTCAGCGCCGAGATTCGTGAACGATTCGTGTAGCCCAGAACGCGCCGCGGACCGGTGCCGGCGAACGAGAAGTGTCCCTAAATCAAAGTGGCAAAGTGGCGGCTGTCCTGTGCGTAACCGGCGCTTTCTGGCATTGATTTATTGGCCATCTCATCCCTGGTCAGGACATGTTGGCCGTCCCCCGCCCGAAATTGCACTGTGAAGCTGATTTGATATAATCGGCGCCGGTCTTAAACCATGCTGATAAACGAGCCGGTACTCGTGCTTAACGCCAATTACGAACCGCTCAACGTCTGTTCCACGAGGCGGGCCATGGGCTTGATTTTCTCGGGCAGGGCCGAGATGATCGAGAATGGCCGCGGCTACATTCAGACCGTCCGCCGCGCCTTCCCCAGGCCCTCGGTCATCCGCATCGGCTACATGATCCGGCGGCCCCGCCCCAAGGTTCGCCTGAGCAAGCGCGAGGTCTTTCGGCGCGACAACCACACCTGTCAGTACTGCGGCGTCCGCTTTGGGCGCATGACGCTGGACCATGTGGTACCCCGCCATTTGGGGGGCAGCCACAGTTGGGACAACCTGGTGACGGCTTGCGCTAGCTGCAATCTTAAGAAGGGTGGCCGCTCGCTGGACCAGGCGCCGATGTCCCTGCAACACGCCCCTTACGAGCCACACGCCTCGGCCCTATACGTCTTTGGTCTGCACCTGGATGACAACGACATGTGGCGGCCTTATCTCGAGGGCTGGTAAGAGCGAGATCACCAACCCGAAGACACAAGGGCTCCAGGCGGAGACCGCATCCAACGATGCGGTCTCATTTGACATTCGGTACACGCGTGTCTTCGTGTTAAGGATCTTGCGGTCGGCCGCCTGCCGTCGGCGATATCTCCTACGCGATCTCAGTCTCAATCAGCCCATAACTGCCGTCGCGCCGTTTGTACAGGACATTCACCTGACCCCGTGTTCCATCCAGGTAGACGAAGAACCGCTCGTGGCCCAGCAGGTCCATTTGCTCAATCGCTTCCAATTCGTCCATCGGTAGGAGCAGAAAGTGCTTGCGGCGGACAACGACCGGCGCCTCATCCGGCTCTTCGTCGACGGTTGCCCAGCCGGGTTCCAGCTCCGTGACCGAGCGACCGTCCCCACGCGGGCTCCAATGCCGGCCCTTGTAGCGGTCAATCTGGCGCAGCAGCTTGTCGGTGGCGGCGTCGACCGAGGCGAACATGTCATCCGTGCGTTCTTCGGCCCGCAACAGCACGCCTTTGCCCCGCACCGTGATTTGGGCGACCTGCCTATCCTCGGCACTGCGGGCGGATTCGGCGTAGTTCAGATCGACGGTAGCGGTTTCGAGGATGTCAAGAAACCGATCCAGCTTGTCAACCTTGTCAAGCACATAGTCATGCAATCGATCGCCGACCTCCAAATTGCGGGCATTGATCTCCACCTTGATCGACATTCGGCCTCCTTCAGATGGTCGGACGACATTCGGGCGCGATTGTGGTGGCCTGGCGCAAGGCTCCAGTCCTAAGGTCGATGGCCCGGCGGACGGGTGCGTGCTGGCAAGGTGAAGTCAAGAATTCGTCCGCCGGCCATCGCCAGCGTCAGGCCAAACACCCGCAGCGAGCCGGCTTTGTGCAAACTTGAGGCGCACGCTTGCAGCGTGGCGCCGGTCGTCCGCAGGTCGTCGACGACCAACACCCGCTGTCCGGCTACGGCCCGCGGGTCCGCTTCGAACGCGCCGGCCACATTCCGCTGGCGCGCCGTGTAATCCAGCCCGACCTGGCTGCGGGTGATACGAGATCGGCGCAGCCCATCCATCGAAACCTGCGTGCTTGTTTGTCGTCCCAGGCTCTCGACCAACAAATCGACCTGATTGAAGCCTCGCTGATGCAATCGCACCCGATCCAGCGGCACCGGCACGATCAAGGTTGGCAGCCAAC
>DASWJQ010000024.1:0-13198 GCA_036397095.1 Anaerolineales bacterium
GAGCGTCGGTTGGGTCGACGCTGAGGGTGTCCGGGCTGGCCAAGGCCGTCAACGTTGCTGCCACCTGGGTCTCGACCGATTGCACAACGGTCGCGTCGACCCCGGGCAGGCTGCAAGCGACACCGGCCAGCAGAATTACCGCAACAAAGGACCCGATTCGATGCATGGTGCTGCCTCCCATAGCTAGGGAATTGTGATCAAGGTCGGGCCGCCGGTGTCTGGCGAGAGCGCCCAGAAAGTCTCGCCGGGCACCTGCCATTGCAGCACTGCCAGTGACTCGCCCAGGAGCTCGCCAGCGACCACTGTGTACGTGCCCGGATCGATCTCAAGCCGCACGAGGTAGCTAGGTCCCCCCATCCCGCCGCCCGGCGGGGTGGCGTTGCTCAAGGCGACAACATGCCGGTTGTCGGGCTCGACCAGGATCGTAAAGAACAGTGGATCGAACCACTCCTGGTCGGCGAGTTCGGGTGCGTAGCTGAGCATAGCGTGCCCGCTGCCATCACGCGACGACAGATCGGGTGCGGAGCCCGGTCCACTGAAGTGGGTCAGCATGAGGTAGGTCTCATCCCACGACCATACCGGCTGGTCGTCGATGCTTCCCTGTCCGCCGCGATCTACATCCGAGACCATGGTGATGGCGCCAGTTGCGACATCCACGACATACAGCCCCGCCGCACCGGGCACTTCGTAGCCGGTCTCCCGGGTGAAAGCAACGTATTGGCCGGTGGGGGAGGGTGCGAAGGTCGGCGCAAGGTCGCTGGCCAGCAAACGGTCATCGCCGGCTGTTGTGCGCAAGCGCAGCTCGTAGGTTGTATCGGTTGCCAGCAGATAGAGAATATCGGTTCCATTGGGCATCCACAGGGCCTCAACCACCGTCTGGCTGTTGACAATCGGGGTCGTCACGCCGCTCCCGAGCTCCAAGGTGTAGAGATCGGAAACGGCCAAATTCCCCGGGCCGGCGCCATGATCGGCGAACGTGGTCGCGTACAGGATCGTGTCTTGCGCCGGGGCATAATCGTAGAACTGACCCAGCTGGAACGGCAGGTCGCGCAGGTAGGCTCCGGCGGGATCGAGCATCCATACTTCGTCGGCCGACGACATGAAGCTCGACCACATGTCAGGCGGTCCGACTGGGATCGGGGTGGCGGCTGGGGTCTCGGTCGCCGCCGGGGCGGCCGTCAGCTCCGGCAGGGTGGGCTCATCGGGCGCAGTTGGCGACGGTGTCGGCGGTCCACCCGCGCTAACATTGCAGGCTATGGCTGCCAGGCACAGCGCCGCGCCGGCCGCGAGCCATCGAAGATTGGGGTTCATCGACTATGCCCTCGCTTTCGCGGCGCAGATTCAACTACATGTGGCCCCAGCCGACAAGGGTTCAAAGGAAACTGGCAGCCCGGCTCAGTACTGGTAGAAGCCGCGGCCGCTCTTGCGGCCCAGATAGCCAGCATCGACCATCTTGCGCAGTAACGGCGCCGGCCTGTATTTGTCCTCGCCCAGGTCGCGCTGCAGTACTTCCATCACGTACAGAACCACGTCCAGGCCGATTAAGTCGGCCAGCGTCAGCGGCCCCATCGGATGATTCATGCCGAGCTTCATCACCTGGTCGATGGCTTCGGGGCTGCCGACGCCCTCCTGCAGGGTGAAGATGGCTTCGTTGATCATCGGGCACAGGATGCGGTTGGAGATGAACCCGGGCGAATCCTTGGCTTCGACCGGTTCTTTGCCCATCTGGCGGCCAACGCCGATGGCGACCTCGGTGGTCTCATCGGAGGTTGCCAGGCCGCGCACAACTTCGAGCAGGCGCATCAGCGGCACCGGGTTGAAGAAATGCATGCCGACTACCCGGTCGGGGCGCTCAGTGGCGGCGCCGATCTTTGTCAGCGAGATGGACGAAGTGTTGGATGCCAGGATCGCCTCGGCCGGCGCCAATGAATCGAGCTGGCGAAAGAGGTTGAGCTTGAGTTCTGGGTTCTCGATGGCAGCCTCGATCACCAAATCGGCCTCGGAGACCGGGTCCAGATCAAGCGAGGTGACAATGGACCGGGCGGCCTCGGCCTGCTCCGGCTCGAGACTGCCTTTGTCCTGGAGCCTGTCAACCGATTTTGCGATGGTCGCCTTGCCCTTGTCCAGCGCCTCCTGGTAGACATCGGTCATCGTCACCCGGTAGCCGGCGACAGCCGCTGTCTGGGCGATGCCATTGCCCATTGTGCCGGCGCCGATCACGACAATCTTCTCGACGCTCATAATGTTCCTCTCTGCTGCTTTCAATCGCGCTCGACGGCCAGAGCGACGGCTTCGCCGCCTCCCAGGCACAGGCTAGCCAGGCCGCGCTTGCCGCCATGGCGCTCGAGCGCATGTACCAGTGTCGTCAACAGGCGTGCGCCGGAGGCGCCGAGCGGATGCCCGAGCGCAATCGCTCCGCCGTGTACGTTGACCTTGTCCCAATCCCAGCCGGAATCGGCCAGCGCGTAGCCGTTGGCCAGCACCTGGGCCGCGAATGCCTCGTTCAACTCAATCAGGTCGACCTGCGCAAGCGTCCATCCAATTTGCTCGAGCAGCTTGGGGATAGCCAATGCCGGCGCGGTGAACATCTGCTTGGGTGGAACTGCTTGCTGGGCATAGCCGACGATGCGGGCCATCGGTTGCATGCCAAGCTGGGCCGCCCGTTTGGCGCTGGCCAACACCAGCGCCGAGGCGCCGTCGTTGAGACCCGGCGCGTTGCCGGCTGTCACCCGACCGTCTTCCTGAAAGGCCGGTTTCAGCGCTGCCAGCTTCTCAAGGCTGGTGTCGGTCCGCACGGTCTCATCGCGCGCAAAGGTGCCGCCCCCTCTGGCCGGCACAGGAACCCGCTCCTGGTTGAAGGCGCCGGCCTCTTCGGCGGCCAGCGCCCGCTGATGGCTCTGCAGCGCAAAACGGTCCATCGCTTCGCGCGTGACTTCGTACTGGTCAGCGATCCATTCAGCGGCCATGCCCATCGACCACTGTTCGAAGGGGTCCCACAAGCCATCGTGCAGCAGCGCATCGGTCAACTGATCGTGTCCGTAGCGCCGGCGGCCGCCGCGGCCGCGCACCAGGAAGGGAGCGTTGCTCATGCTCTCCATACCGCCGGCAATGTACAGTTCGGCGTCGCCGGCCCGGATCCCCTGGCTGGCCAGCATGCAGGCCTTGAGCCCCGAACCGCACACCTTGTTGAGCGTGGTTGCGCCGACGGTCGCCGGCAAGCCGGCGCCAATGGCCGCTTGGCGGGCGGGCGCCTGACCGACGCCGGCCGAGACGACGTTGCCCATCAGGACCTCATCCACCGTGCCAGCTTGGGCGTTGAGCCCGGCCCGCTCGACAGCGGCCCGGATGGCAATCGCGCCCAGTTCGGGCGCCGTCAAATGACTGAGCGAACCATTGAAGCGCCCGGTTGGGGTCCGGGCGGCGCTGAGGATGACCGGCTGGCGCGCTTCGTCGTAAGAGGTCATTGCGGGCTATCGGCCTCCTTGGCCACCAGGCGGGCTATGTGTTCTCCCAGGCCTGGCGCAAACGCTGGTACGTGGTTTCGAGCGCCTCAGGCAGAACTCGGGTGGCGGCGGTTGTTGCCATGAAGTTGGTGTCGCCCGACCAGCGAGGCACGACGTGAATGTGCAGGTGGTCGTCGATGCCAGCGCCGGCCGCCCGGCCCAAGTTCAGACCGATGTTGGAGGCCTCGGCTCCGTAGGCCTGCTTCAAGCGCTCAACGGACTGACTTGTCAGCCGTATCAACTCTCCCAGCGTATCATCCGGCAGCGCGGACAGCTCCGCCTGGTGCTCGTTGGGAACGACCATCAGGTGGCCGTTGGTGTAGGGAAAGCGATTGAGCACAATAAAGACCTGGTCGCCACGGTGGACAACCAGGTTGTCGGGACCATCCGGCTGGTCGCGAAGCTGACATAGAATGCAGCTAGCGGTGTCCGACTCGGCTTCAATGTATGGCATGCGCCAGGGGGCCCACAGGTGATTCATTCGATGTGGCGCGATTGTAACATAGCGATTTTGACCTCCTGGTGGCGTAGTTGGATGGGAGACTCTGATGTTAAGCCAAGCGCGAATTGAATCGATCCTGCCTATTGGCGACTTGGGCCGGCAGGTGGTCTACCTGGACACCGTCGGCTCGACCAACGATCTGGCCAAGAGCCTGGGCGAAGGGTCGTATGGCAACGGCACACTGGTGGTGGCCGACGAACAGACGCAGGGGCGCGGACGGGGCGAGCGTGGCTGGCTGACCCCGGCTGGAACTGCGCTGGCGCTCAGTGTGCTGCTACGCCCCGGTCTTGGGGCCGGGGCGAATGCCCTGGCGCTCAACGGTCTGGGCGCCATCGCCGCGGTCGACGCAGTGGAAGCCTTCGGTGGAAATGCCAGGATCAAGTGGCCCAATGACGTTCTGCTGGCTGGACGCAAGGCAGCCGGCGTGTTGGCCGAAGTGAGCTGGGCGGAAGACCAGGTGGAGTATGCCGTGATTGGGATCGGTGTCAACGTCCAGCGGGGTTCGGCGCCGCCGGATGACCAGATCTTGTTCCCGGCGACCAGCTTGGAGGAAGCGCTTGGCAAACCGGTAGACCGGCTTGAGCTGCTGCGGGCGATCGTCGCCCAGCTCGACCGCTGGCAGGGCGCACTCGGCAAGCCGGGCCTGGTGGAGGCCTGGCAGGAAAGGCTCGCCTACTTGGGCGAGCAGATCTTGTTGGAGCAACAAGGGGAAGCGGTCCAGGGCGAATTGGTTGGTTTGGCCGGCGATGGTCGCTTGCGGCTGCGCCTGGCCGGCGGGCAGGAGATCGTGACTGGCCAGGATTTCGTCCACCTACGACCGGTTGACAGCCGGCTTGAATAGACTAGACTGAGGGCGGCTGGAAGGAGCGGTGACGATGTTTGATGACTTGAGGAACCTATCCGACAGCGGCGATTACTTCGAAGAGCAAGATCCATTTGAGGATCTCAAAGAGAACATCCCCCAAACCCCGATCTTTGGCATGACCGCCGGACAGCGGTTTGTCATCAGCCTCTTGCTATTGCTGACGGTGGTCGTGATGGGCGTGATGGCCCTGTTGGTGACGACGCGCGTTTGGCTGTTCTGACCAGGCGCCAAGAACCAGGCACGAAGCACCAGGCGCCAAGCACCAGGCACCTCCTGCGAGATCCCTAATCCCCTTTCCCTAGTCCCTAGTTCCTAATTCCCTATCCCGCCTCCACCTTCGCCCCCTTCGACAGGCTCAAGGGATCGCTCGTCGGCTAGCCAGGTGTAGGGACGTTGTATACAACGTCCCTACGGCGTTAGTGTGAATCAGGATGCCTGTCCCAGGCACCAAGCGCAAGGTCCCAATCCCGAATCCCCAATCCCTAGTCCCCAATCCCCTATCACCTATCCCCCATCACCTTCACTCCCCTACCGGCTCCAGCCGAAGGTGTGAACCAGCGTTGGCCAGTACCGCCTCAAGACTGAACGGTGATGAATGGAATTCGATAAGCCGCCAGCGGTCAGCCTGGTCGATGTAGTTGGGATGGAAGGGGTGCCCGGATTGACCGGTGGTCGTGATGGTCAGGGTCTGGTCGAGATCGGCCAGATCGACGATCAGCCGCTCGGATGGAACCGACGTGACTTCGAAACCCTCCGTTGGATCCCAGCCGGTGGCGTTCACGATCGACTCACCACCGCTGGCTTCGAACGGACCTCGATTGAAGAGCGCTTCGATCGGCGCAATGCCAGACTCACCCAGTGACTGATTGCGGAAGGTAGCGCTGTGTAATCGACCCCAGCGCCAGTTGTCTTGATCTGAGCCCAGGCTGGCTTGCAGCCGGACGAGTGCGGCGCTGAACGCCGCACGTAAAATGTCATCGCGCGTTTCGGTTTGCGACGTCGCCGGGATGTCCCACCATGGGTTCTGCGGCTCTTCGAGCAGGCCGGCCATGACGACATAGGCGCGCGAACTGCGGGGAACGGGCCCCAATTCCCACTCGGCGGAGAAAGTGCGGTTGAGCAGCTCGAACCAAACGACGTTGAACACGGCCGCTTCGGCCGAATCCATGTCGTTCTGGCCATCCCATAGGAGCAGCCGCTCCGCCCATGCGGTCAGCGCTTCGTCTTCATAATCCAGCGCCGCCAGCAGGGCGGTTAGGGGAGCGGCCATCGGATGCAGGCTGTCGCCCTGGACGGCGGCCATATCTGCGGCCGATACCGCCTCTAGCGGGCCGAGCAGCGACATGATGCGGTCGGCGCGGAAACCGTAGTCCCACGACCGGTCAAGGTAATGGGGGTAGGCCCGATCGACGATCGCGTGATTGGCGGTCACAATGTAGCCCTGCGGCGGGTTGTACAGGTTGGGGAGGTCTTCGAACGGGATGTAACCGGTCCACTCGAACTCACTCGTCCAGCCCGGCACCGGCAGCCAACCATCGCCGCCGGCCCGCACCGGAATCTTGCCCGGCAGTTGGTAGCCGATGTTGCCGTCGACATCGGCATACACGACGTTTTGCGACGGAACGTCGAAATAAGCCAGCGCCTGGCGGAATGCCTGCCAATCACCCGCCAGGTTCAGCCCGAGGACCGCCCGGAACAACTGACTGGGTTCGAGGGCCGTCCAGCGCATGGCGATGGCAAAGGGCTCGGGTAGCTCCATGGCCGAGTTCGACTGCAGATCATCGAGGGCTCCGTAGCGGTCAGTGATCAGCGGCCCATGGCGTGTCGAATAGACGGTCAAGGGGACCGGGTCACCGCCAGCGACTTCAATCAACTCCTCGCGGCTGTCCATCGTCACCCACGCACCATCAACTTCGTATTCCTGCGGATTGGCCGGGTTGAGGCGCTCGATGAACAGGTCCTGCACATCGGGATCGGCATTGGTGAAGCCCCAGGCGATGCGTGCGTTGTGGCCGATGATTACGGCCGGCGCACCGGCGAAAGAGAAGCCTGAGACATCGAAGCGGCAAGCCTCGGTGATGGTCAGGCAGTGCAGGCTGTTTTCATACCAGATCGAAGGCATCTGGATGCCGAGGTGGGTGTCATTGGCCAGCATGGCGCCGCCCGAGGCGCTGCGTTCGGGGCCGACCACCCAGCTGTTGGAGCCGATGCCAGGGAAGCGGCCGCCGAACAAGCCGGCAACTTCGGCCCGGCGCGCCCGCAGGCTCGCCAGGTCATCGATCAATCCGGGCGGCACCGCAGCTGTGGCATGGATTGGGTTGCTGGCAGCCGGGCCTTCGGAGGGCACGATGACCGGATGGGCGGCGGGGTAGGGTGGGTAGAGCGCAGCGACCTGGTCGAAGGCCAACGATTGCAGGAGCAGGGCGTGGTCAATCTCCTCGTCCATATTGCCGCCCAGGTCCCAAGCCATCGACTTGGCCCAGGTCAGTGAGTTGACCGGCGTCCAGGGCTCGATGACGTAATCCGGATACAGCAATCCGATCAAGCCGTGTTCGAGCGAGAGTTGGGTTGCCGAGCGGCCGCCGATATAGGCATTGACCCCATTGGCATAGGCTTGCAAGACGGCGCGCGTTTGCGGGTCGGCCTGGTCCCATTCCTGGAGCGCAACCTGCTCCCAGCCCAACGTGCGGAGGAAGGCGTCGGTCTCAACGACCTCGGCGCCAAGCATCTCCGCCAGCCGGCCCGCACCAACGTGACGGAAGAAATCCATTTGCCAGAACCGATCCTGGGCGTGAACGTACCCTTGGGCGAAAAACAGATCGTGTTCGGTGCTGGCGTAGATGGAAGGCACCCCATCCGGACTGCGGTAAACCTCAACCGCGGCGTCGAGGCCGTCAACCTGGACCAGCCCCTGATGGCCGGGAAAGGATCGGCGGACCAGCAAAAAGCCACCGATCAGGCCCACGGCCGCCAGGATCAGCAGAATGCCTACAGACCACCGGAGGATCCGACCAAGTCGAGCGCTCATCACCTTCTCCCTGCCGCCGAACGACGGATTCCCCGGCTGTTCTAGCATTGGGCGGTCAGCCTGTCAAACAAGTGCGAATTTGCAGAACATACGTGCGGAATTGAGCCTGCTCCGATGGCGGTCACAGGCGCCCGCGGGTATAATTCAGGGGTTGCGGACCCTTCCCCCGCGGAAGGGTGAAAGGTACCCCAAACCAACTGCGAGAAAGCGAATCTATGGACATCGGAACCATCCGTCAAGTTGATATTGACGACCAGATGCGAGGCGCCTATCTCGACTACGCCATGAGCGTGATCGTGTCGCGGGCATTGCCGGATGCTGCCGACGGGCTCAAGCCCGTCCAGCGGCGCATTCTGTTTGGCATGCAAGAGATGGGTATCCGCGCCAATACGCCTTACCGTAAGTCGGCCCGGATTGTCGGCGACGTCTTGGGCAAGTACCACCCGCACGGCGACCAGGCGATCTACGACGCGATGGCCCGCATGGCGCAGGACTTCTCACTGCGCTACTTGCTGGTCGACGGCCAGGGCAACTTCGGCTCGATAGACGGCGACTCACCAGCGGCGATGCGGTACACCGAAGCCCGCATGAGCCGGTTGGCCGAGGAGCTGCTCGTCGATATCGACAAGGATACGGTTGATTTCGTCGATAACTTTGACGGCTCGTTGCAGGAGCCAGTCGTCCTGCCCGGCCGGCTGCCCGGACTACTGCTCAACGGCGCCTCGGGCATCGCCGTCGGCATGGCAACCAACATACCGCCGCACAATCTGGAAGAAGTGGCGGCCGCCCTGATTCATATGATCGACAACTACGACAACATGGACAGGGTCACGGTGGAAGACCTGATGGGCTTTGTCACCGGGCCCGATTTTCCAACCGGCGGCATGATCGTCGGCGCCGACGGCATCAAGCAGGCTTATAGCACCGGCAAGGGTCGCATCGTGATGCGGGCGCATGCCAACATCGAAGAGATGGCCGGCGGGCGCTTCCGCATTGTGGTCACCGAGCTGCCCTACCAGGTCAACAAATCCAATTTGATCGAGCGCATTGCCGAACTGGTGCGCAGTGGCCGGCTCGATGAGATTTCCGACCTGCGTGATGAGTCCGACCGGCGCGGCATGAGCGTCGTGATCGAGCTCAAGCGCGGGACGCAACCGAAGAAGGTCCTCAACCAGCTGTTCAAGTACACGGCGCTGCAAAGCACCTTCGGCGTGCAGATGCTGGCATTGGTGGCCGGCGAGCCCCGGCTGCTGCCGCTCAAGAAAGCACTCCAGGTTTACATCGAGCACCGGCTGAATGTCATCACCCGTCGCTCGCAGTTCGAATTGCAGAAGGCGCGGGCGCGAGCCCACATCCTCGACGGGCTGCTGGTGGCGTTGGCCAAACTGGATGCGGTCATCGACACCATCCGCAAGTCGCCCGATGCCGATGAAGCCAAGATCCGCCTGATGAAGAAATTCGAGTTGAGCGACCTGCAGGCCCAGGCCATCCTGGATATGCAGCTGCGCCGGCTGGCGGCGCTCGAGCGCGAGAAGATCGAGAACGAGCACAAGGATATCCGCAAGCAGATCTCCTACCTGGAAGACCTGCTGGCGCACCCAAAGAAGATCCTCAAGTTGATCAAGGAAGATCTCAAGGAACTGGTCGAGACCTTTGGCGACGGGCGCCGCACCCGGATCTTGCCCGACGCCAGCGAGGAGTTCAGTGAGGCCGACCTGGTCAAGGACGAGACGGTGCTGGTCAGCATCACCGAGCGCGGCTACGTCAAGCGGGTGGCGGCCAAGACCTACCGACGCCAGGGGCGGGGCGGCAGAGGGCTGATTGGCCACACGATGCGCGACGAAGATGAAGTCGTCATGCTGTTCCCGGCCGGCTCGCTCGACACCATCCTGTTCTTCTCCGATCGGGGGAAGGTCTATTCGGAGAAGACCTATCAGATCCCCGACGCCGACCGCACTGCCCGCGGCATCCCGTTGGTCAACATCCTGGCCCTGCAGGCCGACGAGACCATTACGGCGGTAGCCGTCGTCAGCGATTTTGATGACGCTAGCTACTGCGTGCTGGCGACCGTCAAGGGCAAGATCAAGCGGGTCAAGTTGCCGGAGTTCGCCTCGGTCCGGCCTTCGGGTTTGATTGCGATGAACCTGGCCAGAGGCGACACCCTGGGCTGGGCGAAACTGACCAGCGGCAAGGACGACATCATCCTGGTTACGGCCAAGGGTAAGGCCCTGCGCTACCACGAGAAGCACGTGCGGGCCATGGGCCGGCCAGCGGCAGGCGTCAATTCGATCAACCTGAAGAAGGGTGATTACGTGACCTCGATGGAGCGGGTCGACAAGGGCGCCGACCTGTTGGTGGTGACGGCCAACGGCTACGGCAAACGGACCCCACTTCAGGAGTACCCGATCAAGGGCCGCGCCACGGGTGGGGTGCTGACCATCGATCGCAAGAAGGCCAAGCTGACTGGCGAAATCATTAGCGCCCGGGTTGTTGAAGCCGACGACGACTTGAGCTTGATCTCTACCGGGGGCATCATTCTGCGGACCAAGGTCGGCTCGATCAGCCAGATGGGTCGGGCGACGCAAGGTGTGCGGGTGATGGACATGAAGAAGGGCGACACGGTGGCGGCGATGGCGCGGATCAGCGACAAGATGCTGCGCGAAGCCGGTGTCGAAGAAGAATGAGGTCGAGCTAGAGTCCACACAACCGCCCGGACGGCTGCCCGGGCGGTTTTCTTTTTAGCCTTGATTGACCAGTGCTGGGCGACCTTCGTGCCAATCTGCTCTGGCGAATTCGCCCGGAATGTCGATAAGCCGGGTCGCAAGCTCGGCTAGACGGGCCGGATCGCCGCTTGACAAGTAGACCGTCTTGCCCGGCGCCCCAGCGGCGGTCGCCAGCCCCTGTTCCTCGAGCAGTGTCCTTGTCTGGCGGGCGATGGCCGGTGCCGGGTCGATGACGGCGACGTGCGGCCCGACCAACTCGGCGATGGTCGGAATGACAAACGGGTAGTGGGTGCAGCCCAACACCAGCGTGTCGATGCCAGCCGCCAACAAAGGCTCGATCGCCTGTGAGAGCAGGTAGCGCGTCTCGGGGCCTGTCAGGTCGCCCTGCTCGATCCGTTCGACCAAACCAGGCACCGTGCGCTGATGGACCTCGACACCGCTGGCGAAGCGGGCGATCACCGAGGCGAACAACTCCCCTTCGAAGGTGGCTGGCGTTGCCAGCACGCCAACCTGGCCCGACTGTGTGACCTCGGCGGCCGGTTTGACGGCTGGTTCCATGCCGACGAATGGCACTTGAGGGAAGGTGGCCCGCAAATGCTGCAAAGCGGCGGCCGAGGCCGTGTTGCAAGCCACCACAATCACTTTGGCGTCAAGCTCGAGCAGCAGCCGGCTAATGCCGACGGCGAAGTGCCGAACCTCGGCCATCGGCCGAGGTCCATAGGGAACGTGGTTTTGATCGGCGAAATAGACCAGGTCTTCGTAGGGGAGCAGCTTGCGTATTTGGCGTAGAATCGAGAGCCCGCCGACACCAGAGTCGAAGACACCAATGGGGGCTCGCTGGGTCAGTGCCATATTTGCCCGGGGTAGGCGCATGCCAAGATGGAAACGGTGCAGCCATTCGGCTGCACCGTGATGATCAAATGGCTAGTTGTCGCGGCGTTCGCGCAGCCGGGCCTTCTTGCCGGCGCGTTCGCGCAGGAAATAGAGCTGTGCCCGGCGCACCTTGGCCCGGCGCACGATTTCGATCTTCTCCAACAGCGGGGAGCGCAGTAGGAAGGTCCGCTCGACGCCGATGCCGTGGGAAGCAGTCCGGCGCACGGTGAAGTTGGCGTTGTTGCCGCCCTTGCGCATTCGGATCACGGTGCCGCGGAACTCCTGGACCCGCTCCCGGTCGCCCTCGCGCACCACTGCGTGCACGTTGACCGTGTCGCCGGGCCGGAGCTCGGGGATGTTGGGGTTGGTCGGCGCTTCGAGTGTGCGCTTGGTTCCAGCTTCGTTGACTTGGTCGGTCATCACAATCCGTCACTGTGTCTTGGTTGGTCAGACAGTCAGCCGCCCGTCGAAGGGCGGCCAGAAAATCGAGTATAACACAGCGGTTTGTGCTTCGTCCAGACAATGCCCACACAGGCGAATGCTGGCGGACTTTGCCCCCGAAAGGTCCCGCTTTCAATGAAGATCACCATCATGACGTCTGGCTCGCGCGGTGACGTTCAACCCTATCTGGCGCTCGGACTAGGCCTGCGCCAGGCTGGTCACCAGGTGACGCTGGCGACCCACGAGTTGTTCCGTTCGTTCGTGGAGGAGGGCGGGCTTGGTTTCAGGCCTATCGCCGGTGACCCGCAAGAGCTGCTGGCCAGCGAAGCCGGCCAGGCGTGGGTCCGATCGGGGCGCAACAGCCTTGGCTTTCTGCGGCGGTTCGTTCGGCTGACGCGCGGCTACCTGCCGCAAATGCTGCGCGACTGCCAACGGGCGGTGGAAGATGCCGAGCTAATCGTGTTCTCTCCATTCACCGCCGGCGGCCAGGACTTGGCCGAGGCCATGGGTCTGCCGGTCGTCCTGGCGGCACTGCAGCCGTTCCACCCGACCCGTGCCTTCCCGGCGATGGGGTCCTTCGGCACATTTGGTGTGCCCTGGCTAAATTGGAGCAGCCATAGGGTGACCGGTGTGTTGATGTCGATGCCCTTCCTCGACATATTCAACCGATGGCGCACAAAGGAATTGGGCTTGCCGCCGCGCCCGCTGGGCGATCCGCTGGCCGAGATGAACCGCCAGCGAATACTGACATTGTATGGCTACAGTCCCAGCCTCATTCCGCGGCCACCGGACTGGGGGGACTGGATCCACGTCACCGGCTACTGGTTCCTTAACCAGTCAGGCAGCTATCAACCGGAGTCAGCCTTGGCCGATTTCCTGGCGGCCGGCGAGCCCCCGGTTTACGTGGGCTTCGGCAGCATGATCAGCGGCGACGGAGAGCGCTTGACGGATGCGGTTGAGCATGCCGTCGACCGGTTGGGCATCCGGGTGGTGCTGCAGCGCGGCTGGCAGGGACTGGCGGCCGGCGCGCGCGGTGACCGCATCCATGTGATCGACAGCGCACCGCACGATTGGTTGTTTCCCCGCATGGCAGCCGTTGTGCACCACGGCGGGGCCGGCACCACCGCCGCCGGCTTGCGGGCGGGTGTGCCCAGCCTGCTAGTGCCTCATTTCGCCGATCAGTTCTTCTGGGGGGGGTGGGTGCGGCAGCGAGGCGCCGGTGTCGAGACGCTCGACCGGGCCGATCTGACCGGACCACGATTG
>DASWJQ010000025.1:0-4206 GCA_036397095.1 Anaerolineales bacterium
CCCCAGCGCCATCACCTTTTCAAGCGTGGCGGCTATGTCGTCAACGTGCCAGAATACAACGGCCCCGCCCGGACCGGCTGCGGCCCTTTTTGGCGCGTAGTTGCGGTTGATAATGCCTAACTCGTGCTGGTAGTCGCCGAGGCGGAACTCCATATAGGCCGGCCGGCCGTCGGGACCTGGCCGCTCGAAGTAGGGTTCGAGGCCCAACAGTTCGGTATACCACCGCTTCGCGGCCTCCATTTCAGCCTCAGCCGCCCAAAAACTAATGGTGGCCACCCCTCGTAAGATCGATATATCGCTCATTTTTATGCTCCTTTATTTGCGTAAATCACGGAAGAACTTACGGATGTCGCCGACCAATAGATCAGGCGCTTCCATAGCCGGGAAGTGACCCCCACGGTCGAACTCTGACCAGTGCTCAATCGTATCTTCGGGGTCGAACACGCGGCGGAGGATCGGGTCGCTGTTGAACACCGCCCAGCCCCGCGGAACGTTCGACGGCGGGACCCAACCTTCCGCGGAGTGCGCGGACTCGTATAGGAACCCAGCCGCGGAGGCGCCGGTGCGGGTGAACCAGTAGACGCTGACATTGGTGAGCAACTGGTCGCGGTCAACGGCGTGTTCGGGCAGCTCGGCCGCTGGGTTCGTCCACTCCTTGAACTTCTCCACGATCCAGGCGAGCTGCCCAACGGGTGAGTCGGTCAAAGCGTAAGCCAGCGTCTGCGGCCGGGTGGTCTGAAGCTGCAGATACCCCTTCCCTTCGCCCTGGTGGTGCCGCTGCAGGCGCTCGACATGCTCCTTCTCGGCCTCAGAGAGCGCAGAGGTGTCGATCGGTATCTCATCACCGATGATGATGAACGCCGTTGGATCGGTGTTGACGTGCGCCCCGACAACGCGGTCAGGCCCGATGTTGGCCAGCATCCCGCTCACCCGGCGCCAACGTCGCCGCCATGGGCGCCATACTGCTGGTAGCCCAGACGGCGCATCAGCTCGGCGAAGGCGTTGCTGATGCGGGGCATGTCCCAACCCGTTTCTCGGACCGGCGTGGAGAAGCCGAAGCCCGGCAGCGATGGCGCCACCACGTGGAATGCGTCGGTCGAAGCCTGCCCTGAGCCTGTTGAAGGGCCGCCATGCGCACGGGGGTTGGTTAGCAGGCCGATAATATTCATGAATTCCACAATCGAGCTGGGATAACCGTGGGTGACGATCAGCGGCAGCGCGTCGGGCTCGGGCGAACGGACGTGCAGGAAGTGGATGTTTTGGCCATCAATCTCGGTGGTGAACTGAGGAAAGTCGTTCAGCTTGGCTTCGTGCTTGCGCCAGTCATAGCCGGTGCGCCAGTACTCAGCCAACTCCTTGAGGTAAGCCAACGGCACGCCCCGGCTCCAGCCGACGCCGGACAACTCGTCGGGCCAGCGAGTGCGCTTCAGCCGCGCTTGCAGGTCGTCTAAGTCTTCTTGGGGAATATTAATCTTAAAAGGTTTAACCGTCATTTTGTTCCTTCCTTTGGATACTGTTTTTATGGTTTGATAGGTTTAGCCTGCTTTATGTTAAAGCACATCGGACAGGCGCTGTCTTGTAAAAAAATGACCATTAAGTCCTTTTGCCCACAATGAACCCCGATCACCCTGCGCCTGAACAGCGCCAAACCACTGTACGACATCGCTTGGCTTTTCAAAAGGGGGCCCCACAATGTGGGGATTTTTCGCTAACTGTTTGCTTTCAGCCTAACGAAGAACTCGCGGACGTCCTTGGCGAGTACTTCAGGTGCCTGGTGCGCAGCGTAGTGGCCGCCGACGTCGTAGGTGTGCCACTGGGCGATGTGCTTGTGGTCGCGCTCGGCGAAGCGGCGAATCGACTTGAAGTCGTTGGCGAAGCCTGCCAGCCCGATCGGGACGGTGGTCGGTTCGGTGGGGTGCTTGGCCTTGGCGTCCTCGTAGTAGAAGCGGATCGAGGAGCTGGCTGTACGGCACAGCCAGTGGATCGTGATGTTTGTGAGGGCGAAGTCGTCGTCAACAGCGATGAGCTGGCCCATCCAGGCGAGCAGCCCGGCAGGAGAGTCGGCGATGGCGTGGGCGAGCGTCTGGGGCGATTGCGACTGGAGCGTGTTGTAGGCGCCCATATTCTCCCAGAACCACTGCAGGTGCTGGAGCGCGGCCTGCTCTTCTTCGGTCAGCCCCTCGAGATCGGCCGGATCGCCAGAGGGGAAGGAGAAGATCTGGGTAACATGCACCCCGACAACGTGTTCGGGAGCGAGCCGACCGACCTCGGGGGAGACGAAGGAGCCGCCGTCGTTGCCGACTGCCCCGTAGCGGTTGTAGCCAAGGCGCTTCATCAACTCAACCCAGGCCCCGGCGATGCGGTAGCGATCCCAACCTCTCTCCCTGGTCGGGCCAGAGAAGCCGAAGCCGGGCAGCGACGGGATGACCAGGTGAAAGTCCTGGGACAGGTCCTCGATCACGTCGAGATACTCCACCACCGTCCCCGGCCAACCGTGGGTGAGGATCAGCGGGAGGGCGTTCTCTTTGGTCGCACGGACGTGGATGAAGTGGATGTTCTGCCTATCAATCTCAGTAGTGAACTGCGGGTACGCGTTCAGTCTGGCCTCCCATTTGCGCCAATCATAGCCGCTGCGCCAGTAGCTAACCATCCGCTTGACCCACTCCAGGCTGATGCCGTAGTCGGAGCCGCTGCCTGGGATCTCATCAGTGAAGCGCGTTATCGCCAGCCGCGCCTGCAGATCGTCCAGGTCGGCCTGCGGAATTTGGATCGTAAATGGTTGTATATTCATTGGGGAAACCTCCGTTTCTTCTTATGAAAAAGTTATTGTAACAGGCCGAAGGCGATCCTACTTGCGACTTCGGCCACATTTACTTCAAAAAAATTAACGGGCCGGGTACTACATCGCCCCCAACCACAACCTCATTAACGTCGGCTTGATAAACCTCATTGAGGACCGCTTCCAGAGCGGGGAGATTTTCGTGAATATCATAAAGTGTTGCGACCCGCATGATAGACCTTTCTTGGTTAGCGAACGACTTGTG
Source organism: Anaerolineales bacterium (assembly GCA_036397095.1). Lineage (GTDB taxonomy): Bacteria > Chloroflexota > Anaerolineae > Anaerolineales > E44-bin32 > DASWJQ01. The sequence continues at coordinate 3,045 of DASWJQ010000025.1, forward strand.
CTTGCTGGCTGCCACTCCCATACGCCGTCCATCACGGCGTCTCTTGGGCAATCGCTGGCTGATCAATAACCCACAGCCAGGCGCCATCCGGCTGTTGGCGAGCGATCTCCGCGGTCACCTGGCCATTGACGAGGCGCGACGAGGTCAACGCCAGGCTGCCCTGGCGCAAGGCCGGGCGCTGCTTGCCCGCCTGGAATGTCGGTCGATCCGCCAGCAATTCGGCATAGAAACGACGAATGGCATCATGGCCGCGCATGAGCTGCCCTGCCGGACTGATGAGGAGGGCATCCGGTTCATACAGGGCAACGAGGCCATCCACATCGCCGGCATTCGCACGCACGAGAAAGAATCGAGCCAGATCTTCAGGATTCTGCGCTGGTTCCCAGGTTTTGTGCTGTTTCATAATTATGCCTTTCTCTTAATTTTTAATTGAGCTATTTTTCTCTAGCCTGTTTAGATAATCTGTTTTCATCAGGCTGATCGGGTGCGGCATTCCGGGCCGCGATGGCCTCGGCTCGCTCTCGTACCAACTCACGCAGCTCTTCGGGCTCCAAAATCTTAGCCAGATAGCCATAACTCACAATGATGTTGGCAGCCACCTCTATCTCGGGTATCTCAAAGGTGACGATGATCGAGCCGTCCGGCTGCTTCTCCAAGCTATCCCATTGGGTCTGGTTATCGAGCGCCTGGAGCGCGGCTTCGGGAGCAAAGTGCAGCCGCACCTGTACCCGACGCTGAAAATAAGGCTCCGTCGCCACATACGTCTCCAGGTCGAAATCGGCCGGCACTTCGAAAGTCTGGTCTAGCAAGGTTAGTTCGAGCATACGATCCACCCGGAAGGAGCGGATGCCCTGGCGCAGGTGGCAATAGCCCAGACAATATTGCCGACCCCAGCCGTGGATCAAGACATAAGGCTCAAAATCGCGGGTCAGGGGTTCGGGCTGGTTGCGGCCCCGGTAGCGCATGGTGACTACCCGCCGGTGGTGAATAGCTGCCCACAACGTCTTCAGGTGGGGGTCAGAGCGGCTGGGGTCGGCCTGGTTCAACCCCATCGCTCGCAAGGTGCGTTGCGCCCAGGCCACTTCGGCCTGCTGCTCGTCGGGCAACACATTATCGAGCTTGGCCAACGCCCCGCGCGCACTCTCCCGGTATAGGGGCCCCC
>DASWJQ010000026.1:0-4895 GCA_036397095.1 Anaerolineales bacterium
GCCCAGCCGTACCAGGCGGGCGCCAGATCACCCGTGACGATGGCGATCAAGCCCAGTCCGCTGAAAACAATCCCGGCCACACCCAGTGCAACCGCATGGGCAACCGGCCGGCTTGGCGCCAAGCGCGCCGTAACATAGCCGCCGATGACCCCAGAGACGAGATGATAGGACAGGGCAAGCAAGGCGTGTTTGGGCTCAAACTTGACGGTACCGGTCACGGGCAACACCCCGGCCGCCTGCAGCGCGCTGTCGGTGACAAAACCGAGCAACCCGATCAGGACAAAGCCGGCCAGCACGGCGCCGACGCTCCGAAGCGTGTTGGTCTGCATGCCTGTCGGATTCCACTCACTTGCCAGTTGGCGGCCTCCGCAATCTCTCCCTTAGCAAAATACTACAACCGATCTGGCGGCGTCGGCTGCAGATCGTGGCTGGCTGCTAGCCGGCACTCGACCAGTTTGCCAGTGCTCGCCTCAGCTTCGAGGCTATAGCCTGCTTGCTGGCTTCGGTTTGGTCTTGCTGATTCATGAGCTGGCTTGCGAACTGGCGGATTGCGCCTTCAGTTTTCTCCGCCCAGCACGGATATACATGCATGTGGTAGTGGAAGACATCTTGGCCGGCGGCGGCCTCATTTGCCTGGGACAGGTACACCCCTTGGCAGGCCAGCGACTGCCTGACCGCCCGCGCCACTTGGATCGCCGCCGCCATCACCGCCGACCCCAGATCTGGAGGTAAGGCGTAGATATCTTGGATATGTTGCTTCGGAACAATCAAGGGATGGTTCTCGAGCGAGAGGAAGACGATCACTTCGTCGCTCTCGGCAATGATGTGAGCGGGCAGATGCCCCTGAACGATCCGGCAGAATACGCATTGCTCTACTTCCACAGCTTTCCGACCTCCTTGGCCTTCTGGCGCCGCAGCGGCTTCCGACCTAACCGGATAGCTACGAAAATTCTGTGGTAACCGGCTGTCGAATTACCAATCTACGTTTGTTCGGCGCGGTTCGCGCCGGATCGTTCAGGTAGATTTCATGGTAAGCGCCGTTCGGCCTCAGACCGTTTTGGGGTAAGAATTCGTTGTAAAGCCTGGCGCACAGAGCCGCAACGCCGCTGTAATCGCCGACGTGCATGATCTGTACACTGGTTCCTTCGTACAATTGAGCCAGGCGCAATGATGCCGGCGCCGGCCCTCGTTTGGCTGCGGCTTTGGCAACGGCTTCCTCAAACTTCTCGGGCGTGATCCAATCAATGAAGACCAGCATCATGCGCCAATGCCAATTGTCTCTGTTGCCGTCGGCAAGGTCGCTCATTTCATCGACCCAAAGCAAGCATTCGAGCGGAGGATCGACAAAGGTCTTCCCCATGCGCTCCCTGACCAGCGGCTTGACAAGATGGGCCACCGAATACAGCCACCGGGCCGCCGCACCTTCGTCGTCCTGCGGGTTCCCGTGGCCGTCGATGACGGCGAACCTGATCGCTGGCACTTCGACCATGGTGAACCGATCCGCCGGCGGCAGGTAGAGGTCTCGCAATCGATTGTGAAAGTCGTCTACATCCACTTTGGGGTCTCCGTCCAGAACCGGATTACTCGAGCCAGGGCTTGGTCCGCATGTAGTCCAATGTCCTGGCGATCCAGCCCGCTTCAGCTTTCAGTTGGCCTATCGAAAAGTCGAACATGGCATCGACATGATCGGGCAGCGGCTGCTGCTCGAATTGGATGTCCTCCAGCCTGGCCAGTTCCTTTGCGACAGCCTTCATGCGGCTGCCCAGAGCCGACAGGGCATCCTCTAGGCTCAATACCGGCCAGTGGAGCATTCCCAGAAGGATGGAAGGATGGGTGGGCCGGACTTCTTGGATGGCAGCAAGCGTTTGATCTACCAAGTTCTGCGTGCCCATGCCGGTGATTGTGTACTTCTTCTTGGATTTCGCAGTCGCGGGCGTCTCGGCCTCGATGAGCCCCCAAGCTTCGAGCTTGCCGAGCACGTAGTAGATCGAGGAGAACCCAATCTCGGTCCATTGGCGCATGCCTCGCTGTTGAATGACCTGTTCGAGTTCATAGCCGTGGCGGGGCATTTCGGCAACCAGGCCGAGGACGAGCAACTCGCGGTCCGTCAGGTCTTTGGCATCCATGAGTTAGCACCAGCGCATCAACATTCTATCACTAGAATAGAATGCGGCCAAGGCCCGACCTCGACCTTCCCGCCTGGCGTTTCTCCGCTCGCGTGGACTCCGCGCTCACGGTTCGCATTGTGAATATGTAGTGTGGCCCCGCCGGTCAACTGGATACGGCTGACCAGAATCGTAGGGTCCGCCTCCTGGTTGGATCGGGCCGAGACGCCAGGCCTGAGTTCGTTGGTCCGATGGATAGCTGCGACTCATGGCAACCGGTGTGACAACCATCTCGGCAGATAGAGGCAGTGGAGCTCAGTCAGGCTGCGCCCGGCGATAGGTTCACTGCCAACTCGCGATCGGTGCAGCACCCCATGTGGGCTGACCCTGCCCTATGGGCAGCTGGGATTCTGTTCTCGCAATCCACCCGTAAACTGGTAGGGTTGCGCGATGACACGCAACCCGCCGCCTCGGTTGAGACATCCATGACGGTCCGCGAACCTATCAAGAACTTCTACGCTGGCCACTACGACGCGAGCTACCACAAGCGCTACCTCTCCCCTTTCTGGACCCGCCGCTATACACACCGGGCAATTCACGCCCAGTTTCTCCCCTATTTACAGGCAGGCCAGCAAGTCCTTGACGTGGGCTGTGGCGAAGCTGTGCTGAGCAGCCTGGCTGCCGAACAAGGCGCACGGATGACTGCCTGCGACATCTCGTTGCCCAATTTGCGAGGGGCACGCCGTGTCACGGCGCAGCGGTATGCGTCGGTTACCCTGCTCCAGGCAGATGCGGAACAGCTTCCGTTTGGTGACAGCAGCTTTGATGTCGTGCTCAGTTCGCACGTCTTGGAACATCTACCCGGTGTGCGCCAGGGGCTGGCCGAACTCTACCGTGTCACGCGTAATTGTGCGCTGATCGCCATGCCGACCTGTCTCAATCCGGCTGCCTGGATGCTGTTGGGCGGCGCCAACTACTACCAGTTGGGCCGCCGCTCGTTGCTTGCCCTGCCCCTCGGATTGGCGCGTACGCTGAAGGCTTTGCTAACCTGCCAGGAGGGGGTCGACGAGGGCTATGGCGGCGCCGAGGTGCCCCATGTCTGGCGCTTTCCCTGGGTTGTGCGCCGATTGGTCGAGGAAACCGGCTTCCACCTCGAACAGTTCGAAGCGGGCCCGCTCATCCTTCCTTTGGTCGGGGAGTACTGGCCGGCATGGCGCAGGCTGCAACCATCCATAGACCGGCTGCGCTCCCGGCCGCTTGTCAACAATCTTGGATTCGGGTGCCTGGCCGTGTGCCGCAAGTGACGCCGCAGAACAGAAACCAGCCGATGGCCGGGTTAGCGCTCCGCCTCGACAATTTCAACAGACAGCAGCTCATCGCCAAAATAGTCAGGGTTTGCCAGAGGATCTCGAGGCGTCAGGCTGTCAAGCACCTCAGCACCATCGACCAGTTCACCAAAGATCGTGTGCAGACCATTTAGATGCGGGGTCGGCGCAAACGTGATGAAGAACTGGCTGCCGTTCGTATTGGGCCCTCGGTTGGCCATCCCAAGCAGGCCGGCCCGATCAAACCGGAGCTCCGGATGGAACTCATCGTCAAACGTGTAGCCCGGCCCACCGTTACCCGTTCCCGTCGGATCGCCGCCTTGGGCCATGAAACCAGGCAACACGCGGTGGAACGTCGTGGTGTCGTAATAGCCTTGCCGCGCGAGGAAGACGAAGTTGTTGACGGTCACCGGGACCCGATCCGCAAAGAGTTCCACGGTGAACTCGCCGGCCTCGGTCGTGAACACGGCCTGGTAAGAAGTGGATGAGCCGAGTTGCATGGAGGGCGGCGAGGACCACTGAAGTCCAGATGCAGGCTGCTGCGGTGCGGCATCCGGCTCGCCCTGACCCGGGCCACAGGCCGCCACAATTGCGAGTATGGAAAACGCGACTCCGAGGGTGATGGGGCGGGTTAACCGAATGAACATTTCCTTGACACCTCCCACTTTCGGCTGACTGGGATGGATGGCAGGTTGCGCCGCTGATCGCCGCCGGCGGTGCAGTTGGGTGCGACGCGATCATCCCCGCCTGGATCCTGCCCAGAACGCACACCATCTTACCCCCATTTCCTGGGGCGGCCTCGCCAGCCTGGGCCGTGGTACCGATAAGACTGGGATGAGTTTGAATGGAGACTTGAGTTAGCCATCCATGCCTGTCCGAACCGAGGCGATTCTGCCAGTGCCGTATCGTCCGGAGGCGGGATGCCTCACCTACGCGGTCACCGATCCAGAGCCAGCGCGCCCTCGTTCCTGAGCTTGATAGGCTCACGTCAAGTTGTATACAATGTTGCACATATCCAAACATCTAGAATTCCGGGAGGCACAATGCAAACCAGGTTGAACCCCTATATTAACTTCAAGGACAATGCCCGCCAGGCGATGGAGTTCTACAAATCGGTGTTTGGCGGCGAGCTGACCATGAACACCTTCGAAGAGTTTCATGCCTCGGAGAACCCCAGCGAAGCCGACAAGATCATGCATGCCATGCTGGAGGCCGACAACGGCATCACCTTCATGGCCTCCGACACCCCGGAAGGCATGGATTACCAGCCGGGCGCCAGCGTCAACATGTCGCTAAGCGGCGACAACGAAGCCGAGCTACGTGGATATTATGAGAAGCTGTCCGACGGCGGACAGATCCTCATGCCGCTGGACAAGGCGCCCTGGGGAGATACGTTCGGCATGTGCTCGGATCGCTTTGGCGTGAGCTGGATGGTCAACATTACTGGATCCCAGGAATAGGCCAA
>DASWJQ010000027.1:0-1713 GCA_036397095.1 Anaerolineales bacterium
CGGCTGTCCCACCGTGATATGCAGATCGCTCGCTCCCTGCTTGACCATCGCCGAGAGCAGCTTGTCGATTAGAATCGTGCCCATGGGCAGCTTGTTCCCTCAGTAAGTACCGGTAGCCCACCGCACGGCCTGCCGCGCACCTCGTCAGGGAAAGCCTCTTGTGTTCGGCCATCGGTTTGCCTTCGGCCGCCGCCCCTGCAAGCAGGCGCAAACGACGCGCGATGACCCCGCCTTTGCCCCACGGAGGAGGGGGACCGGATGGCAATCAGATAAGGCCATCCGAGGCCCGGCTCGTGCAGTTCTGACCCTCTTCTCTCCTCAATTCGCGTACCGGGCGGGCTAAAAGGATTATTCGCCTGCTGGCACGCAAACTCAAGGTTTTTTCAGCGGTCGCCGCCGCGCGGCGGCCGCTGCGATGACTGAGATTCTCTGGTTCCTGGTTGCCCAACGGCGGCGCGCCTGACGATGCCCGAAGCGGCTCGGCGGCAGGGCTTCTACACTGGCTAGACCGCTCCATTCTAATCACCCGGCGGGCCGCTGCCGGAGCCGCCGGAGGCCGCCGTTCGACTCATTTCTTAGCGACCCGGAATACCTCTTCGATCGTCGTAATCCCTTCGCAGACCTTGCGAATACCGTCGTCATAAAGTGTTGACATACCAGCTTTTATGGCCACTTTGCGAATCTCCTGGGAGGGGGCGCCCTGAAAGGCCATCTCGCGGATTTTGGAGGTCATGTTCAGAAACTCAAAGATGCCGATCCGGCCCCGGTAGCCGCTATTGCCGCAGTGGTTGCAACCTCGACCTTTCATGAAACTGGCCGAGGCGGCCCGCTCGGGCGTGATCCCGGCGGCCTCCAAATCGCGGTCCGGAGGAGTGAACGGTTGTTTACATTTTGAGCACACAACCCGGACCAACCGCTGAGCCAGGATGCCGATGACGCTGCCGGCAACCAGGTAGGCTGGCACTCCCATGTCGACCATACGTGTAATAGCGCTGGGCGCATCGTTCGTATGTAGCGTACTGAAAACAAGGTGTCCAGTCAGCGAAGCCTGGATTCCCATGCTGGCTGTCTCATAATCACGCATCTCGCCCACCAGGATAATGTTCGGCGCTTGCCGCAACATTGCCCGGATGATCAGCGAAAAGTCTAGTCCGATGTTGTGCTTTACCTCCACCTGGTTGATGCCCGGCAGGTAGTACTCGACCGGATCCTCGGCCGTGATGATCTTTCGGTCGGGCCGGTTGAGGTCGTTCAGCGCAGCATACAGGGTGGTCGTTTTGCCGGACCCGGTCGGGCCGGTCACCAGGATGATGCCGTTGGGCCGCTTGATCATCCCCCGGAAGGTCTTGAAATCGCGCTCCGAGAGGCCCAACTGCCGCACCCCGATCTTGATGTTTTCCTTGTCCAACAACCGCATCACGCACGACTGGCCGTGGCTGGTCGGCAGCATGCTCACCCGCAGGTCGAGCTCCTTGCCGCCGGCCGTGATTTTGATCCGGCCGTCCTGGCAGCGGCGCCGCTCGGCGATGTCCATTTTCGACAGGATTTTGATGCGCGAGAGCAGGGCCCCCAACAGCCGGCGGGGGGGACTGTCGCGCTCGACCAGGATGCCGTCGATCCGGTAGCGGATCCGCACCCGCTCCTCAAACGGCTCGATGTGAATGTCCGAGGCCCGCAGTTGCACCGCCTCGCCGATCATCAACTGCACCAACC
>DASWJQ010000028.1:0-1760 GCA_036397095.1 Anaerolineales bacterium
GCCGGAGTCGAAGGGGATCTCGTTGATGCGCGGGTAGACCTGCTCCAGCTGATCTCGGCGGGCGCCCGCTTTGCTGGCGGCCACCACAAGCGCAACCTCGGTCGGATCGCCTACCACCCGGAAGGAACCGTCCGTTCCCGATTCGAAATCGGCGTCGTTGACCATGGCTGCCACCCACAGCGCGGTCAATGAACCCGGATAGTCGTTCAGAATGACCGGAGAGCCGTCCACGCGAAAGGCTCCCTCTGGCGAGTGGTCTGCCCCGTCGATTTCGAACAGCTTTCCGTCCACCCACAGTTGGGTGGCGGTCATCCGACTTTGGGTCAGGGTGCCAGTCTTGTCGGCGCAGATCACCGTGGTCGAGCCGAGGGTCTCGACCGAGGATAGCCGGCGGATTAAGGCGTTGCGCTGAATCATCTCCCGCATGCCAAGGGCCAGCGTGATGGTTACCACGGCTGGCAGTCCTTCCGGCACCGCTGCCACCGCCAGGCTCACCGCCACCAGAAACATCTCCAGGGCGTCGAATCCGCGTAGCCAACCTACCAGGAAGACCCCTGCGCAGCCGGCCAGCGCGGCCCAGCCCAAAGTTTTCCCGAGCTGGTCGAGCCGGCGCTGCAGCGGGGTGGGCTCGTGTTTCACCTCCTGCAGCAACGTGGCAATCTTGCCTATTTGGGTTCGCATCCCGGTGGCCGCCGCCAATCCGCGCCCCCTGCCATAAGAAACCAATGTCCCACTGAAGGCCATGTTGTGCCGGTCGCCAAGTGGGACATGCTCGTCCACATTCAACGTGGAGTCCTTCTCTACCGAGACCGACTCGCCGGTCAAGGGCGCTTCCTCGATTCTCAGATTCACGGCCTCCAGCAGCCGCAGATCGGCCGGCACATAGTTGCCGGCCTCCAGCAGCACCAGATCGCCGGGAACGACTTCTCGGGCGGGGATCAGCTGGCGGCGACCATCTCGGACAACTTGGGCATCGGGTGCACTCAGCTTGCGCAGGGCCGCCATGGCCCGCTCGGCCCTCCGCTCCTGCACCAGGCCCAAGGCGGCATTCAAGAAGACGATGGCCAGGATGGCCCCGGCTTCGACGAAGTCCCCAAGTACCGCCGAGACCAGGGCGGCCACGATCAGAATGATGATTACGAAGTTGTTGAACTGTTGAAGGAGCTGATTCCAGAATCCCGGCCTGGGTGCTTCGGCCAGTTCGTTCGGGCCGTACTGCTCGAGCCGCTCAGCCGCTCTGGTCGGCTCCAGCCCGCGTTCGGTGGAAGTCTGAAGCAGTTCAGAGACCCGGGTCGCTTCCAGCGCGTGCCAGGGGGTCTCCTCCGCCGTGGTGCGGGCCGGGGCCCGGAGCTCAGTCCGTTCCATAGCTAAAAAGTGGGCGGCTTTCGCCACCCACGGCAGGATTATACCTTGCCGACAACCCGGTTTCCCGGGTCGCCTGCCAAGGCCGTCGCCGGCGTCCTACCTAGCCGCAGTTCCTCGGCATAGTGGTTCGGCAAATCCGATTGCTCGATGGCGGCCGCCTCGACCTCCACGTCGTACTCGACCCGGCGCAGCTCGAGCTTTGGCCGGCGGCCGAGCTCGACCAAGGCATAGCACGCACGAGGGTCTCCATCCTTGGGCCGACCTACACTCCCAACATTGGCGAACAAAGTTCCGGCCACCCGTTTTTCGTAGGGTAGGTGCGTATGGCCGAAGAGCAGCACCTCGCAACCGGCGAGCTTGGCAATCCGCTCAAAGGTCTCCCGCGGCCGGTCCTC
>DASWJQ010000029.1:0-2653 GCA_036397095.1 Anaerolineales bacterium
ACTCACCTCCCGGCTCGCCGACCTTTGTCGACGTGCCCAGCTCGTTCTGGGGTTTCGGCTGGATCGAGAGCCTGTGGACCGACGGCTTCACCGCAGGCTGCAGCGCCGATCCATTAGCCTACTGCCCCGAGGCGCAGCACACGCGGGCCGAAGGCAGCGTCTTCTTCCTGCGCGTTCTCAACGGCGTCAGCTACGAGCCACCGGCCCCGGTCGGTCTGTTCGACGACGTGGACCCGGGCGCCTGGTATGCCGGCTGGGCCGAAGCGGCCTACAACGCCGGCCTGCTGCCGGCCTGCGCCAGCGGGCCGCTGCGCTTCTGCCCCGACGACGAACTCGACCGCGCCTGGGCCGCCTACATGATGGTCCAGGCCAAGGGCGGCCTGCCGCTGCCCTAGCCCGCGTAAGACAGACCGTTCCCAGCCCACAATGAATGTAGGCCCTACCCGCTGGTCACCAGTCTAGTAGATGGGTTCACGCATGCGCGTTGGCCCGGGCATCCTCCGAGCCCGTCGCCGGCGACCAGTCTGGTTTTCCTATTGCAGTGGAGAGCGGTCTACCGGAGGCTGGACATGGCCCCGGCGGCACGGAACTGGCAACAATGACTACGAGCGCCGGCACCGCCGGCTCTCAAGGAGGCAAGGACCGATCCGCAACGTCGTTAGCCTGCGGCGCACTAGCACGCCGCTGCTGGTGCTCCTTTTCCTTTGCTTGCTTGATTGGCGAGCCCCCCAAGCCGGGTCCGGGCTCCAAACTAACAACGCGCCACCTGCATTCGGCAATCTGCTGAGCCACCCGGAACAAGGGCCTGACCCGTTCGCTCTCGACGACCATGCGGGAGCAGGTGCCGCGTGGGAGGGCTTGAGTGCATTGGCTCAGCCGCCGGCGGTGGCTCGCTGGCTGCTTGGTACCTTCGATAGGCGCTGGACGCCGCTGGCTCTTTTCTCGTGGGACCTCGAGCGAACCTCGGACGATCTTGGGTTTCCCATCCGGACACGGACTGGCGAAGGACCGCCCCCACTGGTCGCCGACGGCCAGTTTGTTCGGGGACCGAATGTAGACGATTTCGTTATCCAAGCGTACCTGGCCAACAGGGGATCTCCGCTGGCCACCCTGTCAGCGGACCTTGAGCTATGGACCCAATACACCAGCGTCAACCCAATGGTCTTGCTGGCCGTCCTCGAAGCCAACGACCAACTCGTCAGCCAGCCCAGATGGGATCTCACCGAGGACGACAGGCGCATTCTGATCGAGGAGACAGCCCTCCAGCTGGCAAAAGACTTCTACGAACACCTGTACACGTTTGGCAGCCAGGCGCCAATGGCCATCAACGCCCAAGCCAAGGCCGTCGTCCAGCTCGAGGATGGCAGCGCCATCATCATGGATCGGCACCTGGAATCGGGCACGTATGCGGTGGCGGCCGCGCTTGCCCGCCACTCAGATTTGGCCGCTTTCCAGACCTTGACTTCTTCTGACTCGCCACAAAGCTTCCTCGAAGTGTACGGGGCGATGTTCCCCGAAGAAGACCCCCTGAGTTCGGCCAACAGCATCGACCCGCCGGCGGCCCCGCCGTCGGACCTGCTCCAGTTCCCCTTCCCACAGGGCGCGATCTGGGTCTTCGGTGGACCACACAGCTGGAATGGGGACAGCACACCACCCTTCTCGTCGATGGATTTCTTCCTGCAAGGGGGTACCTGCGCCGCCCCACCGTTCTACTATTCCACAGGATCGGCCGGCGGCACTTCGAGTCGACCTTCGAACTACAGTTGTTGGCTCGAAATCTCGCACGGCGGCGGCTGGACGACGAGCTACTACCACCTGCAAAACACCTATCAAGGCAGCAGCATTGAGCGCAATGAAAGCGTCGGCAGCATCTCTTGCGCGATTTGCGCCGGCGGTTACGCCACTGGCCCCCACGTCCACTGGAGCCTGAAGTACAACGGCGCCTACGTCAGCCTCGAAGGCATCCAGTTGTCGGGCTGGACGGTCCATGTTGGATCAACGGCTTACACCAGCGGTTCCCTGACGCGCAGCACAACCACGCTCGACCCGTACGATTCGGTGCTCAATGACTACCACCTGCTTCATCCCCAGCAGGAGCGTTCGCTCCGTTTCTACGGCAACGGGACAGCCGATCTTGACCGCGTCAAAATCCGCTTCGACGATCCGGCCAGCACCAATCCAGGGCCGCCCGCCGACGTCGGCGCTACCGACTTCACTTTGGAATGGTGGATGAAGGCTTTGCCCGGCGAGAACACCGCTGGCCCAATCGCTTGCGGCTGGAATTACAACTGGATCCATGGCAATACCATCTTTGATCGGGACCGCTACAACCAAGACCGCACCTTTGGGGTCTCCCTGGTGGACGGCAAACTGGCGTTTGGGGTCACGGGTGACCGGACCGGCGTCTATACGCTGTGCGGCGAAAGCGAACTGGACGACGGCGCCTGGCATCACGTCGCCATTCAACGGCGAAGGTCAGACGGTCATTTATGGATCTTCGTCGACGGTCAGCCTGAGGCTTCTGCCGATGGACCCGACGGCGACATTTCTTACCCGGACAACGGCGTGCCCGGCAGTTATTGTGGTCCGTCCGGAGATCAACCCTGCACCAACAGCGATCCATTCCTGGTCATCGGCGCCGAGAAGCACGACG
>DASWJQ010000030.1:0-47763 GCA_036397095.1 Anaerolineales bacterium
GGTGACCTTTCGGCCGCGCACAAATTGTTGTCCGATTGGTTTGGTCCGACGGCGATCTGGAGCCCGACCCGGTTGGAGAGTTATGGCACCTGTCCCCATCTTTTTTTCAGTGGCGCCTTGCTTGGGCTGGATCAGGTCGAACCGCCCACGCTGGGGCCCGATCCCAGACAGCTTGGCAGTCTGCTCCATGCGCTCCTCGAGCGGGCCTACCAGGCCGCCGGAGCGCCCGACGATCCCGAGTCGGTCAACCAAGCGTTGCAGCGCATTGCACCGGATGCCTTCGATCGGGCGCCGGCGGCCTACGGCTTCCGACCTTCTCCCTTGTGGGACCAAGAGAAGGCCGAGTGGCTGACCGCGTTGCGCGAGACGGTCATCGCCTTGGCCGAGATCGAGGCCGGTTGGTCGCCCTTCGCCTACGAACAGTCATTCGGGCGGGCGGGCCAGCCGGCGCTGGAGATTGAGACCGATCAAGGCACGATCCAGATCGCCGGGATCATCGACCGGCTCGATCGGAAGGGGGATCAAGTGCGGGTGATCGACTATAAGACTGGCGGCAGCCATCTGTCATCCGGCGATCTGCTGGCGGGCCGCCGGCTTCAGCTTCCAGCCTACGCCTTGGCCGCCGAAAGGACGCTTGGACTGGGGACGGTCACCGATGGCCTGTATTGGGTGATCCGCCAGGGCAAGGCCGGCGGCCTTCGTCTGGCGCGCTTCAAAGGCGACGAAGACCAGCGTGAGGTCGGTCCCAAGGCCGCCTACCAGCAGCTTGAGCAGCATGTGAGCCGGATCGTCCAAGGCGTTCGGCGCGGCAGCTTTGAGCCCGAAGCACCGGCCGGCGGCTGCCCGCCCTATTGTCCCGCCGCCGGCTGGTGCTGGCGCTACCAGGCTGGGTACCAAGGCTCATGACGGGCGGCCTGGACTTGCTTTCCTGGCTGCGGTTGACGAAGGAACAGATGGCGGCCGCCACAACCAGCGCGCAGGACGTACTGGTCACCGCCGGCGCCGGCACCGGTAAGACGCGGACGTTGGTCGGTCACTATCTCGCCCTGTTGGCCGACGGCCTATCCCCTCGACGGCTGCTGGCGATCACGTTCACCGAAAAGGCGGCCCGTGAGATGCGCAACCGGATTCGGGCGACGTTGTCGTCCTGGGCGGCCGAGCAATCGGATCCGGCGCAGTTCGATCGATGGCGCGATCTGCAGACTGAGCTCGATTCGGCCCGAATCGGCACCATCCACAGCCTATGCGCCGAGATTCTGCGATCCCATCCGGCCGAAGCCGGGCTCGACCCCGAATTCGAGGTTCTTGACGAAGCGGCGGCCGCCGTTCTCAAGCAAGAGACGGTCGACAACGCGCTGGTTCAGGCAGCCAACGACCCCGTGCTGGCCGGTCTGTACCAGCATTTCAGTGTGTGGGGCTTGCGGCGTGTCGTCGGTCGTTTGTTGGAACAGCGTCTCGACCTGGCCGCCCGGCGAGCCGGGGAAGCCGGTGAACTACCGCTGGAGGCGGTGCTAACGGCTCGCTTGGCCGCATTCTCATCGGATCCGGGTGTGGTCAGCGCACTGGCTGTTCTGCGCCAGGCTACCGCCGACGGAAGCCTGGCGGCCGACTCCACTGAAACGATGGTCGAGATGGTCGGCAGTCTGCTGGAGCAAGTCGATCTCATCCAGGCCGCCCTGGCCGCCGGCAATCCGGTCGGGGCTTGCCGCCATTGGTACCAAGCCCGGCGACAGGCGATGCGGGGTGGGGTTGGTCGACGTGACGGCGCACCCCGTTTGGCGCTGGAGGCGCTTCGGCAGGCATATGATCGGGATCTACAGCCGTGGATCGGTGGCGCCAGTTCAAAGGACCCCGAGGTAGACGCAGCACTTGAGAGTCGATTTACCGAAATGCTGGAAGGAGTCTGGGCGATCTTTGCAGGTGCCCTGAGGAGCTACCAGAATGCTTTGACCGAGCGGGGCCAACTGGACTTCGATGCGCTGGAGCAGGGTGCGCTGCAGTTGATGCAGCAGCAGCCCGCCATCCGCAGTAGGTGGCAGGCGGATACGGACCATGTTCTGGTTGATGAGTTTCAGGACACCAACCAGCGCCAGCGGGAACTCGTGGAGGCGATGGCCGGCGCCGGCCGTTTGTTCGTCGTCGGTGATGCCCGGCAAAGCATCTATCGGTTCCGTGGCGCCGATGTCAGCGTCTTTCGGCATCTGGGGGCGGACATCGCTAAGCGGGGCCGCACATTCGAACTTGATACGACCTTTCGTCAACACCGCGGCCTGCTTGAGCTTCTCGATGAACTATTGGCGCCCCATATGCCAGGTGGCGCCGAGTTCGAAATCCCGTATGCGGGGCTGCGGCCCAAGAGAGAGGAACCGGAGCAGCCTAAGTGCGGGCCGTACGTCTCGTTTGTCCTGGGTGTCGGCGAGAATGCAGCAGCCGGTCGACAGGTCGCGGCGGAATTGCTTGCCTCGCATTTGGCCGAGCTGCGCTCCCAGGGCCGCCTCCATCGCTGGGATGACGCCGCACTGTTGTTTCGGGCCTCCTCCGGCTTTGCGCCCTACGAACGGGCCCTGGCCGAGTGGGGCATCCCCTACCTCACGATTGCCGGTAGAGGCTTCTTCGAGCGGCCCGAAATTCGCGAGGTGCTGACCGCACTACGGGCCCTGGCTGAACCCTGGAACGAGGCGGCCATGGCCGGCATGCTCCGCTCGACCCTGATAGGTATGTCGGATGTCGGCCTCCTCCACCTGCGGATCGGCACCAATGGCTCCGTCCCGTTTGCCGAGGCCATCCAGTCGCCGCATGCCTCCTTGAACGAAGGGGATGAAGCCGCCCGTCTTCGGGCCCTCCGCCTGGTGCAGGAGCTGGGGCCCTTGGTCGACCGCCTGCCCGTGGCGCAGGTTCTCAAGAATCTGATCGACTGGACCGACGCCCGGGCCGTGTTGGCGATCGCCGGCGAGCGCCACTGGGCCAACCTGGACAAGCTGCTGGATGACGCCCGCAGCAGCCGGGCCACCCGGGTTCGCGGTTTCCTCGAATACCTGGCAACGCTCAGGCAGGCAGGTGTTCGTGAGGGTGAGGCGCCCTTGGCTGGCGAAGGCGTTGTTCAGTTGATGACCATTCACAAGTCCAAGGGTCTGGAGTGGCCCCTGGTTGTCGTGGCCGATGCCGGCTACGCTCACAGCGGCCGGTCCCAATCGGTCTACCTACACCCCAGACTTGGGCTGGTCGCCCGGCCCGATCGCTGGTCCCAAGACAGCCTGGCATACCGTCTGGCAAAAGCCGATGACTCGAAGCGCGAGGCGGCCGAGGAAGCCAGGTTGCTTTATGTTGCTGCCACCCGGGCCCGCGATCAACTCGTCGTCAGTGGACACCTGACCCAAAGCGCAGCTCCAACACTGCGGGCGCCAGGCTGGGTGGGCTCGCTGCTGGAGGCGGCCGGGCTGCTCGATGACGATGGCCAACCGATGGAGCGTGGCACAGGCCCCGATGTCTATGGCTTCACCCTGGCGGCCGAAGCGCCGCCCCGGAAACCTGTGCCGGCTGAAACGGCCGCCTGGCCCGCGTCACGCCAACGGCCACTGTTTGCCGCTGTGGCAAGCTGGCCCAGCGAACACACGGACGACGACCAGGACCAGCGTCCGGCACGTGAGTGGCGGGCGACCGGCCGGCTGCATCCACCGGCCGTCGTAGTCGGCACGCTCGTCCACCGCGCCCTAGAGCGCTGGTTGCTGCCACCGGACCCGGCGCTCGAACGGCTGTTGGCCAGCAGCGCGCTGGGGGAAGGGCTGGTAGAGCCGGCCCAACGCGCCGGGGCGATCGAGCTCAGCCAGACGCTGTTGGCGCGGTTGGCCGGCCATCCTGTGGCGCGGCAGATCGCCTTGAGCCCTGTCAGGCGGCACGAGATCCCGTTCACCTACCAAACCCAGGGCGGTCTGCCGGAATCGGGTGCGTTCGATCTGCTCTATCGTCACAATGGCGGCTGGCGCTTGCTCGATTTCAAGACCGACAATCTGCACAACATGGAGGAACGGCAATCCGCGCTCGAGCGCCATCACCAGCAGTTGCTTCGCTATCAAGCGGCGGCCCAGACCCTGCTGACGGAGCCAGTGGAGACCGTCATTGTCTTCCTCGATGACCAAGGGGCTGTCAGCACCCACACGCTGACGGACGCTGGCTGGCAACCGCTCGATTGGTAAGATGAGCCCTGGGAAATCGCTGGAAGGGAATCAATCTGCTTTGACCATTCGTCAAGTGCTTCACCGTCGTGCTTGCGTTTCCATGGTGCCGAGGTCGTGATCTGCGGCCGGCGGGCATCGCCGCTCTGGTCGGTTGGTTGGTCATGCGCCGTCCGAACATCAAGATTGGCCGGCCGGTGCTGATCCAGACGATGGAAAACCCTTGGATATGACTCAAGTTCTGATGTTCGGACTGCTCGTTGTTCTATCGTTTTGGGCGCTGCTGCACCTGGCGTTCCGTCGAACAAATGCAGTCGCCGCCATTGTGGCTCACCGCGGCGCCGCTGGGCAGGCGCCGGAGAACACCTTGGTAGGCTTGCGGAAAGGCATACAGGCCGGCGCCAGCTTTATCGAGTTCGATATCCGCCGCACAGCCGACGGTCACTTCGTGCTCATGCATGATGCGACGGTAGATCGAACGACCAACGGCCGCGGAGACGTCCGGCAGCTGACGCTGGCCCAGCTGCGCGAGCTGGACGCGGGTGCCTGGTTCGGGGTGGAATTCGCCGGTGAGCCAGTGCCGACGTTCAGCCAGGCATTAGCCTTGCTTGCCGATTGGCCGGGCGCCATCGTCGTCGAGGTCAAGGACCCCACAGCCAACGACACGGTCGCCTTTCTTTCGGCTGTCGCTGGCCTGCCATCGAACAAAGTCCAGCTCGTCTCCTTCGATCACGAATGGCTCGCCGAGATCCGCCGCCAGGCACCCGATCTCGGCCTTGGCCAACTCTCCGTCTACCCCGGGCAGCTGCCCGATCGGGCGCAGGCCGATCGGATTGGGGTCTACTGGCTGTCGGTCGTGCTCGACCCAACACTGGTCGCCCGGGCCAAGCGAGCCGGCCTCGAGATTTGGGTTTGGACGGCCGATCATCCGCTGCTCCAGCGCTGGCTTGCCTGGAAGGGCGTCGATGGGATCACAACCAACTTCCCTGTGCGCAGCCAGCGATTGCCGACCGGCGGCCGCAGCCAGACGCGGTAGAATGCGCCCGATTGGCTGAGCCGGGGTGGGGATGACGACACAACCGCAGCGCCGAATACCGAAGACGAACGGCAAACGGAAGGGCGAGGGCCTGGACCGTGTGGTCTGGGGTCTGGCCGCCGCGTTTCTTGTAATGGTCTGCCTTGGCGGAATTGTAGTCCACGTGACCGTGCGTCAAGCCGTCGCCAGTGGCAACCCGTTTGGCCCGGCCGGCTTCGAGCCCAACGTGACGCCCGGCACGGCCGCCGCCCCCGGTGCGGCACCCACCCCGACGCTCGTTCCGCTCGACACCGAGCCCATGCCATGGACCGGCAACAGCCGGGTGACGGTCTTGTTGATGGGGTTGGACTATCGCGATTGGGAAGCCGGCGCCGGTGCGCCCCGCACCGACTCCATGATGCTGGTCAGCTTTGATCCCCTGACCCGGCACGCCGTCATGCTGTCCATCCCGCGCGACTTGTGGATTGAGATTCCCGGCTACAGCCATAACCGTATCAACACCGCCTTCACCTTTGGCGAGGCCTATCGTCTGCCGGGCGGCGGCCCCGGGCTGGCCGTCGAGGCCGTTGAGAGTGTGGTTGGTGTTCCCATCAATTACTACGCGGTCATTGAGTTTTCGGCCTTCGAGCGGTTGATCGACGAAATCGGGGGCATCGATGTGCTCGTGACCGAGCGCATCAAGATCTCGCCGATTGGCCGCATGAGTTTCTACCTGTCAGCCAAGGCCCATCACTTGGATGGGGCTGAGGCGCTGGCCTATGCCCGCGTGCGCAAAGCGACCGGAGGTGATTTTGGACGCGCCCAGCGGCAGCAACAGGTGGCGCTGGCCGTGCTCGACCAGGTGCTCGACTTGAATATGGTGCCGACCCTGGTGGCCCGCGCGCCCAGGTTGTACCAGGAGCTGTCGGACGGCATTCGGACCAACATGACATTGCCCCAAATGGTGTCGCTGGGCTGGCTTGCCATTCAGCTGCCGCGCGAGAACATCCACCAGGGGGTGATCGGCCCGCCGGACATGGTACGTTTCCATACGACGGCCAGCGGCGCCCAAGTGCTGCGGCCGGTTCCGGATCGCATCGCACAGCTCGTGGAAGAGCTGTTTGTGCAGCACAGCGCCGTCGGCGCCGCCCCGTCGGAAATCCAGCCGGCGACCAACGAATGATGGGCGTGCCGCCCAGGGCGGGGAGCAGCCCATGACGCCGGAAGACACGCAACCGATTCGGCGCCGGTCCGACTCGACCCGGCCGCACAATACCGGGCCGGACGACCGGACCCGTCCGGTCGGCGCTGGGGCTGAACGGCCGCCAAGCAGGCGAGAGGGGCTGCCGTGGAAACTCCTGCTTGGCCTAGGGCTGGCGGCCCTGGTGATCTTGTCGGCCTCGGCCGGCACCGGCTACCTGTTGGGGTCGGAGGAGCACAGCATGGCGCAGGCCACCGAGCAAGCGGGCCTGCTCCAGGAGCAATTCGACCTGGGCGTCGCCGACTTGGAAGAAGGGCGGCTCCAGACGGCCCGGCAGCGCTTTGAGCACATTCTGAGCATCGATCCGGCCTACCCCGGAGCGCAGGACCTGCTGGGTCTGGCTCAAATGGGTCTCAATGTTCCGACCAACACCCCGATCCCGACCGCCACCGAGATCATCCTGACCCCGACGCCCACGATCAGCCTCGAGTCGCTGGAGGGGCTGTTGGAAGCTGCCCGCGGGGCCAACAATCGTGAGGCATGGGACGAGAGCATCGAGACCTTGCTCCTGCTGCGAGGCAAGGACCCGAACTACCGGACCGACGAAGTCAACAGCTTGCTGTTCGCCGCGTTGCGCAACCGCGGGGTGGCCAAGATCTTGCGGCGTGAACTGGCTCAAGGCATCTACGACCTGGCTCTGGCGTCACAAGTTGGCGCCCTGGACAACACCGCCGCCAGCTGGCGGCGGTCGGCTGTCTTCTACCTGTACGCCAATAGCTTCATAGGGCTGGATTGGTTTGAGGCAACAGTGAACTTCGCCGACTTATGCGCCGCCGGTATCTGGGACTCGTGCTTCAAGTACGCCCGGTCGGCGGCAGAGTACGGACATTTGCTGGCGAAGGAAGAGGAGTTCTGCGCCGCTTCCGAGCAGTACGACAACTCGTTATCGACCGTCGATGATGCCCAGCTGCGGCCCACGGCAACGTGGGCCTACGAGCGCTGCCTGACCGCCACGGCGACCCCGCCAACGGCCACGCCAACCATCACTGGCACCCCCGGCTTTGGCAGTCCGACCCCGACTTTCACCCTGGGACCGACGTCGGTGGCGTCGGAGACTACGACGGCCACCATCAGCCCGACAGCTACTGGTGGGGCGCCTAGCAGTACCCCAACGCCGACGGAAACGCCCACCCCCAGCGAGACCCCAACCCCCTGACGGACGGACCCGCCTGCCAGGCCGCCTCAGAAGGGTGGCGGCTCGCCTCGGCCCAATCTACGTTGGACCTCGATGCTAATGCGCAGCGCGGAGCCGCCCAGGACCCCGGTTAGGTGGGCGGCCAAGAACGGCCCGATTGCCAGGTCCAGGCCCGTCACCCTTGTCAGATAGAAGTAAGGCGCCCAAGCCAGAACCCCCAGGATGACCAGGATGCGGGCTGCTAGACGCCGTCGGGCCCACGGGTCAGGCGCCGTCGGGTCACGTTGCGCAAGCCGCAGCCAGGTCCCGGGCAGCACCCCGGCCAAATGGGCCGCCAGGAACGGGAGAACTGACGGCGTGGTGCCCGTCGACAATAGGTAGAAGTAGGGAACCCAGGCCAGCACGCCTAGCAGCAGCAACGCGTTGGAGAGGCGCCGGCGCAGGTTTTCACTCATGAAACACTCCTGTTCGCACCGAGTCGTTCGCGCCCAATGATCGGTTCAAGATGGGCTTCAACCCAGGCATCATAGCGTGCCATCAAGTCAATCGTCCAGCCGCCGGGTCGGCCCCGACCAATTGTGAGATCATCGATCCGAACGATGGGCAGCAGGCCCCGGCTCGAACTGCTGAGGAAGGCCTCCTCGAGTGTTGGGACAAGCCCGACGGGAATCCCTTCGTGACTGACGGGCATCGAAGGGGGCAGCACCTCGAATAAGATGCGGCGCGAAATCCCCTTGAGGATGCCGCGCTCAGCCGTCAGCAATCTGCCCTCGTGCACGGCGTACACATTGCTAGTGAACCCTTCGAGGATCCGGCCGCCAGGATCAACCAGCAGCCCTTCGTAGGTATCGGGCGGCAGTTCCTGCCAGGCGGCTTGTCGGCGCGCCTCCCAAGCATTGCTCTTGGCGGCTGGGATGCTGCGGTCGAGCCGGATTGTGCTGGCAACTACTCCCTGGCGGCGTAGCTCGGCTGGAACCTCAACGAGCGGTTCAATCGCCAGGCGAGGTGTTTGTGGCTCGGCCAAAGGCAAGGTAATGCGAAAGCGCGAGTTCGCATAGCCACATTGGCCGACCAGGAGTGAAAGTCCGCGGCGCAGTGCCGGACGGTCCAATTGAAGTTCAACGCCGACCAACCGGGCAGATTCCTCAAGCCGGTCAAAGTGAGCGTCGAGCAGCACGACACGCTCGCGTTGGTAGGTGCGGGCGACCGTGTACACTCCTGGCGGCTCCATAAGCGCCGCCTGGCGCAGGCTCTCCACCGGTTCGTCGGCGAGCGTGAGCTTACCTTCAGCTAGTACGGCCAGTTGTGCGCTCAAAAATTCTCCTCCCGGCGGCCGGGTCAATCATACTCTTTCGAGACTGGGCCATTGCAATGCCTTCGGCCAAGCCTTATGATCTGGCGCCATGGCCGAAGCCAAAGGGCATCCACGCCTTCCCTTGCTGCTACCGTATCTTGCCTTGTTCGGGGGACTGCTCATGCTTGGGCTGTCGGCCATCCTGGTGCGGATGGCGCAGGTTCCCGGCACGGTCGCCGCATTCTACCGTGTCGCTATCGCAGTCGTGGTGATCGCGCCAGCATTCTTCCTCCGGTTGCCGAGCAGGGCTCCGCTCCCGAGGCGTGGCTTGTGGCTGGCGGCCCTTGGGGGGCTGCTGTTCGCCGGGGATCTAGCGGCTTGGTCAACCGGGGTGGTACTTAGCGGAGCCACCAATCCCACGCTGTTGGCCAACACGGCCCCGTTGTGGGTCGGGTTGGGCGCCTTGCTGCTTTTCCGTGAACGGCTCGGCCGAGGTTTCTGGCTCGGCCTGGCGCTGGCGATGGCTGGCGCGGCGGTCGTGCTTGGGACGGATGCGCTGCGCTCATTCGAAGTGGGGTTGGGGACGCTGCTGGGCCTGTTGGCCGGCGTCTTCTACGGAAGCTACTTCCTGGTCACCCAGCGCGGCCGTGCCCAACTCGATGCCCTTTCTTACTTCTGGCTGTCGTCCTTGATCAATGCCGGTGGGCTGCTCGTTCTCACCCAGGCATTCGGGCAGCCGCTGACCGGCTATCCGCCGCGCAGCTACCTGGTGCTGCTGGCGTTGGCTTTAGGCCCGCAAGTGATCGGTTGGCTGGCTATCAACTATGCCCAGGGGCACCTGCCGGCTTCACTGGTGTCGCCAACCCTGCTCGGTCAGCCAGTCGTGACGGCGTTGTTGGCCGGGCCGATGCTCGGGGAACGGCTCGTTCCGGTTCAAGTTCTGGGCGGTCTGGCCGTGCTCGCCGGAGTGCTGTGGGTGCACCGCAGCCGGCAAGGGGCGAGGGAAAAACAACAGCCGCAACGCCTCTAGGCACCGAGGGCTGGCAGACGACTTCAGGCTGTTATCGGGACGTGCGCTGCGCCGGGGCGGCCATCAGCGCCAGGCTTCGGAACAGCTCACCGACACCGCGCCCGGTCATGGCACTGGTGACAAGGTAGTCGGCGCCGATGGCGAGGGCCCACTGCCGGCCGTCGTCGGCGGGGATCGGCGGGGCCAGGTCGGCCTTGTTGCCGACGACGATCAATGGCACGGCCGGCACCACCCGTTGGATCTCGCCCTTCCAGCGGACCAGGTGGTCCAATGACTCCGGCTCCGTCAGATCGTAGACCAGGGCAGCCGCCAGGCTGCCGCGGTAAAACCCCTCCCGCATAACCTGAAAGCGGTCCTGCCCGGCCATATCCCAGATCGACAGCTTGACATGTCGGTCTTCGAGATCGACGAGCTTGGTCTGGAAATCCACGCCTATGGTCGCTACCCGCGATTGCTCGAACTTGCCCTCGCAGTAGCGGCGAATCAGTGAGGTCTTGCCGACATTGCCATCGCCAGCGATTACGATTTTCAGAACTGGGATGGTTGCCATCAGGTGGGTTGCAAGGTTACTGCAGGCGGCCCAGGTAGGACGCGTGCGGGAAAGCCAGTTCGTTGGGATCGATGGGGGAGGCCGCCAGGTGGCGCCGGTTGGCCTTCTCGAACAACCGGTGCAAATCTTCCATGATCTTGAACTGGAGGGTCGCCGGTTCGCGGGTGAACAACGCCAGCATTGTGGTCGAGGCGCCAGGAACAAAGCACAACCACTTGCCGCCTTCGATCTCCGTCGACCGCATCTCCCCGCCAAAGATCTCCTTGGCGGCGGACCGGTAGGAAGAGAGCATGGGTACGGCCAAGTCGGAGTCGATATCGAAATTACCGATCGTGGTCAGCGGCATCCCTGAGTCGTTGGCGTAGATTGCGTAGCCCAGCACCTTGGCCGTGTGTTGGGAACGGATGACGATGCTCTTGCCCTCGTTGGAAAGATCCTGCCAATCACCGGCGGTGGCGGTTGTGTCCTTCCAGGTCTGGATTGTTGTGCGCTCACGCTGGTAGTGCTCGAACAACTGCTGGAACTGCTCGCGGTTGATCATGCCGGCGGCGAACTCTTCCGCCAGGCGGTTGATCTTGGCCTGGATCCGTGTGAGATAGTCGTCGACATCCCTGTAATTCCGGCGGTCGGTACCGGCGATCAAGGTGGCGTCCGCGGCCGCCGCCGCAGGGCGCTGAGCGCCGGCTCGATTGCTGCGGGTAGTCTGCGGACGCGTCCGCGGCGTGGGGACCGTTTGGCGGGCGCCGCGCCGGGTGGCAACCGGTGACCCCGCCGGAGGAGTGTCCCGGCGTGGTGGATTGTCGCCCAACAAGCGGCGCAGGAATCCAAACAATGAGGCCATCAATGAATCAGCCTAACCTTAACAATAACCCGCATCAATGACGGCTGGCCCATGGCCAGCAAGGCAATCTTAGCATATTTCGTTTGTTGGACGACT
Organism: Anaerolineales bacterium; assembly: GCA_036397095.1. Taxonomy (GTDB): domain Bacteria; phylum Chloroflexota; class Anaerolineae; order Anaerolineales; family E44-bin32; genus DASWJQ01. Next base: position 11,395 of record DASWJQ010000030.1, read on the forward strand.
TTGCGGCCAACCTACAATCGTCAAGCCTACCCCGCACCGGGCTCTGTAGCCAGCTTGAATTCGGAGAGCGTCGCCAGCACCTGGTCGGCGGCTTGCACCAAACTCGGGTCGGGCTGTGATTTGCCTTGCGTCCGGATAAGGGTTGCCAGGTCGGCGATGCCGGGCGGCGCATTGCCAGCGCCCCATACCGTCGTCGACAGACCGGCAATCGCAGTCGCCAGGACGCCAGCCGCGGCTGGATTCAAGCCGAGCAGGTGGCCGGCCAAGAGGCCAGCCGAGTAGTTGTCGCCGGCGCCAGTTGTGTCGACTACCTGGACTTTGAACGCGGGCAGGTGGATGCGCTCGGTTGGCCCGGCCAGCACACTCCCCTTGGCGCCCAACTTGAGCCCAACCTGGCCCACGCCTTGTTCCAGGAGCCAGTCCAACGTCGCTTCCAAATCGGTTTGGCCGGATAGACGGTTGGCTTCGGCTTGTCCCAGCACCAGCAGGTCGACCTGCCCCAAGATCTCCCTCAGCCTATCGCCGGCCAAGAAGGCTGGCTCATAGGCCGTATCCAGCGAGACGAACGCGTCGCCCTGCTTGGCCGCCTCCAACGCCGCCCGGGCGGTCTGCGCCTGGCTCCCCTCGAGGAAGGCATAACCCGACAGATGAAGTGCCCGGGACCGGCCAATGGCATTCAACGGCAGCCCCTCCGGCCGCAGCACCAGGTTGGCACCACGCCGGCCGAACAGGGTTCGTTGGCCGTCCGGCGTGACCGGAACGAACATCATGCCAGTGCCTGCGCTCGCGCTTACCTGCAGGTGCGATAGATTGAGACCGCCGCGCTCCAGCTCCTGGCGCAGCATGTCGCCTGGCAGGTCCTGGCCCAAGCAGGCCAGCAAGGAGGGCGCGAAGCCTAATCGCGCCAACGCCAGGGCAGTGTTGGCCGCAGAGCCGCCGGCGTGGATGACGGCCCGCTCGCTGCGCTTGTCGCCCCCCGGTTGCGGATAGTCATCGATGGGCATGATGACATCGATATTGGCGTCGCCCAGCACAAACACCTGGCTCATGGGGTTGATCCGGCCGCGGCCCGCCTGGCCACCTGTACGAAGGCTTGTATGCGGGCCAAGTCTTTGACGACCGGATCCCCCGGACGGTTTGTGCTCGTATTGCTGTCCACGCCGGCCGGGCGCACCGCTTCGACCGCCGCCGCCACGTTGGCCGGGGTCAGGCCGCCGGCCAACAGCACCTTCCGGGGGTAGCGATCGGCGATTTGCCGGCTGACCGCCCAATCGTGGGTTTGGCCGGTGGCTCCGACTCCGGGCATTCCTTCGACCTTGGTGTCCAACAGCAGGTAGTCGCACAGATCGGCAAATGCTTCCACCTGGGCCAGCGTTTCGCCGGCGCCAACCGGAATCGCTTTCATCAGGCCGATCGCCCCTTGCCACTCATCGCACAACCGGCGGATGGCGGACGGACCAACGTCCCAGAGATCGGTCGAGATATGGACATAGTCTGGTCGCACCGCCTCCGCCATGCGCAGGATCTCAACAACATCCACTGCCATGGTCAGCGCTACGCTGTGCGCCAGTCCGTCGATCGCCTCGCAAATGGTGTGCGCCTGGGCGAACGACAGTTCGCCAGGCACCAAGCCATACTCGCCGGCGACAAATCCAATATGGTCAACCCCAGCATCAACCGCCGAGGCCGCCGTCAGACCGTCGGTGAAGGCATAAACTTGCACGATAAAGTCGGGAATCATCGAGCAGCATTATAGTGGTGGAAGGTGGACGATAGGATGGCGAGCTGCCCACCAGAGCTGACAGGAGGTGCCGTCACTTATGGAAACACTGCAAGTCCGTTCACAGGAGCGTGAGCAGTTCATAGACATCACCGAGGAGGTCAGGCGTGCGTTAAAGCGCCTCGGATTGAAGCAAGGTGCGTTGTTGATCTTCGTTCCGCACACGACGGCTGGGATCGTCGTCAATGAAGGGGCCGATCCCAGCGTCGCCCACGATGTGCAGGCAGATCTGCAGAGGCTTGTCCCCTGGGATCAGCCCTATTACCGGCATGGCGAAGGCAACAGCCCGAGTCACAGCCGGGCGAGCCTGGTCGGTAGCCATCAATGGATTGTCGTTGAGTCTGGGGAATTGCAGCTAGGGACCTGGCAGGCGATCTTCTTCTGCGAGTTCGATGGACCGCGCAACCGCCGTGTTTTCGTCCAGGGGTTGGCAGCCTAGCTTACTGACTGCAGGAAACCACCACGCCGTCCAAATCAATGAACGGCCGGGTGGCGCTCATGACTTCGATCAAGCCGGTCCCTTGAATGCATTCGCCGGGTTGTACTTCGGGGTGGGTCCGAGTGCGATCGACCAGGGCGAATGAGCCGCTCTGTTCGGAAAAGATGGCGACGAATGGCAGGTCGCCGGCGGCAAACCAGCGCTTGACGGTTCCGTAAACGCAGCGTTCCTGGCCCGCGTCGGCCAGACTGACGGTATCCCAGCTGACGCACTCGCCACTGACTGGGGTCGCGGCTGCTTGGGCTCCTTCGGCCGTGGCCAATGCGGCTGGTGGCAGGCTAGCGACGGCGGCCAAGCCGGGGCTGGGTGTGGGGCTGCCGAGGCCGCGGGCGGCGACCGGGAGTTCCGGCAGGATGCGGATGGCGGCGTAACCCAAGCCGGCAACAACGGCCAGGACAACCAAGCCAATCAAGACCGGCCGGCCGACCCGAACCAGGTTGGCAAGGGTAAGCCAGGCAGGCAACTCTCGGGCACGGCTGGGGTCGTCATCGCTCTCTAGCGCAGACAAATGGTCGGCGCCCTCCGTCTGCGAGCGCATCCAATCCTGTTCGAAGTAGGTGGGTGTCGTAGGGGGCAGCAGCGGCTCGTCTGCGTAGGGCAACCGCTCAGCCGGATCCAACGCTGCCTCGGGTTCCGCCTCGGGCTCCAGGTCCTGCCGAAGGGCAGGGAAAGGCGGATCGTCGAAGCCGGCGCTGAAGGGTGAGGTGGAAGCCGGTTCTTCGGCCCGGGTCGGTTCGGCTGGAGCCTCCGACAGGTCGGACTTGCAGTAGGGGCACAGGCGCAGGCCCTGCCCGATCCACTCGGCGCAATAGCCGCAGCGGACCTTGTCGTGCAGCCACTGCGGTTGCTCGACGTCCAGCCCGCAGTAGCGGCACACAATCGCCTCATCCTGGATTTCTTTCGTGCAGAACGGGCACGGCCGCACGCTATTTCTCCTCTTCTATGCGCTGGACCCATTCTATCGCCCTGTATCACAGACGCAACAGGAGCGTGGTAAGGGGAGTAGAGAGCTGCTTCCCCTCCGATAGAATCGGTAGACTGAGCAGGCACCTGATTAGAAGCAGGAGAACCTATGGCAGATGACGGCACAACCCAGGCGCGGGAGAACTCCCACCCGGCCGGTTGGCGTGGATTGGCGACACTGCTTGAGCAACACCGCGGACAACGCCATTTGATTGTGCTGCAGGAATACCCCGACCCGGATGCCATCTCGTCAGCAATGGCCCACCGCTGGATCAGCCGCCGTTTCGATATCGAATCCGATATTGTCTACGGCGGTCAAATCAGCCATCAGGAGAACCGGGCCCTGGTCAAGCTAACGGGATTGGACCTGATCCGGTATCGCGATGGAATCGACATCGGTGCCTACGATGGGGCGGTCTTTCTGGACAATCAGGGGACGACCGCCGGCGAGATCGTCGCGGCGTTGCAGCAGGCCCGGGTACCCATCTTGGCGGTGATCGACCATCACGAGCCGCAGGGCGTGCTACAGCCACAACTGAAAGATATCCGCCGCATCGGCGCCACCGCCAGCATGTATGCCAGCTACCTGCGGGAAGGCTTGCTCGAGCTCGATCCGGAGGAGCCCGAGGATGTCAAGGTGACGACAGCGTTGATGCACGGCATCATGTCGGATACAGGTGACTTTCTGCGGGCGACGGAAGCCGATTTTGAAGGCGCCGCCTTCCTCAGCCGCTACCGGGACATCGGATTGCTCGAGCAGATCATGAGCCAGTCCCGGACGGAGCAAACCATGCGAATCCTGCAGCGGGCGCTTGAATCTCGCCAGCTGGTCAACGGCAACGCCATCGTCGGGGTAGGCACATTCGACGCACGAGATCGCGATGCAATCCCCCAGGCCGCCGACTTGCTGCTTACCGAGTCCCAAGTGCACACGGCGATCGCCTTCGGAATCCTGCTGCGAGAGGAAGGTGAACCGCTGATGGTGGGATCGTTGCGGACTTCCAAGCTGACGATGAATCCCGACGATTTCATCAAATCCGTCTTTGGGCGGGCAGACGACGGCAGCTACTTCGGCGGCGGAAAACCATCGGCCGGCGCCTTTGAGCTCCCCCTGCGCTACGTGGATGCCGAGCTCGGGCAAGGCAATCCGGCGACAACCTGGCCAGTGTACGAGCGGGCTGTCAAGGACCGGTTGGTTGCCAAGCTGGCAGCGGCCGATGACGAAGGCCGGCCGGACTAGGTGCGGTCAGCGGCAGCAGGAAAGGCGCGCGTTATCCTCGGAGAAAGACGAACTTGGGAGGGACCGCTGTCCGAAGGCGTGGGACGGCTCGTGGGAAGGCGTCTTGCGTGAGCCAAACAAACCACGGACCAGCCGACCGTGGACAGGATAGTGAGTCGTCTGAAGAGCGGGTGACAGCCGCACGCCAGCTAGGCCCGCGCCTTATCAGGCCGATCCTGCTGCTGGCCATGAGTGCCTGGTTGGGGTGCCAATTCGGCGGTTCGGCTTCCGAGATAACTCCCTGATCCGGTCATCGGTCGCCCGGCCGTCGGCGGGCGGGGTCTTGCTGGCGGCGCGTTTCGGCTCCGATGAAGACTGCCCCGGCCCCTGCGCTGAGTAGACCGAGGCCGGCACACAACAATGCCGTGCGCCGAAATGTGTCCAAGAGGGCATGGTCGATCACCTGACGTATGGCGGCCTCCGTCGTTGGGTCGAGGCCCGCCGGTGGTTGGGCGTTGCCGAACTCCCGCGCCTCGTCGGCGAGCAGAAGCATTTGCTCCTCGCTCAAATCAAATGTGTGCATGGAACCCACCAAGGTCTGGCGGAACGAAAGCAGGGCGACCCCGCCGAGCACGGCGAGCGCCAGCACGCCGGCTGTCCGTGCCACCGCATTGTTTACCCCCGAAGCCACCCCGACCTGAGCCCTCGGAACGGCCGTCATGACCGCGGTTGTCAGTGGGGCGACGGTGATCCCCATCCCGATTCCCATCACGACGATGCCCGGCAAATATGTCGTCCAATAATTGGCGGGCGTGCTGCCCAAGCCCGGCAGCGCCAGCAAGCCAAACCCAACCCCCGTCAGACCAGGGCCAAGGACCAACGGGGGGCGGGGGCCGACGCGGTCAACCCAATCACCTGACCAACGGGATAAGAGCGCCAATAGAAGGGTGAAAGGAACCAGGGCCAGGCCTGCAAGTTGGGCCGGGTAGCCGTGCGCCTGGATCAGAGTCAGCCCGAGGAAAAAGAAGGCGGCTCGCAAGGCGGCATAAAGCAGAAGGGTGAGCAGGTTGGCGCCGGCGAAGGTCGGCGAACTGAATAGGCGCAGCGGGACCAAAGGCGACGACGCTCGCCGCTCGACCCACAGGAAGCTGGCCAGGCTGGCGACCCCCAGCAGCAGACTGCCAGCGACAATCGGCTGACGCAAGCCCTGCTCGGGGGCTTCAATCGCCCCATAAGTCAGGCTGCCGAGGGCCAGGGTGACCAGCAGCATGCCCGCCAGATCCAGTCGGCCGGCCGTCTCGTCACGGCTCTCTGAAACGTGGCGCTGCAGGATCGCAAGTGATCCGGCCGCCAGCGGAAGATTGATGAAGAATACGACCCGCCACAATCCGGCCGAGGCCAGTGCTCCGCCGAGTACCGGGCCCAGGATGGCAGTCACCGTCGTGAAGGCCGCCCAGGTGCCGATGGCACGCCCCTGCTCATGGTCCGCAACGGTGGCCGAAAGCAGTGCCAAACTGCCGGGCACCATCAAGGCCCCGCCAGCTCCTTGCACAGCGCGAAAAGCGATCAACCAATCGGCCGTAGGTGCGAGTCCGGCAGCCAACGAGCCGGCGGTGAAGGTAAGGATGCCCAGTCTGAAGATCCGCTTGCGTCCGAACCGGTCGCCAAGCGAGCCGCCGGCCAGGATGAGCGACGACAGCAACAGCAGGTAGGCGTTAACGATCCACAGCAGCTGCTTGCCGCTAGCATCGAGATCGGCCTGCAAGGCCGGCAAGGCGATGTCCAGGGCCGTGCTGTCGATGAAGGCCATGCTCGAGGCCAGAATGGTCGCCGTCAACACCCAGCGCGCGCTGCCGGTCTGTCCTGGATCTTGTCCAGGGAGGAAGCCAGGCTGATGAGTTGAAGCCATCGAACAGGCTGCCTTTCGTCGGCCGGTTGGAGGTTGGGGGGCAGGTCATGAATGGGAAGGGCGATCGGTCCCGATGGTAGAATGGACAGCCGCCGCTCGGTGGCTTGGCTCGCCCTTCAGACAGCCTTGAAGGCCCGCATTATGTCCCTGGTGGAAGACCAGATCATTGCCTTGGTACCGGCATTCAATGAGCGCCGGGCGATTGTCCCGGTGGTTGCGTTGACAGCCGCCCAAATGCCAGTTGTGGTAGTCGACGACGGCTCAACCGATGGGACCGGTCAGGCGGCGGCTGAGGCTGGCGCCCATATCCTACGCCACCCGACCAATCACGGCAAAGGGGCGGCCCTGCGAACCGGATTTCAATGGGCCCTTGACAACGACGTCCGTGCGGTCATCACGCTCGACGCCGACGGCCAGCACAATCCAACGGACATCCCTGCATTCGTTCAGGCGCATGAACAGACCGGGGCGCACCTGGTGATCGGGCGGCGCGACCATCGCCGGATGCCGTTTCCTCGGACCTTTACCAATCCATTCGGGTCCTGGCTGCTGTCGCTGGCGGTCGGCGAGCCGATCTACGACAATCAAAGTGGTTTCCGACTCTACCATCGCAAGCTGCTCGAGGCGATCGACCAGGCAACCGTTGGTTTTGAATTTGAAGTCGAGGTCATTGGCACGGCGCTGCGCAATGATTTCATCTTCGCCTGGGTGGACATCGAGACGATCTATGGGACGGAGACCACCAGCTACTTCCATCCCTTGCTTGATTCGCTTCGCTTTCTGCGGACCGTGTGGCGCGCCCGCAGGTGGCGCCGGCCGACGCGATCAGGGGCCAACGCCTAGCCGAGCCCATGCGCCGGAGGACAGATGGCTGAGACCGATTTGACGAAAACCCAAGCCAGGAAGCGGGCGGCCGAGCTGCGGCAGCAACTGCGCAAGCACAATCGGCTGTACCACGTTGAAAACGCACCGGCCATCAGCGACGCCGAATACGACAAGCTGTTTCATGAGCTGCGCCGGATCGAGGAAGCGTACCCTGAATTGCGCACTCCGGACTCGCCGACCCAGCGGGTTGGAGGCGAGCCGGCGGCGGGTTTCGCTCGGGTCGCCCATCCGGTGCCCATCTTGAGTCTGGGAAATGCCTTCAGCCCTGAGGACGTCCGCGACTGGTACCAGCGAATCTTGCGCCTGGATGACCGGGTGCAAGGAACCGAGTTCACGGTTGAGCCCAAGCTGGATGGTCTAACCGTTGTGCTGCACTACCGTGACGGCCTGTTCGAGCTGGGAGCAACTCGAGGCGACGGGGAATATGGTGAAGATATCACCCGCAATCTGCGCACGATCCGCACGCTGCCGCTCCGCATCCCGCCAGCCGAATCAAAGGTCAAGGCACCTGGCCGTTTGGTCCTCCGGGGAGAGGCGCTGATCTACAAACAGGATTTCAAGGAGATGAACGAAGCGCTGGAGGCCAAGGGCGAACGCACCTACGTCAACCCTCGCAACACGGCCGCCGGCACGCTGCGCCAACTCGATCCAAGCCTGACTGCCGCCCGGCCGGTTCGTCTGCTCTGCTACGCCATCATCCGCGGGCGAGATGGCTTGCCACCGACGCAGTGGGAACAGTTGGAACTGCTCACGAATCTGGGATTCCCTGTGCCTCCCCAGGCGGTCCGATGCGCCGACATCGAGCAGGCCATCCAAGCTGCGCAGGATTTGGAATCACGGCGGCACGACCTGCCCTTTGAAGTCGATGGCGCCGTCATCAAGATCAACGATCTGGGCCTGGCCGGCGATCTCGGGGTGGTTGGCAAGGATCCGCGCGGGGCGCTGGCATTCAAGTTCGCCGCCGAAGAGGTCAGCACACTGTTGGAGGACATCCGTGTCAACGTGGGTCGCACCGGGGTAATCACGCCCTATGCGGTACTGGAGCCGGTAGCCGTTGGCGGTGTCACGGTCCGGCAGGCGACGCTGCACAACTTCGATTTCATTGACGAGAAGGACATTCGTCTCGGCGACCGTGTGCTGATCAAGCGGGCCGGGGATGTCATCCCGTATGTGATCGGTCCGTTGGTTGAGGCCCGAACGGGAAAGGAAAAACGCTTCAAACCGCCCAAGGCGTGTCCTTCATGCGGCGAACCGCTGGAACAGCCGGAGGACGAAGTGGCGGTCTACTGTGTCAACGCCGCCTGTCCAGCTCAATTGGTGCGCAACGTCGAGCACTTTGCCTCGCGCGGGGCGATGGACATCGAAGGCCTTGGGATTAAGGTTGCCGAGCAGTTGGTGGAGGCTCACCTGGTCCGGGACGTGGCAGACGTTTACCATCTGACGGTCGAGGAACTACTCGAGCTTGACGGTTTCGCCCAACGCAAGGCGGAAAAACTGATGGAGGCCATCGGGGATTCAAAACAGCAGTCGCTGGCCCGGCTGATAGCTGCGCTGGGAATACGAGGGGTAGGGGACGTCGTGGCTGGCGACCTAGCTCGCGCCTTCGGTGATTTGGGGTCGCTGGCGGCAGCCACAAGCGAGCAGCTGCAAGAGATCGAGGGCATCGGCCCCAATCTCGCCCAGGCTGTCGTTGATTGGTTTGGCCGCAAGCGCAACCGTAAGCTGTTGGAGAAGCTGAAGCAGGCTTCGGTTTGGCCCGAGCAAGAGCGGTCAGCGCCCGCGCTGCCCCAAACGCTGGACGGGCTCACATTCGTGATAACTGGTACCCTGCCAGACATGTCTCGTGACGAGGCCAAGATGCTGATCGAGAAGCGGGGTGGGCGGGTCACTGGCTCGGTAAGCAGCAAGACAGACTACCTGGTTGTCGGGGCGGACGCTGGTTCGAAGCTTGATAAGGCCCAAGGGCTCGGGGTTGCGACGCTCGATCAGAATGCGCTACGGAAGCTGGCCGAAGCGGGCCCGGGCGGGAATCGCAATTGACATTGCGGCCTAGTCCGGCTAGATTGACGCCACACACAGGTGGCTAGGCGAGAAGGAGTAACGCAGCGGATGGCGGTAAGCCGGCCAAACGACAGCATTGCCAAGCGCATTCAGGCGCTCAATGATCGGGTTCGCTCCATCCGGCAATCCGATCTGTACCTGTACAACATCCCGATCGATGAGCTGAATGGTGGGTCGCGGGTGCGGGTCAACGGTAGCGAAATGCATATGTTCGCCTCGTACAGCTACCTGGGTCTCATCGGCCACCCCCGCATCAACAAGGCAGCGGTCGAAGCGATTGAACGCTATGGCACCGGCACCCACGGCGTCCGCTCGCTGGCTGGCAGCCTGCCGCTGCACCGCCAGCTCGAAGCCAAGATCGCCGAGTTTAAGGGCACCGAGGCTGCCATCACTTACTCGTCGGGCTATGTCACCAACCTGACGACCATCTCGTCGCTGGTCGGCCGGCACGATTACGTCTTCAGCGACAAGCTCAATCATGCCAGCATCGTGGATGGCTGCCTGCTGTCAGGTGCGGAGATGGTCCGCTTTCGACACAATGACATCCACGATCTGGACAATCGGTTGGCCGCGCTTGATCCGGAGGCCTCCGTCCTGGTCGTCGTGGACGCGGTGTTCTCGATGGATGGGGACATCACCGATTTGCCCAATCTGGTCGAAGTCTGCCGCCGTCATGGGGCCCGATTGATGGTGGACGAAGCCCACAGCCTGGGGGTATTGGGCGAGCGGGGCACCGGGATTGAAGAGCACTTTGGCATGCCGGGTGTCATCGACGTTAAGATGGGAACGCTGAGCAAGACCATACCCAGCGTCGGCGGCTACATCGCGGCCAGTGCCGAGCTGATTGGCTACCTGCGCCATCAGTCCCGTGCCTACATCTTCTCGGCGGCGCTGCCGCCAGGGCAGGCCGCCGCCGCGCTGGAAGCGATATGCGTTATTGAGGACGAGCCGTGGCGAGCCGAGAGCCTGCGCCGCAACACCCAGGCATTTATCGGTGGGCTGCAGTCTCATGGGCTTGACACGCTTCAGACGGAAACCGCTATCGTTCCCGTGCTGTGCGGCGCCGACGATACCGCCTTCCAGGTGGCGCGCCACGCCCATAGAAACGGCGTCTTCGTGCTGCCGGTAATTTCGCCGGCCGTTCCCGAAGGCGCTGCTCGCCTGCGAGCGACGGTGACGGCGGCCCACCAGCTCGACGAGATTGAAATGGCGGTGGATGTGATCGCCGACGCCGCCAGGCACGCCGGCGTCCTGTAGCCCACGCCGCCGAAAGCCCTCCCATGGCCAGCCTACAATTGAAATCCGGCCGCGAGCGTCCGCTCGAGCGCCGTCACCCCTGGGTGTTCTCCGGGGCCATTGAGCGGGTCGACGGCGACCCCGGCCTCGGGGAAACGATTGACATCCTTGCCGGCGATGACCGTTGGTTGGCGCGCGGTGCGTACTCGCCCCACTCACAAATCCGAGCTCGTGTCTGGACGTGGTCCCAGGCTGACCAGGTGGACCAGGCGTTCTTGGCCGGTCGGCTGGAGCGAGCCTTGGCGGCGCGCAGCGGACTGGCCACAGGAGCACAATCCGCCTATCGCCAAGTGCACGCCGAGTCCGACGGCCTGCCTGGTTTGATCGTCGACCGGTACGCCGGCTGGCGCGTCGTTCAGATCCTGTCTGCTGGCGTCGAGCGCTTTCGGCAAGAACTGATGTCACTCCTGGCCGAAGATGGCAGCCAGCTCTACGAACGTTCCGACAGCGAGGTTCGGCAGCTCGAAGGGCTCGAACCGAGGAGTGGTCCGGTAGTTGAGTCGGATCGTCCGCCGGCGGTCGAGATCGAAGAGAACGGCCTGCGCTTCATGGTGGATATTGCCGGTGGCCAGAAGACGGGCTTCTACCTTGACCAGCGCAGGAACCGTCGCCGGGTCCGGGACTATGCGCCCGGAGTCGAGGCGTTGGATGCTTTCGCCTACACGGGCGGCTTCGCCGCCAACCTGCTGGCGGGCGGGGCGCAGCATGTCACACTGCTCGAGGCGTCGGCCGACAGCTTAGCCGGGGCCGACCGAAACCTGAAACTGAACACGTTCAAACCGGAGCTGTACGAGCAGGTGGCCGGGGATGCGTTCACGGAACTCCGGCGATTCCGTGACCAAGGCCGCCAGTTTGACCTGATCGTGCTGGATCCCCCCAAGTTTGCCCCGACGCGTGCTCAGGCCCAAGCCGGGGCCCGCGGCTACAAGGACATCAACCTGCTGGCCTTCAAGCTGTTACGGGCGGGTGGGGTGCTGTTCACGTTTTCGTGCTCTGGCGGGATCGAGCCCGAGCTCTTCCAGAAGATCGTGGCCGGCGCGGCGCTCGACGCGGGCGTCGAGGCAGTCATCCTTGAGAGGCTGTCGCAGTCATCGGATCATCCCGTCGCCCTGAACTTCCCCGAAGGTGCCTATCTCAAGGGTTTGGTCTGCCGGGTAGGTTGAAGGTCGTCTACTTCTTCAGATTGCGGCGCATGGTCTGACCGGCGGCGTGGCGATGCAGCTTGCGAATGCGTTCGGCCGTCTCGGCGTCGCCGCCCTGGTCTAGCCGCTGAGCGGCGCCGACCAGGGTGCTCAGAAACTGTTCGTCGATCGCTTCGGCATTGTCATCGAGCAATGCCTTTCCTGCCTCCAAATCCTCGACGTCCAGCACGCGTTGGGCCAACTGCAGCGAGGGTGGCAATGAGTCCATCACGACCTGGTTGATGCGAGATTGAATGGTTTCGAGCCGGGCAGCCGCCTGTTCATTGCCGCTTTCCTTGGCCGCGGTCAGGTTTGCGCGTAGGGTCGCCAGAAAGATCTCATCGATCAGTGGAAACGCTTGGCGAATGGCCTCATCCAGGTCTTCCGCCTCAATCAGCGATCGGAGCAAGCCAGCCGCTTGGGCGGCACGGGCCTGCTGAACGTCATCAATCTGCTGGGTGATCTCGAGGACTCTGGCTCGGAGCGCCTCAAGCTGGGTCTTCTGCTCGGCGTTGGCTGCTTCAATCCGGTCACTTAGTTGCTGGAAGAAGCCGTAGTCCAATGCTGGCCGGCTCAAATTGGCCAGTGCAATCACCCTGTCATCGTTGGGCGCCTCGATAAACAGCTCGAGCAATCGCTCTTGGGTCAGGCCTTCGCCGGTGCTCTGCAGGCTTTCCGCCGCCGCCCGCAATTCAGACTCGCGAGCCTCTATGCGTTTTCCGACGCTGCTGAGTCGTAAGGCAGCCTCCAGCCTTTGTGCGGCCGCCGCCAAAGCCTGCTCGTCGCCCAAAGATTGCAGGGCCATGCTGGCCAGTTGGAAGAAGTCCTCATCCATTTCCACGTCATGTTCTAGGACGAATGCCTCAACTTGGTCCGACGGCTGGCGGATGAGCTGCTCGACCAGGCGCAGCTTAGCTTGCTGGTGTTCAATTTGCTCTTTGGTGATGCCGTCGGCTTCCAAAACCTGTTCGATCAAACCCTGCATCGTCAGGCTGGCCTTCGGCTGGAGCAGATAGGCCTTGCGTGACTCCTGAGGCAAGTTATCGACAATTCGGTTGATCAGTCGGCCGAGCAGCTTCTCCTGCTCGTTCTTGGGCATGGCTACCTCGGCCGGCATGTAAGTCAGCAGCAGTTCTTTCTCGGAGTCGTGATACACGAGCGGTGTCGCCAGTTGGCCCTGGTAACCGCAGGTGGGGCATTGCACCCGGTTCAGCGCACCGGACAACAAACGCGATTTGGCTCCAGGGTTCTCTCTGGCGTCAACGGCTTGGGTTATTTCGGCCTGGATCGGGCCCCGACAATTCGGACAAGAAATTTGTGTGACTGCTTGTGCCATTCGGAAGTTCTACCTATTCATCACTCGGCGCCAGGGGGAGCGAAAAGCATACCTTCGCACCCCGGCCAACGCCATCATCAACCCATATGCGGCCGCCGTGCGCCTCGACGACGGCGCGGGCCAAGTATAAGCCGAGACCGGTCCCGGGCGACTTGTCGGCCGTCTCCCGCGCCCGGTAGAAACGATCGAAGACGTAGCTGACCTCCTGGGGCGGAATGCCGGGGCCTTCGTCCTGAACGCAAACCTGGACGACGTTCTTGTCGGCCACACCGCCAACGATGATCGTGCCGCCGTCCGGTGAAAACTTGACGGCGTTCGACAATAGATTCGTCAGAACCTGGTGGAGACGCGCCTCGTCTCCTTGAATGGGTGGGAAGTCTTGGGGAAAGGCAAGCTCGAATTGGTGGCTGTGGGACTGGATCCGGAACCGCTCGACCAGTCGTTCGGCCAGTTCGTCCAGCGCCAGCTCGCCTAGATTCAAGCCCAGCGCACCGGCCTGCAAGCGCGAGGCGTCGAGCAAGTCATCGATCAGAAGTGCGAGGTGGTCAGCTTCCTCTTCGATAACGGCCAGGCTGTCGCGCACGACGGCCGGGTCCCAGGTGGCATCTTGCCGCCGCAAGGTGCCGACGTAGCCCTTGATCAGGGCGACTGGCGTGCGCAGTTCGTGGCTGACGACTGAGATGAAGGTGTCCTTGAGTTCTTCGGCCTCACGAAAGCGGGTGACGTCACGCACATTGCCGACCACACTCATCAATTGCCCCTGACCGGTCAAGGTGGCGGCGTAGGTGACCCCGACGCTGATCGTCCCGCCGCCGCGCTTCTTGAGCCCGCCTTCGACATAGAAGCTGTTGCGGTCATCCTGCGGCCAGCCGGCCAGGATTTCTTCGGCCAGTGTTTGACCGGCCTGCAGGCCCTTGAAGGCCACGATCTCATCGTGGAGGCGGCCGACCACATCTGCTTCGCGGTAGCCCGTCAGTTGGGCGCAGGCACGGTTGAACCGCGAAAAACGCAGGCTTTGATCCAGAATGAAGATGCCGTCACCGGCACCATCGACAACGGCATCCAGGTGACGCTTCTGCTGAGCCAACTCGGTGTACAGACGGGCGTTGTGGACGGCAATCGCTGCTTGCGAGGCAAAAGCCTGGAGCAGCTCGCGATCCTGGTGTGAGAAGGCCCCCCGGTAGGAGCGGAAGATGAAGATGACGCCAATGACTTCATCGCGGGCGACAAGCGGCAGGCCAACCCCCGATAGCAGGCCGAGAGATGCGGTTTCGGTGATGCGCTGCAGCCGGCTCATGACTTCCGGCAGTTCGAATCGGGCCGAGTCTGGTTGACCTGGGACATCGGCCAGAAGCCGCTGCACGCGCTTGAGAAAATCACTGCGGATACCGTGCGAAGTTGAGATGCGCCAACTGGCGGAGTCGCGCAGCGCAATCAGGCTGGCGCGGGCCGCCAGCAGCTCGGCCGAGATCTTGACAATGCGCTCGAGGACCCGATCAAGGTCGAGCTCTTCTGTGAGTGCCCGGGTGGTTTCGAGAAGGTAATCGCGCTGCCGGAGCCGAAAATCGGGGAGCATTGGCTCAGATGGCCGGTCAACCGGCAAGGCGCAAAGGGCACCAAGCAGGACGTATGGTCCACAAAGGCGACCTGTCCGCCGTTGGCTGTCGGCCTGGTTCCAGGAGGCGAGACCCGACTGCTATGAGCATGGTTGCCTCTTTGCTCCCAACTTGATCCCTTCGTGTCTTTGTGGTTGGCTCAGGCGGAGTGGGCGGCTTCGGCCTGCGTCACGGCATTCTCGAAGATTGTGAGGCCCTCGTCGACTTGGGGGCGCGTGACGATGAGAGGCGGAGCAAACCGGATCGTGCTCTTGCCGCAGCCGAGCAACAGCAGACCGCTGCGAAATGCGATTTCCTCGATTGAGTCGCGTAGGTCGGGCGCCGGCTCCTTCCCTTCCTTGTCCTGAACAAACTCAACGCCTATCATCAGGCCCTTGCCCCGAACGTCGCCTATCGATGGATGGCGCGCCTGGATCTCGGCCAGGGCGTCAAGCATGTAGCCGCCCTGTTCGTTGGCGTTCTCGAGCAGACCATCTTCAATCAGATCGAGCGTGGCCAGTGCCGCCGCGCTGGCCAGAGGATTGCCGCCAAAGGTGTTGCCATGCGCGCCCTGGGGCCAATCCATCACCGACTGGCGGGCGATCATGGCGCCGATCGGCAGGCCGGAGCCGAGCCCCTTGGCACTGGCGATGATGTCCGGCTCGACTCCCCAATGCTCGATGGCCCACATCTTGCCGGTCCGGCCCACACCCGATTGGACTTCGTCGGCAATCAGCAGGATGCCGTGCTTGTCGCACAGCCGGCGGAGCGCCGGGAAGAAGCCGTCGGGCGGAACAATGTAGCCGCCTTCGCCTTGTATCGGTTCGACCAGGATGCCGGCGCAGTCTTCCGCGGGCACCGTGTACTGCAGGATGACCTGTTCGATGTAGTTGACGACTGTCTCGCCGTAGTCAGCGCCATTGGGCTGCAGGATCGGCCGGTAGGTGTTGGGGAAGGGTGCATGCGAAACGCCGTTCATCAGCGGCGAGAAGCCATGACGGTAGACAGGTTTGCTGGCGGTAAAAGCCAGCGAGCCAAGCGTGCGGCCGTGGAAGGCCCCGTAGAAACCAATGAATCGCTGACGGCCCGTATGATGGCGCGCCAGCTTGATGGCGGCCTCGACGGCTTCTGTCCCGCTGTTGGCCAGGAAGACACGGCCCGGTTCGTCGAAGGGTGCGATGGCTGACAGGCGCTCCGAGAGTTCAACCCAGATGGGGTGATAAAAGTCCGATGAAATGTGTAGGAACTTATCCGCCTGCCGCTTGACGGCCTCAACCACTTTGGGATGACTGTGGCCGGTGTTGCAGACGGCGATGCCGGCGGCAAAATCAAGATAGCGATTGCCATCGACGTCCCACACCTCGGTGCCCAGGCCGTGATCCATCACGAATTCGTAGGCGCGGGGGTAGGACGGCGAAACCACCTTGTGGTCGCGCTCGACGATGGCCCTCGCTTTCGGGCCGGGGATCGGATGGGTGCTCAATGGGGCCTCCTGCGGACTGAAGAAAGTGGTTGGGGTCGGCCGAGTGCATCAGGCCTAAGCGCCAAGCTGCCGGGGACCAACCAGGATGCGCGGCCATTATATCACCGGGGTTTGGCCGGCCGGGCTTGCTGTTGTATAAAGGTGGCAAGGCTGGCGACCATCTCCTACCAAGCGAGGATCCCTTGAGCGACCGCCCCTGGATTGCCCACTACGATCCGGATGTACCAGCCCACCTCGAGTACCCGGATATCCCCCTGCACGACTTCTTGCGCCAGGCCGCCACGGACTTCCCGGACCGCCCTTGCACTATCTTCAAGGGCGCGCAGGTCTCGTTTGCCGAGATGGACGACCTGACCGATCGTCTGGCGGCGGCCCTGGTTGCGTTGGGCGTCCGCCCCGGGCAGCCGGTTGGCCTATTTATGCCCAACATCCCCCAGTTTGTGATGGCCTTCTATGCCATTCTCAAGGCGGGTGGTGTGGTGGTCGCCACCAATCCCTTGTACACGCCCAGAGAGCTCGAACACCAACTGAAAGACTCAGGCGTCAAACTGATGCTGGTGATGTCGAGCTTCTACAACACGGTCAAGAAAGCACAACCCAACACCGGTTTGAAGCGCTTGATCGTGACCAACGTCAAGGAATATCTGCCGGGTCTGCTGCGCCTGTTGTTTACGCTGGCCAAGGAGAAGAAAGAGGGCCACCGCGTTGAGTTGGCCAGCGAGGACTTGTGGCTCCAGGATCTGCTCTCGCGCCATGAACGGTCCGACTTGCCGCCGCTAGAGATTGGGCCGGATGACCATGCGCTGTTTCAGTACAGCGGCGGC
This sequence comes from Anaerolineales bacterium, assembly GCA_036397095.1. GTDB lineage: Bacteria > Chloroflexota > Anaerolineae > Anaerolineales > E44-bin32 > DASWJQ01. The sequence continues at coordinate 28,426 of DASWJQ010000030.1, forward strand.
ACGACCGGCCTATCCAAAGCGGCCGTTGCCACCCACCGCAATCTGGTGGCCAATACCCTGCAAATCCGCAGCTGGCTGCCGGGCGAGGGCGGCGTGGACAGCATGCTGATGGCGATCCCCCTGTTCCACGTCTACGGCATGGTCGCCGGCATGTCCTATGCAATTTCGGCGGCCGCCACTATGGTTATGGTCCCCAACCCTCGTGACCTGCCCGACGTGCTGCAGAATATCCAGCGATTCCGTCCGTCGATCTTTCCCGGTGTCCCGACTCTGTACAACGCCATCAACAATCATCCGGATGTGGTCAGCGGCAAATATGACCTCAGCTCGATCAAGGCCTGCATTTCAGGCTCGGCCCCGCTCATGCGCGAGACCAAAGAACGCTTCGAGGAGCTGTCCGGAGGCAACCTGGTCGAGGGCTATGGCCTATCCGAAGCCCCGACGGCCACCCACTGCAATCCCATCGCGGGCGAGAACCGCACGGGGTCGATCGGGCTGCCGTTCCCCGACGTCGACTGCCGCATTGTCTCACTCGAGGACGAAATGACGGTGTTGGGGCCGGAGCAGGTTGGTGAGTTGGTGATCAAATCGCCCAATGTCATGAAGGGCTACCACAACATGCCGACCGAGACGACCAACTCGATTCGGGACGGTTGGCTCTACACCGGCGACATCGCCAAAATGGATGAAGATGGCTACTTCTACATCGTCGACCGCAAGAAGGAGTTGATCAAGCCGTCTGGCTACCAGGTGTGGCCGCGGGAGGTCGAAGAAGTCATCGCCAGTCATCCAGCGGTGGCCGAGGTGGGCGTGGCCGGTGTCGCCGACGCCTACCGGGGCGAGACGGTCAAGGCGTGGGTCGTGCTGCGGCAGGGGGAGCAGCTGTCGGTCGAAGAGTTGCAGGCGTTCTGCCGTGAGCAACTGGCCTCGTTCAAGGTGCCGGCGGAAATCGAGTTCCGCGACGAATTGCCCAAGACCACGGTGGGCAAGATACTACGCCGCGTGTTGGTCGACGAGCACAACCGGGCGAAGCAGCAGGCCGGTCCCGAAACCAACTGACTGCTTGAGGTCACGCGCCAAGGAAAACGGGCCGCTGCTAGCGGCCCGTTCGGGTTTCGATTCTTGTTGGCAGTCGGACCGATCGGCTAGTCGCCGGCCGGGGCCGCCACCGGCAGCGGTGTGCCGCCCCGCTTGTCTTCGACCTGTCGGTTGAAGATCTCGAGGAACGTGTCGCGGTCCATCGTCTCGGCCTCGATCAATTGCTCGGCCACGTTTTCGAGCTGCTGGCGGTACTCGTTCAGGATGGCTTTGGCCCGCTTGTAAGATTCCTCGACCAGACGCCGGACTTCGGCATCGATCGTTTCGGCCACGCTTTCGGAATAGTCGCGCTGTTCGGAGATTTCACGGCCGAGGAAGATGAGTTCTTCCTTCTGGCCATAAACCATCGGCCCCAGCGCGTCGCTCATGCCCAGACGGGTGACCATGGACCGGGCCAGCTTGGTGACGCGTTCCAGGTCGTTGGAGGCGCCGGAGGTGATATCGTCGAAGACGATCTCTTCAGCGGCCCGGCCGCCCAGCATGAAGGCCATGTCGGCCAGCAGCTTGTTGCGGGCCATCAGGGTGCGGTCATCTTCCGGCAGCGACATCGTAAAGCCGCCCATCATGCCGCGAGCCACGATTGTGACCTTGTGAACCGGATCAGCTTCCGGCAGCACATGGCCGACGACAGCATGGCCCGCCTCGTGATAGGCGACAATTGCCTTCTCTTCCTGGGTGATAATGCGGCTCTTGCGTTCCGGTCCTGCAATGACCCGCTCAATCGCCTCCTGGAACTCATCCTGACTGATCACTCGCTTGTCGCGCCGGGCGGCCAGAATGGCAGCCTCGTTGACCAAGTTCTCAAGGTCCGCACCGACGAACCCAGGGGTCGCTTTGGCGATCACGGTCAGGTCCACATCCGGCGACAGGGGCTTGCCCTTCGAGTGGACTTCGAGGATTGCTTCACGGCCGCGGAAGTCCGGTCGATCGAGCACCACCCGTCGATCGAAACGCCCCGGTCGCAGCAGTGCCGGATCGAGCACGTCGGGGCGGTTGGTGGCTGCCATGATGATGACGTTGGTATCGGTGTCGAAGCCGTCCATCTCGACCAGCATCTGGTTAAGCGTTTGTTCCCGCTCGTCGTGGCTACCGCCCAGGCCAGCGCCACGCTGGCGCCCAACGGCGTCAATCTCGTCGACGAAGACGATACACGGGGAGTGGCGCTTGGCCTGCTCGAACAGGTCACGGACCCGGCTGGCGCCCACGCCGACAAACATCTCGACAAACTCCGAACCGGAGATTGAGAAGAAAGGAACGCCGGCTTCGCCGGAGACCGCCTTGGCCAGCAGCGTCTTGCCGGTCCCCGGGTGGCCAATCAGCAGCACACCCTTCGGGATGCGGGCACCCAGGGTGATGAACTTTTCGGGCTCCTTGAGGAACTCGACTACTTCCTGCAGTTCCTCTTTGGCTTCTTCGACCCCGGCCACATCATCGAAGGTCACGGTCGGCTGGTCACCTGAGAACATGCGGGCCCGGCTCTTGCCGAATGACAGGGCCTGATTGTTGGTGCCCTGCGCCTGACGCAGCATCAGCCAGATCAAGCCTACAACCAGCAGGGCTGGCAGAATGTAGGTCACCAGGCTGATGACGGTATTCCAATCGCTGGGTTGTTTGATTTCAATGGAGACATTGTCGGGGCTGAGCATCGATGGTTCGACGCCCAGGGCCAACAGCTGCTCGACCGCAGTCTGGGTCGGCTCTTTGCGTGACAGGGCACTGGCGCCGTCGCGGTAGATGACCTCGATTTCGTTCTCGTCAACGACCAGGCGGGCGACATCACCCGTGCGGACGGCCTGGGCCACCTCGTTGAAGTACAGCCGCTCCGGCTGCGGAGCACCACTGCGGAATTGGATCACCAGCACCGCAATGATAAGAATCAAGACAAGCAGCACGAGCGAGTTTCGTCCCCGTGCAGAATTCACTACGACCTCCAAACCAACACTTGACCGCCCCAAGCACTGGGCGGACTGCCGGCCGAATTATACCGTAGGGGTTGAGGGCAGACTAGTTAGGCGGGCCGACTACGGCAGTTGAATCGGGCATGAGGGGTAGAGCAGGCAGGCGTACAGCCATAGGGGAATCAGGCCACCAAGCATCAGGAAGGCAACCAGCCCCAGGCCGACCGCCAGCCAGTCGATGCCGCCGGCGGTTTCGGAGGGCAAGGGGGACGTGGTCGAGTAAGCGTCCTGCACTGGCGCCTCGACCGGGGCCAGTTCCAGGGCGACTGGTTCACCCGCCTCCTGCTTGGCATAGGTTTCGAGCACGCGTCCGAGCTGGTCGGCCGTGCGATAGCGCCAGGCCGGCTCCTTCGACAACACCTTAAGCACAATCTGCTCCAGCGCCAGCGGCACGGCCGGATTGAAGGCTCGCGGCGAGGGCGCCGGTCGCGTTTGGTGCAGTTCGGTCAGCGTCGCCGGATCGTCCGCCTGGAAGGGCGGCTGCCCGGTCAGCACTTCGAAGAAGATTACTCCGAGCGAGTAGACATCGCTGGCCGGCGATGGCGGCTTGCCGGCCGCCTGTTCGGGAGAGAAGTAGGTTGGGCTCCCCCAGACCGTCTCGTGGTGTTCGTCGGGCCGGATCGCCGCCAGCGCGCGGGCGATGCCAAAGTCCGTGATTTTGACGCGTTGGTCGGGCGTGACCAGGATGTTGTGCGGCTTGAGATCGCAATGCACCAGCCCGGCCCGATGCGCATAGCCAACACCGGCACAGATTTGGATCATCAACTCGACCGCCTGGTCCGCCGGGAGCCGGCCTCGACGGCGCAGCAGGGTCTTGAGATCGGTTCCCTCGACGTACTCCATAACCAGGAAGTAGATGTCCTGATCACGGCCGGAGTCGTACACCGTGACTATGTTGGGGTGGACCAGATTGGCTGCGGCGCGCGCTTCCTGACGGAAGCGGGCCCGGAAGGCCGGGTCGCCAATGAAGTCCTGGCGCAGGATCTTAACGGCAACCTGGCGTTGCAGGTTGAGGTCGTGAGCCAACATGACCTGCGCCATGCCACCCTCGCCCAGCGGTCGTTGGAGTTGGTAGCGCTTGGCCAGAATTGGCAGCTGACTGGCGGTGGTGGGGGACTCGGACATGGCTGCGATTGTAACTGTGGCGCTCGCGTGCGGCAAATGTGCCCAGGGCATGTGCCGTCCGCCTGGCCGGCAGGGTGGCCGCGCTTATAATCGCCGGTGGAGGGAAGGAATGCGCAAGGCTTGGGTAGTTTACAACCCACATGCAGGACGATTCCCGGCCGGACCGCTACTGCAGCGGGCGGCCGATGTCTTGTCCGAGGCCGGTTGGTCGATCGAGGTGCGCGAGACAAGCGCCAGCGAGAGTTTGGCGCAGTTGGCAAGCCAGGCAATTCAGGCCGGCTGCGCTGCGGTCTTCGTCGCCGGCGGCGACGGAAGCGTTGGCCAGGTGGCCGGCGCATTGGCCGGCAGCCAGACCGCCCTGGGGGTATTGCCGGCCGGAACAGCCAACGTATGGGCCAAAGAGCTTGGCCTGCCTCGGTTGGGTTGGATCCACCCGCTGGCACTGGAAGAAGCGGCTGAGCGCATCGCGCACGGTGACGTCCGTCAGGTGGATTTGGGGCTGGCAGCCGGCACGCCATTCATGTTGTGGGCCGGAATCGGGCTTGACGGCAAGATCGTCAACAGCATCGAGCCGCGTGCCCGTCTGGAAAAGGCCTTCGCAGTCGCCCACTACGCTGTGCTGGCGGTGTGGGAGTCGCTTGATTGGACTGGGATCGACCTCAAGGTTAGCGCCTTGGGCCAGACTTGGCAGGACAGGTTTGTACTTGCCGTCGCTTCGAATATCCGCGCTTACGCTGGCGGATTCCTGGAGCTTTCACCCGAGGCCAAGATCGATGATGGCCTGCTCGACTTCTGGCTCTTGCGTGGTCAATCGGCTGCTGACGCAGTTGCGCTGGTGGGCCAAATCTTGATGGGCCGGCACGTGGAGGCGCCGCAGGTGATTCACTTCCGCACCGATGCGGCCACTTTCGAGTCAAGTGACCCAATGCCACTTCAGTTCGATGGCGAACCTGCGCCCAAGCTGACCAGGGTGGAGCTGTCAGTGATGCCGCGTGCGCTCAAGGTGATCGTGCCGCGCGGCGGTTGGCCGGCACTTTTCAGCGATTCGCAGGCGGAAAGGCTCGAGGCGCTGCTGCCGGAGTGAACGCGCGCCACAATCTCCCGCCCTGGCTGACTGCCCGCGCCTCACTGCTCTGGATCGCCGGTGGTGCGGTCGTCGGTCTGCTTGTGCTGGTGACCGGGCTGGTGGTCCTGCCGCTCGTCGGCACCAATCCGGCGGCCCTGGCGCCGACTGCAGTCCTAACCGTCATTCCGTACCCGTCGGAGACGCCGACGCCTACGGTCACCCTCACACCCGAACCGACGGAGGAGGCTACGCCGACTTCGACCCCGCCTGCCTCGGCCGGCAGCTTCACCGTTGGCCAGTGGGTGCAGATTGAAGGCACCGAGGGCGATGGTTTGCGCTTGCGCGACACGGCTGGCCTGGCGGGAACGGTCCTGTTGGTCGCGCTCGAAAGCGAAGTCTTCGAAGTGCGGGAGGGGCCCCAGCAGGCTGACGGTTACACATGGTGGTTCTTGGTTAACCCATATGACTCAAGCAAGCGTGGCTGGGGGGTTGACAACTATCTGCGACCGGCCGACAGTTCCTAAGGTCGCGACAAGTCCGGAGGCGAGACAACCCGATGGCGGTACGACCCAAGCGCATCGAGATCAAGAAGGCGGAAGGGCACTTGACGATTGCGTGGGACGACGGTTTCCGTTGCCGCTACCCGCTCGACGGACTGCGGGCGGCCTGTCCCTGCGCCTCGTGCGTCGGCGGTCACGAGCACATGGGCAAGCCAGGCTCCCCCGACATGTTGGAGATCCCGTTGGTTGACAATCGCGCCAGTAGGCTGGTCGACGCGGAAATTGTGGGCAACTACGCGCTGCAGTTAACGTGGATGGATGGCCACAAGTTCGGGATCTACCGCTGGGAGTATCTGCGTCAGCTGTGTCCTGATCCGCAGCCAATCGAGGCGGAGGATCCGGCGGGTTAGGCTTCGGGGGAATCGCTGATCTGATCGAGCAACTGGATCAGCACCTGGCGCACGCTCGAGCGACGGGTGGCAATGCACGGCAGCACCATCACGCGATCACCAAGCGCCAGTTCCTGGCGGATCATATCGACGTGGGTCGCCTTCTCCATGTCCTGCTTGTTGGCGACCACCACATGCGGCTTGGTTTTCAAGTGGTCCAATCCAGCCAGCAACACCAACGCCTTGGCCACGTGGCTGCCGTTGGTTGAGTCGAGCAGCAGCACGTAACCATCGACCTCGCGCGCCAGCAACTCCCGCATGAAATCGAACCGTTCCTGTCCCGGGGTGCCACGCAGATGGAGAACGTCCGAGCCGATCGCCACTCGGCCGTAGTCCATGGCCACTGTCGTCAGGTTCTTCTCGCTGGCCTCGAACAGATCGCTAATCTTCTGCTCGGTGGCCACCACCGGGATATCCGAGATGGTCTCGATGAATTGAGATTTGCCGGCACTGAAGGGGCCGGTCACCAAGATGTTGAGTGTCTTACCCAAGGCAGCGCTACGCCTCTCCGTCAGCCATTTTCTGCTCGCGCCGGTAGTCGATGAATCGGTATCCCACGCCGCGTTCAGTCAGAATGTAACGCGGGTTGGACGGGTCTTCCTCCAACTTCTGGCGCAGGTAATTGATATACAGCCGCAGGTAATGGGTTTCGTCGCGGTACTCGTAGCCCCAGACCTTGGCCAGCAACTGCTCGTGGGGCACAACCCAACCGGCGTTCTTCACCAGGTGGTAGAGCAGGCGGTACTCGGTTGGGCGCAGTTTGACGAGTTCGCCTTCGACCCAGATTTCCCGCCGGTCAAAGTCGATCTTGAGCCGGTCGTCGACTTCGATAGGCTCATGCAATGTCTCCCCGGGCATTTCGGTACGACGAAGCACAGCCTTGACCCGACTGGACAGCTCGGCCGGGCTGAACGGCTTGCTGATGTAGTCGTCGGCCCCCAACTCCAATCCCCGGACGCGGTCTTCGACATCACCCTTGGCGGTGAGCATGATGACCGGGACCGTCGACACCTCGCGCACCATCTCGAGCGTTTCAAAGCCATCCAGGTCCGGCATCATCACGTCCAGCAAAATCATGTCCGGCAGTTCATCCCGAAGTTGATCAAGCGCAGCCTGGCCGTTGTTGGCCTCAAGAACCTCGTAGCCGTCGTGTTCCAGATTTAGCCGTATGAAGCGGATCATCCGAGGCTCGTCATCGGCAATCAGGATTTTGCGGCGCCGGTCGTTCATACTATTCGCGCACGAATCCGATGACCTTCTCTTCGTCGGACGTTGGCATCACTTCGATGAAGTTGATGCGGTGCATCGGCCACACCACCGTCACCACATTGCCGGCCAGGTACGGCAGGTCTTTCCCGTCCCGCAGCCGCGGGTTGTTGACGGCGATCGTGGTGTCGGCTGGCGCTGGCAGTTCCTCCATCTCACCGACGACCGGGTCCTCATTGCTGACGTGAACAAGCACCGTAATGGGCATCAATCACCTCTCGGCACGAATCCGTGAAATCAATTGAAGGCGCAGGCGCCCCAGTTGGAGCATATCACCGTGGCGAATCGGCAATGGCTGTTGCGTCTCGACCGGCCGGCCGTTGAGCAGGGTGCCGTTAATGCTGTCGAGGTCGACCAGAAATACGCCGTCTTCTGCCAGTCGAATTTCCGCGTGAATGCGGGACACGCCCTGATCGTAGGCCTCATAGCGGCCCAGGTCGATGTCGGGGATGACGGCCTGGCCTTCCACGGCCCGGCCCAAGGTGAAATTGTCCCGACCGACCAACGAGATGATCTCCCCGCTCGACAGCAGGCGAAGTCCCAGCAGGGCGCCGGAAGCCAACGATGGTCCCTCGGGTACCTTGGGCCGGGTCGCCTGGGCCTCATCTTCGATGTCTTCACGTGAGATGTTGACCGTCGGCATCGGGGAGACATGGACCAGGCGGCCACCACATTCGCTGCAGAACAGGGTGCCTACGAACTCTTGATGCTTGCAGTCGGGGCACTCAATCATCGAGATTGGGCCCGCCGGCCCGGGCCGGAAGCAGCAGGGCGCGTGTTCCGTACTTGAGCCGCTTCTCGCCTTCCGTTGACAGCCGTCGGGATTTGGCCAGGTTTTCGGCTTCGTTCAACGCCGCTTTGGCCAGATCGCGTTGGCCATTGGCCAGCAGCTGGGTCGCCAGCGATTCGAGGCGGCGGGCCGCCTGGCTCGATTGCCCCAACTCGGCCTCATGGCGTGCCTTGTCCTGCATGCGGTAGAGCGCCAGGGCGGCCAGCGCCTCGGCGATCGGTCCAGGCGGCGGTTCGGTGTCTGGTTGCTCGGACACCGGAATTTCGATGGCAACCGGCAGCGACTGCTGTTCCGCGCTGGGACCCAACAGATCGCCGCTGACGGTCAAATGGGCCAGTGGCAAGCTGCCGACCTGCCCAATCGGGTGAATCACAATCTCGAGCAGGACCCGTATTGGGGTATCTTGCGGCATGTTGCCCAGATTGAGTGGCAGCGTGTCGCCCAGAATCGTGGGTTCGGGCAGCAGGCGGAAGGCGGAGCGCAAGTCAACCAACTGCGATAGGCTGCCGTCGAGCTGCATCCGGCTGGCGACGACTTTGCTCAATGTTCCCAGGATGCCGTCGAGCAATCCGGTGATGGCCTTCGGATTGTCGAGAAAGAGCACACTGCCGCCGGTGCTGCTGGCCAACTCGTCAAGGAAGCGATCGCTCCAATCACCGCCGATGCCAACGCCGTTGATCGTGATGCCGTGCTCGGCGACGGAGCCGGCCATGGCCAGGCACTCAGCCTCATCGCCATACGTCCGCCCATCCGTCAGCAGCACCAGGTGGTTGACGCCTTCTCGAGTGAAGTTCTTCTGCAGTTCCTGGAGGCCGAGGCGCAATCCTTGGCCGATCTCGGTTCCCCCGTCGGCTTGCAGCAGACTCATGCGGGCCCGGGCAGCCGGCAGGTCCTTGGCTTGGTCGGGCGAGACGATGACCTCGGCCCGATCGCTGAAGGCCACCACGACAGCACTATCGTTTGGTTCCAATGAGCGCAAGATTTCCAGCGTCGCCGAACGCACCTGATCGAGCCGTTGGCCCTTCATGGAGGTCGAACGATCGATGACGATTGCCAGGTTGACGGGTGGCCGAACATGCTTGAGGCCACCGCGTGGCGATAGGTCTAGCAGCATGTAATGAACCTGGGGTTCATCCAGCGCCAGCAAGGACTGGCGACTTTGTAGCACCTGTGCCCGGAAGCTGGCCTTGCCGGCCTGTTTGCTCTCGGTCTCAGCAAGTTGTTGGTCATATTCCTGGCGCGAGCCGGGATCGATCAGAGTCTCGTAGGCCTGCGAGATACTCAGGAAAAGTTCGGTGTCGTTGGGGTTGTCGTTACGATCGGGGTGTAGGCGTAAAGCGGCCTGGCGGTAGGCGCGGCGCAATTGATCGGTGCTTGCATTCCTTGGAATGCCGAGTAACGTGTAGAAGTCCCTCCCCGATGGCGCCAACAGCCGCGTCCCCTGCCTTAGGTGGCCGGCGGCGGAAAGTGCACCAGCACGGCCGTGATGTTGTCCGGGCCTCCGGCGGCATTGGCGGCGCGCACCAGTTCTTCACACGCCTGCTGCAGATCGGTGCTCTGACTGATGATGCGCAGAATCTCTTCGTCGGGGACTTCACCCCACAGCCCATCGGAGCACAACAGGACGTAGCCGCCGCGCGGGATTGGTTGGGTGAAGACATCAACTTCAAGATTGTCGCCCTGGCCGATGGCCCGGTACAGCACATTGCGCTGTGGGTGCGTGGCCGCCTCATCCGGCGTCAGTTGGCCCAACTCGCGCAATCGCTCGACGAGTGAGTGATCGCGGGTGATGACCTCGGTTGTGCCGTCTTTCACCAGGTAGGCCCGGCTGTCACCGACATGGCCAATGGTCAGCTGCTCGCCGAGCAGCACGGCTGCCGTCAAGGTTGTGCCGCCGCCCGGGACCATCTCCACCACCGAGCGGTTGGCTTCCTCGAGGGCCTCGCGCAGCAGTTCATGCAAGGCTGGAATGTCGCCACGTCCACTTTCGTCAAAGAATCGCAGCAAAGTCTCTTGGGTGATACGCCGGGCGACGGTTTGCACCGAGATGGCGCTGGCCCGCTCACCCGAACGGTGACCGCCCATGCCATCGGCCACCACAAACAGACCAAAGTCGGGGATGGCGTCGAAGCCCGAGGCGTTGAGCAGCAAGACGAAGAGAGCGTCTTCGTTGTGGTCCCGTTCGATACCCACCGATTGGGCCGAACCAAACAGCACATGCCGTCGGAAGTCCTCGACCTGGATGATCTCGGTGCGATCGGGATCTAGTGGGGCGGTGTCGGCCGACCGTTGGTCCTGGGGGCCCAGGTCTTCAGTCTTGCCGCGTCCGAACAATCGTTGCAGGAAGCTCATGCGCGATGGCCTGTTCTCGTCTCTAAAACGCTACGTTAGGTCAACATAGCGTAAACACGGTGGTCGGTCGAGCCAAAATAAAGGATGTTCTGGGCGACGACCGCCGATCCAGTGATGGCGTTGCCGGTCGTGAATTTCCAGCGTTTGCGCCCGGAGCGTACATCCAGGCAGTAGAGCGAGCCGTCAACCGATCCGCAATACAACGAGTCCTCGTGAATGATCGGTGAGCTGTTCACCTGATGCTCGGTTTCGAAGCGCCAGGCCTCGCGGCTGGTGCGGGCCTCAAGGGCATAAATATTGCCGTCGGCCGAGCCGGTGAACAGCCGGCCATCGTGGAAGACTGGGGTCGCAATCGTGGGCCCGCCAAGGCGGAAGCGCCAGACCTGCCAGCCGCCTTCGGCCTCGATGGCATACAGGGTCCAATCCATCGAGCCGAAGTACAGCATCTTTTCGACCAGGATGGGGGACGAGGTAATGGCCCGCTTGGCCCGGAAGCGCCACTTGATTTCACCACGGAAGTCAACGCAGTAGAAGTCCCCCGACTCACATCCGAGGTAGACACGTTCTTCGGCGACCAGCGGCTGGCAGCGGATGGCATCCGCCGCCTCGACCCGCCAGGCCCGCCGGCCGGAGCTGGCGTTGACTACATGCAGGTAGTGGTCATCCGAACCGAAGAAGATATGACCCTCGAAGGAGGTCGGTGTTGACCGCAGCGGGCCTTCGGCGTAGTAGGTCCAAAGCAGCCGGCCCCCTTCGGCGGTCAAGGCATACAGCCGGTGATCTTCGGAGGCGACGTAAAGCACACCGTCATCGATCACCGGCGTGGCAGCGATGCCACCCTCGGTCGCATACTTCCACAAGAACTCGCCGTCGTCGGCGTTAAGGCAGTACACATTGTTGTCGTAGCAGCCGACGTAGACTTTGCCTTCCCACACCACTGGCGTGCCGCGGATCTCGTCCTCACACTCGAACTGCCACAAGGCCTCGACTTCATTGCGCGGCTGCAAGGCGGCCGACGTCTGTCGAGAGCTGAGGATGCCGGTCTTCTTAGCGGCCACCAATAACGCGCTCTTGAAGCCGTCCGCACCCTGGTAGCGCTCTTTAGGGTCGTAGGCCAGGGCGCCGTCGATCACGCCTTCGACCTCGGCGCTTACGGCGGGATTGATCTCACGGATCGGTCGCTCGGCGAACGAGAAGGGTGGTTCGGAGCGCGGGTCGCGGCGAGTCAGCAGGTGATGAAGCGTGGCGCCGAGTGCGTATAGGTCGCCGGCCGGCGAGGCCTCGCCACGGTATTGCTCGGGGGGCGAGTAGCCCTCGGTGCCGATCATCGTTCCCTTTTCGCCGGGCTGGAACACGCGGGCGATGCCGAAGTCGATCAGGCGAATGTGGCCGTGTTGATCGACCATCACATTGGATGGCTTCATGTCGCGGAACACAACCGGCTGCGGCTTATGACCATGGAGGAACGTGAGCACATCGCACAACTCGATCGCCCAGGCCACGACCTGCTCTTCGGGCAGAAAATTCTCCGCCTCGCGCAGAATTGCCTCCAAATCGCGGCCCTCGATGAACTCCATGACCAGGTAGGAGCTGCGGTCGTGGGTGAAGTAGTCGTAAATGCGTGGAATCGATGGGTGCGACAGGGTGGCCAGCAGGTCGGCCTCCCGCTCAAAGTTGCGCACAACCATTTCGTGCATTGTGGGATCGGTGGCCATGTTGATCATCTCTTTGACGGCCACCAGTTTGGTCACATTGGGAAAGTGCAGATCGCGGCCTTTGTACACCGAGCCCATGCCGCCTGTGCCGAGCACGCCCAGAATCAGATATCGGTCCTGGAGCGTGACTCCCGGCTGCAGTTGGCCAAACTCGCTTGTTTCCTCGGTGTTTAGCGCGCGTGTCTGTCGACGCATACCATCCGCATCCCTAGTTGCGTGATTATAGCATGCGGGCATTGCCTGACCATCCGGCGGGTCAGGCTAGGGGTGAATTGAGAGGCGGCTGTAAGTGGTGGCTACGATTCGCGACCAACGAGGTCGTGCGCCAGCTGTTCCAACTCGACGGCGGCCGTCCCGGCGGGCGTGGCTTGTCCCAGATTGGTGAGCGCCTGCGCTGTGTGGTCTTCGGCGAGCTTATGCGCATAGTCCTTCGATCCGGCCTGCTCAAGGGCCTGGCGCATGGCCTCGATCTGCGCTTCCGTATCGCCTGCCGCTTGCCAGCGCTGTCCAAAGCTGGGAGAGGCCCCCAGTCCGTGGACGATCGGCAAGCTTTTCTTACGGGCGCGCAAGTCATCGCCGGCTGGCTTGCCGGTCTTGGCCGGTTCGCCCCAGATGCCGAGGATGTCATCCTCGATCTGAAAGGCCATCCCCAGGTGGTGACCGAACCGGCGGTACGCCGCAATCTGCGCTTCATTTGCGCCGCCGAGCCGCGCGCCGATCCCGACCGCCGCTTCAAGCAAGGCGGAGGTCTTGCCGGCGATCATTTCCAGGTAGTCGGGCACGCCCACTGCCTCTTCCTGCTCGAACGCCAGATCGAGGTGCTGGCCGACCGTCAACCGTAAACAGGCTTCATCCAGCTCCTGCAGCACGGCCAGCGTGACCTGCTTGCTCACGCCTGTTTGGCGCAGCCGATGGGTGGCTGACTGGCTCAGGATCAAGATAGCGTCACCGACGTTGAGGGCCTGGGCCAGGCTCCACTCGACCCACAGAGTAGGGCGGCCGCGTCGCGTCCGGGAGCGGTCTTCGATGTCATCATGAATGAGGGAGAAGTTGTGGATCAGCTCGACAGCCGCCGCGGCTGGGATAGCGGTCGACCAATCGCCGCCAGCCGCCTGGCACGATAGCAGCGTCAGGAGGGGGCGGACGCGCTTGCCGCCGGCGCCAGGAGCGTCACCCTGCCAGCCGAAATGAAAGCGGACCATCCGGGCCATCTTGGTGGCGGGTGCGCTATCGAGGCGAGTAACGATATATTGCAGCTCGTCTTCGACGGCCGACAGCATCTGGTCACGCAGCGTGGCGCTGCGCACAGCGGCGTTCACTCGGCCGTTGCCAGGCCGGTGGCCGCCAGCGTGGCCAAATCGCGGCAGCCGCTGGCGAACATGGCAATGCGGATTTCGTCGGCAGCCAGCTCAATAGCTTCGACGACCGCCTGGGCCGACTGGTCGGCTGCCTTAAGGAAGGGGCTGGCCATTCCGCCAACTTGGGCGCCGAGAGCCAGACACTTGGCGATGTCCAGCCCGTTGCGCAGCCCACCGGAGGCGATGATCGGCACCTGCGGCAGCTCGCGCCGCACCTGGCGGATGGCCTCGGCAGTCGGCAAACCCCAGCGCAGGAAGCGGCCCGCCAGCACCGCCTGCCGGGTCGTACGTGCCCGGTGCATCTCGACCTGCGACCAGGAGGTGCCGCCGGCGCCGGCGACATCGATGACCTGAACGCCGGCTTCAACCAACCGCCGTGCGGCCCGGCCGGAGATGCCCCAACCGACTTCCTTGGCGATGACCGGAACATCGAGTTGGCGGCACACCTGCTCGATTTTGGCCAGCAAGCCCGCGAAGTTGACATCACCTTCGGGCTGGAGCGCCTCCTGCAATGCGTTGAAGTGCAGCACCAGAGCATCGGCTTCGATCATTTCGACCGCCCGCCGGCAGTGGTCGACGCCGTAGCCGTAATTGAGCTGCACTGCACCAAGATTGGCCAGCAACAGGATGTCCGGCGCTTGTCGGCGAACTTGGAAAGTGGCGGCGACCTCGGCGTCTTCTAGGGCGGCGCGCTGGGAGCCCAGGCCCATTGCCACGCCGGTGGACTGGGCAGCCTCGGCCAGGGCCTGATTGATCTGGCCCGCCCGCTCGGTGCCGCCGGTCATGGACGAGATCAAAATGGGGGCCCGCAGCGTCCGGCCCAGCAAGGACTGTTCCAGCTCGACCTGTTTCAAGTTCAGCTCGGGAACTGCGTTGTGGATAAAGTGCAGCTTCTCGAGTCCGGTGGTCAGGCCCGACTGGACATCCTCTTCGAGGTTGACCCGGATGTGGTCGGCCTTGCGCTCAGAGGTGGGCGTAACTTCGGACATGCAGTGGGGTTCCTAGTCACTGGCGGGAACCATGGCATCTTACCAGTCGGCCCAAAGGCGAGTCAACCAGCCGGCCGCTGGACGCGCGTCTACATTACAATAGCGATTGTTGTGCCACACAGGAAGAGGAGGCCATCATGGCGGACACCTTCGAGGAAGTGAAAGCAATCATTGTCGAGTTGCTGGGCGCCGACGAAGGCAAGATCACGAGCGACGCCCGTTTCCGCGAGGACCTGGAAGCGGATTCATTGGACCTGGTTGAACTGATCATGGCGTTCGAAGAGAAGTTCGGCGGTGAGATCTCGGATGAGGATGCCCAGAGCATCACCACCGTCGGTGAGGCCGTCAGTTACATTGACGAGCACATGAACTAACATCACCTTTGAAACAAGATAACGGGCCGCGACCGCGGCCCGTTTTGATTCCCCCCGTCTTACTTCTTCTTGCGCCGTTTCGGCTTGGGCTTCGTCAAGAGCGCCCGCAGTTCTTGCTCTTCGTCTTCGAGCTGCTCAAAGAAGTCATGCATGAATGCCGAGCGCCGAATGCGCAGGGACATGGGGGCAACCGCTCGCACATCCTGTTCGTTCGCCTCGAGACGGCCATCGGCGACGGCGTGCGCCCGGGCCGCCTCGAACAACGTGATTTCGGCTCGGAGCGAGTCGATCGACAACTGCTGGATCAAGGACAGCCCCAGTTTCTCGGCGGGTTCGGTCAGGCTGACCTCGGCCAATTGCCGGCGGGCCTGACTGATCTCAAGCTGAGCTGATTCGGTGGCCTGATCGTAGGAGTCGATGACGGCATGGGGGCTGGTGCGAAAGGCCACCGAGCGACGGTAGGCTTCCATGCGTTGGTCCGTGTCGGCCAGCCCGCGCACGATGACCCGTAGCCCAAAGCGGTCCAAAATCTGGGGCCGCAGCCGGCCCTCCTCTGGGTTCATCGACCCAACCAGCACAAAGCGGCTGCGGTAGGTCGCCATCAGCGGACCCCGGTGGACGCCGAACGCACCTTGCGCGGCGGCGTCCAAAATGGCGTCGACGATCTCATCCTGGAGCAGATTGACCTCGTCAACATACAGGATGTTCTGGTCGGCCAGGCTGAGCAGGCCTCGCCGCAAACGCAGCCGCTGATGGACAGCCGCCCGCTCATCAAGCCCGCCAATCACGTCGTCGAGTTGAGCATTCAGCGGGAGATCAATCAGCCGCACGCGGTCGACGTAAGTGAGCGGCTCGCCTTGCGCATAGCGCTTGGCGCAGTCGGGACAGATGGCATCGATCCCACCAATTTCAACTTCGTGCGGCAAGCAGCCATAGGGGCAGCGCGATCGCTCGACATCGGGCATCAGGTCAGTCAGGCTGCGCACTGCCGTCGTCTTGCCGGTGCCGCGGGGGCCGATCAGGAGCACGCCACCAATGTTGGGGTTAATCAAACCGAGCAAAAGGCCCAGCTTCATCTCCTCCTGGCCGACCAGGCCCAGGAAGGGGAAGGGGAGTTGCTCGGCAATGCCTAAGTCCTCGGGGGGTGGCGCCTCGAGGAAGCGGCGGGCGCTGGCACGCTCGAGCAGATCTGTCAGCGACTGAACGGCCTCGCTCATGAGGCCGCGCCCTCTCGTTCTTGGGCAAGCTGGGATAGGCGGTAGTTCTGCCGGGCTTCGCCCTCTTGGATGCGCCGTTTCTGTTCTTCGGTTTCGGCCATCAGCCGCGGGACGGTCTTGGGTTTGCCTTGTTCATCGAGGGCGACGTAGACGGCATAGGCGGTGTTGGTGTGGGTCTGTTCGCCGCTGACCGGGTTTTCGGCGATGACCCTGACCCGAGTTTCTATTGAAGTCCGGCCGACATAGGTGACCTCGGCCTCGAGCAATACCAGGTCTCCGATGCGAATCGGCTCATGAAAGCTGACCCGGTCAATCGCAACCGTTACGCAGCGGGACTGGGCATGACGCATTGCCGCCAGCGCACCGGCTTCATCGACCAGTTTCATGATCCAGCCACCGTGTACGTCGCCCATCAAATTGGCGTTCGCCGGCTGCATAAGCTGGCTCAAGGTGATGCGGGATTGTTCGACGGTCTTACTGATAGGGCGGTCGGCCGAGCTGGGGCTCAATTCATGTCCTCTTTAAACTCGCCGCTGTCGGACGTGTGCATCAAACGCGGCTCTTCGTCCAGCACATCGATAACCTCAAACGGCAGCTCAGCCATCATTGGTGGAAGCGGCACGGTCGCCGGCGGCCGAATTGGATCTGGCGGGGGAGGCGGTGTGCGCCGTGGCAGCTCTTTCTCAATAATCCGTCGGCGCAGGACGCGTGGTTCTTCCGTCAGCCAGCCGACATAGACCCCGTCGACATCGTAGACTTGGCGGTCAGGAGTCACCCAACCTATCCACTCACCCATCGTGTTGTAAACATACGGGAAGACCAAGATCGCTTCCCAGTCACCGGGGGTTGTGTAGATCGGGATCGGTTTGAAGTGCTTCGACGAATGATTACCGGTCATGAATGACTTTGATTTGATAATCCCTAACTCGATTATACAGACTTCCGTTCGGGCCTGACCCTACAGCAACCCTTCCTTCCCTACTGCACGTCTGAGTAGGTCCAAATCCGATTGACACCGAAATTCCAGACCAGCACAACGATGATGGCCAGGGCCAGGGCCATGTTGCGGCCCAAGACCAGCGGATCGAGGCCGGCGATGGCCGGCGCCAGCCCGGTCCGGGACAACTGAGAGAGCATTTGCCCGGCCAATTCGCCCGCCGGCCGTTCGCTGAGTGCGAAGATCGGTGTGCGGATGGCCAGCCCCACCAAGTTGACGGCGGCATACTGGCCAAGCTGATGCAGCAGGTGTTTTGATCGGGAGTCGGCGTAGGTCCAGTATCGATTCCAGGTGAAGTTGCTCAGGACGGCTGCAATAAACGAGAGGACTGAGGCCAGCACGCTCGGCATGCCGGTCACGATGGTCAACAGATTGAAGGTGCCGAAATCTACGCCGGCTCCGATGATGCCGACGATCGAGAAACGATAGAAGCGTGTGAACTCGCGATTGGCGCGCGGCTGAACCTGGGTCATAGGCGCTGGCGGAAATCCTGAATGGTGCGCTGCAGGCCATCCTCCAGGTCGACCGACGGTGACCAGTCGAGAACTTCCTGCGCCCGGCTGATGTCCGGCTGACGCCGATCGGGGTCGGACTCATCGCGCCGGTCAGGCAGCGTTTCAAGGCTTGAGCCCGAGTCGGTCAGCTCGACAATCTTCTCAGCCAGTTGGCGGATCGTCATCTCTGCTGGATTTCCCAGGTTGACTGGCAGGTGATAATCCGACAACAGCAGCCGATACAACCCCTCGACGAGGTCATCAACGTAGCAGAAGCTGCGCGTCTGACTGCCGTCCCCATACAGGGTGAGCGCTTCGCCTTGGAGAGCCTGTCCAATGAAGTTGGGCACGACCCGGCCATCGTCCAGCCGTAGTCGCGGGCCGTATGTGTTGAAGATGCGGGCGACCCGCGTGTCAAGCTCGTGGTAGCGGTGGTAGGCCATCGTCATGGCTTCGGCAAAACGTTTGGCCTCGTCATAGACCGACCGGGGCCCGATGGGATCTACATGGCCCCAATATTCCTCCCGCTGAGGATGCTCCTGCGGATCTCCGTAGACTTCGGAGGTCGAGGCCAGTAAGAAGCGGGCCTGGTTGACCCGGGCTACGCCCAAGGCGTTGTGAGTTCCGAGCCCGCCTACTTTGAGAGTCTGGATCGGTAGCTGCGGATAGCCAAACGGAGAGGCAGGGTTGGGGCTGGCCGGCGAAGCGAGGTGCATCACAGCGTCGAGTTTGCCCGGTACGAAGATGAAGTTGGACACATCGTGCTGCAAGAAGAGGAAGTCATCTCGCCCGGCCAGGTGCGCAATGTTCTGCAAATCGCCGGTCACCAGATTGTCGACCACCACCACTTGGTGTCCTTCCGCCAACAGGCGGTCGCACAAGTGGGAGCCGATAAAGCCAGCGCCGCCTGTCACCAATACTCTCAAGGATGAAGCCTCCTGTGTTAACCGGGGGCCGTCAATCGGCCCGTGAGTCTATGCTAGCCGTCTGCCCAGTCAAAGGCCGCTGTCTGCCCGTCCCCGGTGATTTGTTGGGCCTGGCCGCTGGCCGCCTCGACGATCCACAGGTCGCCGCGCGAGCGGACCGCAATCAAGTCCCCATCTGGGGACCAGACTACCGGCTGTTGCAGGTCGTCACCGCGCAACCCAGGCTGGTCGGGTGCGGGAAACAGCGTTCGCATGTTGCTGCCGTCGCGATCGATAACCATCAGTCGATAGGAGGAGTCCTGGCTCGAAAGCGGGTCGATGGCCTGGTAAAAGGCCACAGCATAGGCCACTTCTCCGGATTCCCGAACAAGAGCCGGTGAGGTCGAAGGCAGGGCGAACATGCCGCTCTGTGTGGCGAGTTTGAGCGCCCCGCCGCCTTGCGGCGCCTGGACGGACAATTCGAAGACCGGGGAAGCGGTCGGGCCTTCAAGGCCAATCGGCGGGCCATGGTTGACGTAGAACAGGGTGCGGCTGTCAGCGCCCCAGGCGACGCCGGGCACCCAAGCCCAGTCGCTCAACGTCTGGAATGGGGTGACCTCCCATTGGCCGTCGAGGGATGGCGACCGGCTGTCGACTATGCCAACGGCATCGGCCCGGCTGAATG
>DASWJQ010000031.1:0-3532 GCA_036397095.1 Anaerolineales bacterium
GCCCTGGCGCACTGCCTGTTCAACGTGCCGCTGGCGGTGTGGATTCTCGAAGGCTTCATGTCCGGGGTGCCCAAGGAGATCGACGAAACGGCTTATATCGACGGCTACAGCTTCCCGAAATTCTTCGTCAAGATCTTCGTCCCGCTGATCGGCTCGGGCATCGGCGTCACCGCATTCTTCTGCTTCATGTTCTCCTGGGTCGAGCTGCTGCTGGCGCGCACCCTGACCTCGGTGAACGCCAAACCCATCGCCGCGGTGATGACCCGCACCGTCTCGGCTTCCGGTATCGACTGGGGAGTGCTGGCCGCTGCCGGCGTGTTGACCATCCTGCCGGGGATGCTGGTGATCTGGTTCGTCCGCAACCACGTGGCCAAGGGCTTCGCCCTGGGCCGGGTTTAAGGGCCTGTCAATAAATAACTACGCCGTCTTGCTGGTCTTTTCGTCCGCCTTCGGCGTTACGGCAAAGCTTACATAGAACGACTATGCGCGCCTTGCCGTGCGACGTGAACGGACTCACTAATGCCGCGGGGGCAGGGATGCCCAGGAGCGGCCTTGAAGGCAAACGAAAATCCGGCGCAATACGTAGCAGTTATTTTTTTCCATGCCCTAAGGAGCAACGATTATGGATTGGATGGCTTGGACTCTACCCACTGCCCTGTTCTTCGGCGCTATCGCGACGATTCTGGCGGGTATGACCGTATGGGAACTGCGCTCCCCATGCATCGAGCGCAAAGGCTTCTTGCCGATCAGCACCACCCGTGGTGATCGGCTGTTTATCGGTCTGCTGGGAAGCGCCTACCTGCACCTGCTGGTGGTGGGCACGACCGATTGGAGCGTGTGGATAGCCTCGCTGCTGTCCCTGTTCTGGCTGTTTGCAGTGATGCGTTGGGGCTAAGCCGGGGCGCCCGCTGGCTGGGCGCGTCCGTTTCCCGCTTGCCTCACCCCAAACCCTGAGATGGAGGTCTCTATGTTCGACAATAACAACAAAGCTCGACATGGCATGGCGCTGGCAGCCTTGCTGGCGTTGTCCGGATTGAGCGGTGCGGCCTGGGCCGATGCCTATGAGGAGGCGGCAAAGAAATGGATCGCCGACGAGTTCGCGCCCTCGACGTTGACCGCGGAACAACAGCTCGAAGAACTGAAGTGGTTCATCAAGGCGGCGGAGCCGTTTCGCGGCATGGAAATCAGTGTCGCTTCGGAGACGATTGCCACCCACGAGTACGAGTCCAAGGTGCTGGCCAAGGCCTTCAGCGAAATCACCGGGATCAAGCTCAAGCACGACCTGATGCAAGAAGGCGACGTGGTCGAGAAGCTGCAAACCCAGATGCAGTCGGACAAGAACATCTACGACGGCTATATCAACGACTCGGACCTGATCGGCACCCACTTCCGTTACGGCAAGGCCGTGCCGCTGACCGACATGATGGCCGGCGACGGCAAGGATTTCACCTCGCCGACCCTGGACCTGGAAGATTTCATCGGTCTGGACTTCACCACCGGGCCGGACGGCAAGCTGTATCAACTGCCCGACCAGCAGTTCGCCAACCTCTACTGGTTCCGCGCCGACTGGTTCGAGCGCCCGGAACTGAAGGCCCGGTTCAAGGACATCTACGGCTACGAGCTGGGCGTGCCGGTCAACTGGTCGGCCTATGAGGACATCGCCGAGTTCTTCTCGGAGAAGGTCAAGGACATCGACGGCCAGCGCGTCTATGGCCATATGGATTACGGCAAGAAGGATCCGTCCCTGGGCTGGCGCTTCACCGATGCCTGGTTCTCCATGGCCGGCGGCGGCGACAAGGGCTTGCCCAACGGCTTGCCGGTGGACGAGTGGGGTATCCGGGTCGAGGGTTGCCGGCCGGTCGGCTCCAGCGTCGCCCGTGGTGGCGCCACCAATGGCCCGGCGGCGGTCTACGCGACCACCAAGTATGTCGACTGGATGCGTCAGTACGCGCCGCCGGAAGCCCAGGGCATGACCTTCTCCGAGGCGGGCCCGGTGCCGGCGCAAGGCAGCATCGCCCAGCAGATCTTCTGGTACACCGCCTTTACCGCGGATATGACCAAGCCCGGTCTGCCGGTGGTCAACGGCGACGGCACGCCGAAATGGCGCATGGCGCCTTCGCCGAAGGGGCCGTACTGGGAAGAGGGCATGAAACTCGGGTATCAGGACGCCGGCTCCTGGACCTTCCTCAAGTCCACGCCCGACAAGCAGCGCCTGGCGGCCTGGCTGTATGCCCAGTTCGTCACCTCGAAAACCGTGTCGCTGAAGAAAACCCTGGTCGGTCTGACGCCGATTCGCGAGTCGGATATCAACTCGCAGGCGATGACGGATATTGCGCCTAAGCTCGGTGGTCTGGTCGAGTTCTATCGCAGCCCGGCACGGGTGCAGTGGACGCCGACCGGCACCAACGTACCGGACTACCCGCGTTTGGCGCAGTTGTGGTGGCAATTCATCGCCGAAGCGGCCAGTGGCGACAAGTCGCCGCAAGAGGCGCTGGACGGTCTGGCGGCAGCCCAGGACACCATGCTCGGTCGTCTGGAGCGCGCCGGCGTGCTGGGTGAGTGCGGCCCCAAGCTGAACGGGGCGAAAGATCCGCAGTACTGGTTGGATCAGCCGGGCGCACCCAAGCCGAAACTGGCCAACGAAAAGCCCAAGGGCGAAACCATCAATTACACCGAGCTGCTCAAGTCCTGGGAACAGGCGGGTGACTGATGGTTAACAGGCCCTAAATCAAAAAACGGCACCCGCGGGTGCCGTTTTTCATGGTTGTCGAGCCGGCTACTTGTGCAGGTGCTCGGCCGCGTGCAGGGTGTTTTCCAGCAGGCCGGCGCGGGTCATGGGGCCGACGCCGCCCGGTACCGGGGTGATCCAGCCGGCGCGGGGTAGGGCGGTGTCATACTCCACGTCGCCGATCAGTTTGCCGTCCGCCTGGCGGTTGATCCCGACATCGATGACGATGGCGCCAGGCTTGATCCACTCGCCCTTGACCAGGCCCGGCTTGCCGGCGGCGACAACCACTATGTCGGCCTGTGCCACATGGCCGGCCAGGTCCTTGGTGAAGCGATGGGTGATGGTGACGGTGCAACCGGCCAGCAGCAGTTCCATGGCCATGGGCCGGCCGACGATATTGGATGCGCCGACTACCACGGCATGCAGGCCATACAGATCCACCCCGGTGCTGTGCAGCAGGGTCATGATGCCTTTCGGTGTGCAGGGGCGCAGCAGCGGCATGCGCTGGGCCAGGCGCCCGATGTTGTAGGGATGAAAACCGTCGACATCTTTGTCCGGGCGGATGTGCTCGAGCAATAAAGACGCATCGAGGTTTTCCGGCAGCGGCAGCTGCACCAGGATGCCGTCAATGCTCGGGTCGTCGTTCAATCGTTCGATCAGCGCCAGAAGCTCGCCTTGGCTGGTGCTGGCGGAAAGGTCGTAGGCCTGGGAAACGAAGCCGACTTCTTCGCAGTCTTTGCGCTTGTGCGAGACGTAGACCTGAGAGGCAGGATCGCTGCCGACCAGAATCACCGCGAGGCCAGG
>DASWJQ010000032.1:0-13312 GCA_036397095.1 Anaerolineales bacterium
ACTCACCTCCCGGCTCGCCGACCTTTGTCGACGTGCCCAGCTCGTTCTGGGGTTTCGGCTGGATCGAGAGCCTGTGGACCGACGGCTTCACCGCAGGCTGCAGCGCCGATCCATTAGCCTACTGCCCCGAGGCGCAGCACAGTCGGGCCGAAGGCAGCGTTTTCTTTCTCCGGGTTCTCAACGGCGTCAGCTACGAGCCACCGGCCCCGGTCGGTCTGTTCGACGACGTGGACCCGGGCGCCTGGTATGCCGGCTGGGCCGAAGCGGCCTACAACGCCGGCCTGCTGCCGGCCTGCGCCAGCGATCCCCTCCGCTTCTGCCCCGACGACGAACTCGACCGCGCCTGGGCCGCCTACATGATGGTCCAGGCCAAGGGCGGCCTGCCGCTGCCTTAATCCGGCGTCAACGGCCCAAATACGTGGATGTTTAGCCTGCCTCCGTCGCCAAACTGCTGTTGACCGACGACGGCAGCGTTGGCCTTAAGCCAGGCCACTTCGCGCCCCAGACGGGCGTCCGGCGATTCGGAGGTCGTCAGGTAATACAGGTGTTCGTGCGAAGCCAGCAGGCGCCCCAATAAGTCAACCGTCGCAGCCGAGGGCGCTCCAGCCGGCTCGGCCGCGGCGTCGGGCACCTCGAAAGGCAGCGAGTACCATGGTTGCGGTTGGTCCCATTGATATTGGAAATAGGTCCAGGCGCGCGTGCCGTACGAATCGACGACCAGCACATCATCCGGGGTCATCACCTGGCGCAAATACGCGTGGCTCTGCACCAGATCGGGCTCAACCAACGGCAAAGAAGGGTCAGCCTCAACCAGCGCCAGTTGAGGGTAGAAGGGAAGGATGAACGACCCCGCCAATGCCAACGCAAGCAGGGTCGGCTCAAGGCCGGCGGGCTGCACCGACCATCGCTGGCGCAGTGCGGCCAGGCCCAGGCCAAACACACAGGCAGCGCTTAGCGGAATAAACCACGCCGAAGCCGCACCGACTCTGACGAGGCGCAGCCAGGCCAGGTCCCAGTTGGCAGGGGTAAGCCAACTGCTGACTTGCGGCACATGGGCAAGCAGCCTTGGCGACCAGGGCGCCGACGCATCGTAGGGCGCCAGACCGGCCAGTTGCCAGGTCTGGTAAATGGGGTGCCAGGCGGTCCAGCTTGCCGCCAACTGGAAGACCAACCCCGCCGAGCACAGCCCGATCACGAGCAGCCTGCCTGCCCGCCCCTGGCGCCAGGCTTCCCTTAGACCGGCTGCAGCCAGCACCATCAACGCCGGCAGCGCCGGCAGCATATGACGCAGCCCCCAGCCGAAACCGCTGCCCCAGATCGAGCCGTAGAACAGGCCCTGGGCCAGCCCCAGAAGCACGGCGAAGATCAGCGAAAAGACTGCAAATCCACTCGGCAGGGCGCGCCAACTGCCCGGCCAGAAGAGCAGCAAGAGCACAGGCGAGAAGAGAAACAGACTCTTGGCCGGGCTCACCCACGGCCCGATGGTGGCCACCAACGCCACTGCCGGATCGACTGTCAGGAAGTGAGAAAAAAGTGAGCGATAGTAGACCCAACTGAACCGGGCTAGCGCACCTTCGCCTGCGATGAGAAAGCCACCCGCCAGCAACAACAACCCTAGAAGCCAGGGCAGCCAGTGCCTGCCAACGCTTCGCCGCTGCAGCACCAGCCCCACGGCCAGCGCGGGGAGCATCGTCAGCGAGCTGTTCTTGACAAGCGCGCCCCCTACAACCCCCGTGAGGATCAAACCGGCGTTCCCCCAGGCCGACGACTGGCCTACGCCCATTTGGCGGGCAAGCCCCAGCATGGCCAGGGCACACATGGCCATCGCCAGCGAGTCCCGGTAGAAGGTCAGCGCATAGGGCATGGCTTGTGTGGTGGCCCCGAAAGCCAGGGCGGTGAAGAAAGACAGGTTGGTTTCGATCCCCAGGGCACGCAGGCTGGCATAGAGCAGAACGGCGGTGGCTGCAGTGGCGAACGCATTGGTCAAGAACAGGGCCTGTCCGCCGCTCCAGCCGAAGGCTAAGCCCAGTTGGTACAGACCTGCACCTACAAGCGACAAGCCAGGTTCTACCTGGCTGGCCGCCTCCCCCCACAGCTCCAACTGGCGCACTCGTTGGTTGCCATAGACCTGCGGGTCGGCAAACTCGCCCCGCAGGGCCACGCTTTGCGCCCGTGCAGCCAGGATGTGTTCGTCGTCTACCCGAAAGAGGCCATTGAACGAGAATAGGTAGAGCGAGAGCAAGAGGGGGAACAGCAGCCAGCCGGGGGACCAGCGGCTGGGGCCGTCAGTCCCCACCGTTAGACGCTGGCGGTCGACGATTCGCCCAGGGTGCCTTCAAGTGCGCCAGTCCGACTTCGAAGCCAGGGATCCGTGGAGATGCGTGCCAGCAATAGACTGCGAACCCAAACGCCGAAGAAGATGGGCGTATGAAGCAACGCTGCCAGGTAACGCAGGCGTCTGTGCGGCGGCACTATCCACAAACCGAGGGCCAGTGCGACGAGATCCATCGCCAGCGGCGCCATCAAGAGCCATGGCGCTGGGCCAGCTTGGGCAAGCCCCAGCCAGGCCAGTCCACTTGCTGCCAACAACAACTTGAGTGGAACCAACAGCGAGCGCGGTTTCAACAAGATTGTGCTGAGCAGCGACCAACCAGCCGGCCCCTGGGTTAAGAGTTTACCGACCAACATGGGCCGAGACCTGGCCAAGTCCACTTGTCCCTGCAGCCAGCGGGCTCTTTGGCGGACGGCTGCTTCGGCATCGGCCGGCTTTGGATCGAAGACCGCCGACTCAGGAGCAGCGTGTATCCGAACCCCACTGGCGAACAGCAGCCACGACAGCTCGGCATCCTCCACCGAGGAAGCCAAGTCGGATGCGCAGGCCGAAAGGACCCGGCGGTCAAAGGCCATGCCGGTTCCCCTCAGGCGAACGGGCCAGCCCAATTGCTGTCTGGCGACATCGAACACGGCTTGCTCCACTTCCTCGGAAAGCGCGGCCAGCACCGGAATCGGATTGGTGCCGGTTACGACAGGAATGACCCGCGATTGAATCGCTTGCTGGCCCGCCCGCAGCCGGCTGCGCAAAGCCTGCAATGCCGGGCTTGATGTCCGGCTGTCTGCGTCAAACACGATGACCCCGGCCCTCGGTTGGAAGTCTCGCGTCCTTTCAAGCCACCAGCCGAGCGCTCGGCCCTTGCCGGCCAACCCGCCCGACCGACGATAGACAGTCGCCCCCAACTGCTTAGCGACCAGAGCGGTTTGGTCGCGGCAGTGATCGGCCACGACATTCAGGCGGTCCCCGGGCTGCAGCAGCGGCAGCAAGTTGGAAATGGTGCGATGCAAGATCGTTTCTTCATCACGCGCCAGGATGACCACGTCGACCGGATAGGTCCTGTCAGTTCCCAAGGCTGGTCGAAGACGCTTGGGATGCTCGCTGTCGGCCAAACGCGGGTTGCTCAAGGGGTTGCCGTCGGTTCCAGCGGCGGGCACGGTGTGCCAGGGAACTGCTGACCGAACGCCTGGCAGGCGGCGGTGGCCGTCGCCTGGATGTCGGGCGTTGGAGTCAGGGTCGGTGTGTCGGTCGGTGACGGCGTAGGGGTGACCACAATCACCTCACAGGTGGCGCACACTGGCAGCGCGGCCGGGGTGGCCGGGCAAATCGTCTTGGCATCTGGACAGCCCACCTCGCCCCAGGTTAGATAGCCAAACGACCACAGGACCGTGCCGATGAAAGTGGCGAAAACGAGCCCGATCAAGAAACCGAGCACCATGATAATCATGAGCTCTCGGCCGCGGGCATGGGCGGCAGTCTGCTTATTCAGGCTCGGCTGTCTGGGTGGACTCTCCATCCAATTCCTTTCGACCTAGGCCGCGCAGGCAGTATTGCCGGTTGTCGCGTTCCCCGCTTGCTGGCATGGCCTTGAGCGTGCCGCATTATAGCTAGCTGCCGACAAGTGTGCCTGGCAGCTTAGGGAAGGGGCAGACCGCCTTTCGCCTGGACCAGCATGTAGGCGGCCCAGGCGCGGTCGAGCTCGTCCTCGGGGCAGAATCGCAGCGGCCCGCTGGCGCAGGCCGGCAGCAGGCCGGCATTGTAGGCGGCTTCTACCCAGCCGGCATACCAGGCGCCCAGATCCACGTCGTCGAACAGGCCGACCGGCGCCGGCGGCTCGTAGCTCGGGGCGTTGAGGATTCGCAGGAAAAACACGCTGCCCTCAGCCCGCGTGTGCTGCGAATCGGGACAATAGGCCAGCGGATCGGCGCTGCAGCCGGCGGTGAATCCGTCGATCCACAGGCTCTCGATCCAACCGTAGCCCCAGAACGAAGTGGCGACATCGACAAATGTCGGCGTCGCCGGTGGAGTATGGGGCGGGTCGGCGATGCTGCCGTACTCGCCGCGCAGCACGAAGACGGCGCTCTCGGCGCGGTTGAGGATGCGGTCGGGGCAATACAGCCGCGGGTCGGCCGAGCAGCCGGCAACGTAGCCGGCCTGGTAGATAGCTTCAATCTCTTCAAAGGCCCAGTAAGACGGAAGCACGTCGGCAAAGGAGCGCAGGCTGACCTGGTACAGCCCGCCTGCTCCGTAATCGAAGGCGTACACCTCGCCGGCCTCGTCCTCGGCAAACGACGAAATCAGGAAGCCGGCGTCGGTCAGGGCATAGGAAGACCAACCGCCCGAACCATCGGGCTCTAAGCCCCAGATATCGCCGCTGCAGAAGTCGCCATACAGATAGATACCGTGTAGAGCCGGGGATTGGGTCCCGCGGTACACATAGCCGCCGGTCACCGAGCAGCCGCCGGTCGCCGATTGCGAGTACTCGGCCACCGGCATCGTCAGCCCGCCCGGATTGCAGTTGGACGAGGGGTTGTAGCATAGGGAGCCCTCCATCAAGCGCCAGCCGTAGTTCTCGCCCCCGGGGCTGGCAGCGGCCTGGAAATTGACTTCTTCCTGGCGCGATTGCCCGACATCGGCAATCCACAAATCCCCACTGGCCCGATCGAAGGCATACTTCCAGGGGTTGCGCAGCCCATAAGCCCAAATCTCGCCGCGGGTATCCGGATCGCCGTCGCTGGCAAAGGGATTGGCGGCCGGCACGGCATACGGGCTGGCGCCGTCCACATCGATCCGCAGGATCTTGCCGAGCAGGCTGTCCAGGTTCTGGCCGTTGTCCCCCGGATCACCTCCCCCGCCGCCATCGCCGGTCGAAATGTAGAGCAGCCCATCCGGCCCAAAGGCCAACGTGCCGCCGTTGTGATTGGTGTGGTTCTTGGGGATGACGAGCATGACCGACTCACTGTTGGCATCGGCTTGATCGGGGTCGGCGCCGACGGCGTACTCGGCGATCACCAGGGCGCGGTCGGCGCGCGTGTAGTGGACAAAGAAACGGCCGTTGCTGGCGTAGTCCGGATGGAAGGCCAGACCGAGCAGCCCTTGCTCCGATCCGCCGTCTTCGACGCGGCTGCGTATGTCAAGGAAGGGCGTCGACAACAGGGAGCCCGCCTGCAAAATGCGAACCACGCCGGCGCGTTCGATGATGAACAACCGTCCACTGCCATCGCCGGCGTTAGCGGCCGCCACCGGCTGGGTCAGCCCGCTGGCAACCTGCGTAAGGGTGAAGTAGGGAGCCAGATCGGCGCCGCTGGCCGGCGGAGCGATCGCCGCCGGCCGCCCTACCACTGCATGCGACGATCCAACCAGGCCCAGAGTCAGGCTGAGGATCAGGAGCCCGAACCGTACCAGGTTCCGCCGAATGGGAGTTACCGTCACAATGAAATGCCTTCCAGACAAGCGCAACGACACGCCGCCCCCAATGGTCGTGCTGCCAATCTATACGCCCTGGCCGGCCGGGCTGGATCTCACTCGGACAGCGGCAACCCGCCCTTGGCCTGGACCATCATGTAGGCGGCCCAGGCCCGGTCGAGTTCGTCCTCGGGGCAGAAACGCAGCGGCCCGCTTGCGCAGGCCGGCAGCAGGCCGGCATTGTAGGCCGCTTCGGCCCAACCGGCATACCAGGCGCCCAGGTCCACGTCGTCGAACAACCCGACTGGCGCCGGCGGTTCGTAGCTGACGCCGTTGAGAACGCGCAGGAAGAAGACGCTGCCCTCGGCCCGGGTGTGCTGCGCCTCGGGGCAATAGGCCAGCGGATCGGCGCTGCAGCCGGCGGTGAAGCCGTCGGTCCACAGGCTCTCGATCCAGCCGTAGCCCCAGAACAAGCTGGCGACATCGACAAAGGTTGGCGAGTCGGGGGCCGAATGCGGTGGGTCGGCCACGCCGCCATATTGGCCGCGCAGCACAAAGACGGAGCTCTCCGCCCGATTCAGAATGCGGTCGGGGCAGTACAGCCGCGGTTCAGCCGAGCAGCCGGCGACGTAGCCGGCGTCGTACAGGCCGACGATGTAGTCGTGGGCCCAGTAGTCGAACGGGACATCCTCAAAGACCGGCGTGGCGGTCGGCGTATGTGTTGCGGTCGGGGTAGACGTAGACGTGGGGCTGGCAGTAGCCGTCGGGCTGACCGTCGGCGTTGGCGTCGGCGAGGGCGTAGCGGTCGGCGTGGGCGTGGTCGACTTGCTGGGCGTGGCGGTCGGCGCCGCCGGGAAATCGGTCAGCGACTGGTCCACCTGAATGCGCGGCTTTGCGTAGCCCGAGCCGGAACGGGTCAACAGCTGGCCGTGGTTTATCAGCGAAACCAGAATCGCATCGACGGAGGCCGAAGGGGCCGCTTGCTTAAGGATAGCCCAGACGCCGGCGGCGTGCGGCGCCGCCATCGACGTGCCGCTCTTGGTGCCGTACGTATTGCCGGGGACGGGGGCGAAGACGAACGAGCCCGGCGCCAGCAGATCCAGAATTTCGGCGAAGTTGGAATAGCCGGCTACGGTGTCCGAGTCGGTCGAGGCCCCAACCGAGATGGCGCTCGAGATGCAGGCCGGAGCTGATATCGATCCGGTGAACCCGCTGTTGCCTGCGGCAATCGTTGTGGCTACCCCGGCGGCGCGCAGCGCATCGATGGCCGTCTTGCGGCTGTCGCTGTCGCAGGCCGAGCTATAGCCCTCCCCGCCCCCCAAGCTCATGTTGGCGGCGGCGATGTCAAAGGTCGAAGTGACACCGGCCAGCCATTCGAGCGCCGAAATCTGGTCGGTCGTCCAGGTGAGGGCGCACGGGCTGGGCAGGCCGAACCCGTTGCAATCGCTGCCGGAGAATTCTGAGAAGACCTGGATCGGAATCAGACCGGCGCCGGGGGCCACCCCGGCCGGCGAGCCGTCGCCGACGGCGATGCCGGCCACATGCGTGCCGTGATCGCAGCCGTAGATGGAGGTGCTGCAGTTGAGCCCGGCGCCGGTTCCGGTCTGGCTCTGTTGCCCGTTGGGGCACAAGGACTCACTCGGGGCCCAGGCGCCCGAGAAACATGCCTCGGTGGTGAGCTTGCCGCTGAAAGCCTGGTGGCCGGTGGCGACCCCGGTATCCAGGATGGCGACCGACCAGCCGCTGCCATCGAAGCCGGCCGCCCAGGCGTCGTCGGCGCCGATCAGCGGAATGGTCTCGGCCAACAGGGGCGGCTGCGGAACATCTTGCTGGACCGACAGAATGTTGGGCTGCTCGGCCAGACGGCGAACGCCTTCCGGGTCGAGCTCGACGGCCACCAGCGGTAGGCGGCTGAAACGGTGAGAGGCCCGGATCGAGGCGGTGCCCAGCCCGGCGAACAATCGGTCCTGCTGCTGGCGGATCTGGGCCCGCTGCTGCAGCGCGGCCAGCCAGCCCAGGCGGGCTTCCGGCCGGTAGGAGACGGCCAGCCGGATAATGACACGCACGCTGCCCGCTTGCTGGGCGCGTGCTGCTAAGGTGTCGAGACCGGCGACCTCACCGGGGTGCTGTTCGACGGCAGCCATGGCTCCCTGCCCGGGGCTAGATACCGCAAGTGCAAGCACCGCGAACAGGACCAGTGCGCTGATTTTCCAGCCGTGCCGCACCAGCTTCAAACCCATACCCTTCCTTTTGCTCCGGGTCGGCCCGGCTGGCCGCGCCTCACTGAGGTAATTCTACCGTCCGCTCATAGGCGGGTCGTTAGGTGATTCGGGCCACCGACCTACTGGAACTAGAGTATCCGGTGCGGCGCGATAGGAAATCGTAGCAGCCTGATCGGTTACCTGCTCGGCGTAGGATTCGTTGCCACGGATCACGGTTTGTAGGATCTGCGCCAACTGGGGGATGGCGACCTGCGGTGCGTGTCGCTCCAGAATAACCTGCCTGGCCGCCTTCCCAAGCCGGGCACGTGCTTTGTGATCGGTCAAGAGCTGCAGCACTAATCGTGCAGCCTGCCGATGGTCGCCAGCGGAATAGCGCACGCCCGATACATTGTGCTCGACGAATTCGTCAAACGGCGGTTGGTCTGGCACAACGACCGGGCACTCGCGAGCCATGGCTTCAGCTACCGTCATCCCGAAAGACTCTCCGTCGGACGTCGATAGCAAGACTCCGCCCGATTGGCGGACAGCATCGAGCAGCCTCGCCAGTCGCGCCTGCGGCACCGCCTGGTACCAGCGCAGTCTTTCGAGGCAACCGCGGCGCCGCGCCTGTCGATAGAGGTCGTGCCAGTCGGCACCGTGGGGAAAAGCGCCGACTAGCCATAGCTCGAGCTGCGGCTGTTCCTTGAGCACGGCCTGGCCGATCGCTAAAAACCGACGCCAGTTCTTGAGACGATCGAGCCGGCCAACCCAGGCAACAATTGGGGCAGGTGGTACGTCTGGTAGCAGTGCCGTTGGCCTCAGGTACCGCTCGTCGACCGGATTTGGGACAACGACGACTGGAATGTCGGCCTGCAGCCGTGACACAACCTGATGCCGCTGATGACTGGAAGGGGTGAAGATAAGACGCACTTGTCGGCCATCGAGCTGCCCCAAGTATGTCAAGTTCTCTACGTAAGGTGTGTGCGACTCAACCCCGAAGCGGAACCCGCTGTTGTGTAGCCAGGGATGCAGCTCTGGCGTATCGATGACGGTGATCAGATCAAATCCCCCATCAGCAACCGCCTGCTTGCTGGGCTCCGAATCACCGAGGAGCACCTTGTCTGGCAGCTCGCCGAACATCTTCAAACCGGGCCCGGGCCGCAAGAACCAGGCATGGGCCTCAATGCCCACCTGCGGGAGCCCAGCCAGACGTGTGCGGATCACCGACTCCACGCCGCCCAAGGTCAAGTACCGGTAGCAGAAAAGGACCTTCATACAGAACTTTCGACCGCCCACTTCTCGGCAGCGCGCTGCGGCAGCGTTTCCAAGTAGTCAAGCAATTCGTCCGCGCGCTGTGACCATGTATGGCGGGCGGCATAAGCATGCCTGTCCACGATTTTCTCACCTCGGCGTTCGGCCATTCGCTCTATCTCCGTCAGGAAAGCCCGCGGGCCCTTTGCCCCAACCACATGCGGCTGCGCGCCGGCCGGTACAGCGATCCCGCTGACCACGACTGGAAGGCCCAGGGCCAGGTATTCATAGACCTTGACCGCATCGACGGCCTGGGCTAGCTCACCTTGCCGAAACGGGACGATACCGACATGCCAGTCCCTGGCAATCGACGCCAGCCGATCCTGCGGAAGTTCGCCTAGCAGTTGCAGGTTGGCCGGCGGCCTGACCGCCAGCCGCGGTGGTGGCGGGCCGACCAGTTCAAATCTCCACGCGGGACGCTGTCGCGCCACTTCTGTCAGCAACTCCCAGTCGAACCACGCCGGCGAGAGATGGCCAAAATAGCCAACAGTGATGGCACCCTCTTGGACCGGGCCGGGCCCGTCGCTGCTCAACGCCAATGCGCCAGCGTTGGCCAAGACATGGGGGCGGCGACCGGTCCTGTGCTCGATGCGGCCGGCCAAGGAAGTGGTGGTGGCGGTAACAACATCCGCCGTATTGGCCAGATGGCTTTCAAAGGCGGGCTCATACCAAGGGGCCTGGCCAACACTGTGAAATGCCTGCCAATTGTCAATCACGTCGTACAACACAAACCAGCCGAGCCCGTGGGCGAGGGCGACCAGATCGAATAGGCCCGGGTAGGGGAATTCGACCCACAACCAGACCGACTTGGCGCCGACCCGCGCAAGCACTGGACTGGGATCGGAAAGCAGTTCGTCTAGTGGAACCGATCCGATGAGCGGATGCGGATTCGGATCAGCGGTCGTTTCGGTACTTGACCAGCGCCAGTGCGCGTACAGCACCGGGATACCCCGGGCGGCCAACTGAAGACTCATATGGTTGGACCGCTGCCCTTCATCCGGGTTGAAGGGGGTGGGTGCCACCAGTATGAACGCCTCTTCAGCCGACGCCAGCTTTCTCCAATACTCCGCGCCGAGGCCGGGCATCGCCGGGCTGACGGCAGGTGACACTCCGTTGATTCCTCGGCCCAAACTGGGTTGCGGGACGCCGACCCGGCGGTCGTGGACAGGCTGGTAGATCGATCCTCGGTCTTGCCGTAACAGGCTGCGCAGACGGGCCAACCATTGGCGCCGAAGGCTGCCGACCGGTGCCAGCCGGCTGACCAGCCCCCAATACGCGGCCAGCAGGTGAAATCCTGCCGTTCCCCGGATCGCGGTCAGCTCGGCCGCAAGCTGCAGGCGAGCTCTTTGCTCGGCCTCAACCTCCGCTTCGAGCGCCTCCTGCTCGACGTGTAGGGCCTGCTGGCGATCAAGTAGCTTGGCGCGTTCATCGGCCGCAGTCCCCAACCGATGCTGCAACCTGTCGTGCTGATCGCGCAGAGTATGCAGCATGTTGGCGAGTGACCGGGCAGACCCTTCTTGGCCCCTCGGCGCTGAGCCTTGCACCTCGGCTTGGTCACGCATCCACGAGGCTGCAATTTGTCCCTGGGACAATCGTTCGGCCAGGATGGCGGATGATTGTTTCGAGTATGTGCGGTCAGGCAGCGGGACCTGGAGCGCCTGCAGGAACCCTCCTTTGGTCAACTCGGACTGGGCGCCAAGCTGTTCAATCTGGTCCTGAATCATTGGTTCAAATTGGGGCCAGTTCGCTAGGCAGGCCTCCAACCGCTCGAACAGCCCGCCTTCCTGCAATCGGGTGACGTCGAATGCGAGTGGCTCGGCAGCCACTGCGCTGGCGAGTTCATGACATTTTGGATCGTAGGACAGGATGACCGTGGGCACTCCTAGCACAAGGCCGGCAATAGCAGCGTGATAGCGGCCGGCCAACCACAGATCGCATTTGCCAATCAATTCGGCTGCCCGATCGAAACTACCCGCCAGCTCGAGGCTACTCCGGCTGCCATGCTCCATCCGAAGCATCACGCCTTCGGCCATCGCTGCATCATCCTCGTACTTGCCGACAGCGCCGGTCTGGAAGGGAACGAAGCGCACCGCCGTGCCTGGCTGTGCGAGCCAATGGTCGAGGCCCTCGGCCAGCCGGGTTTGTACGACCTCGGGCGCAACACCGAAGTCCCAATAGCGCAGGCTTACCCCGAGGGTTTTTGGCCGGTCGAAGGCTCGTGCCAAGTATTGACTACTCCGACCTGCCCGTGAACTGCGCCAAGCTGGCAGGCGCAAGGCAAGATCTGCGCCTACTTCGACAGACTCCGGATCGCGAACTAATCCAAGGGTTTTGATCACCTGGGCCGAGCCCGCGTCACGTACCGACAGCCAGCGGCAGGCACCAAGCACGGCCCGGGCGAGATCCTCGGCTTCGACGCCGGACAACGGTCCGACGCCAAGGCCATAACCAGCGACGGGCACGCCGAACGCGCCAGCCAGGGCAACAAGACCAGCCAGGTATGAGAGATCATGCTGACGGGAGGTCAACACGTCCTCATGGGCTGTCGGCCAGTAATCGTGGATTAACCCGCCTCCGCCGAGGATCAGCCAATCGGCTTGCTCGAGCGCCCGCGTGACCGCGGGCGCGTCGCGCCAATCGACAGCCGGCGTCTGATGCAAACGAGAGGTTAGGTTTGGGTTGCCCGACAGGACCGTAGGTTGGGCACCACTAAGTTCAGACAGATCGGACAGGAGGACACTTAGAATGGCCTCGTCGCCCAGATTGCCAAACCCGTAGTAGCCAGCGATCAAGATAATCGTCATCGCCAGCTTGCCGTCCGGAGCCGCTGGCCATAACCAAGCCTCCGCTGCCAATCCTCAATCCAATCCGCCGCAATCTCGTCCCAGCTCGCCGGTTCCACCTGCGCCCGTTGACGCATCCGTTCGAGAAGGATAGGGTCCCGTTGACACGCAAGGATGCGGGCGGCTGCCCGCCCCCAAGTTGACGGATCGAATGCATCGCCATCGACGAGTAGGCCATTGACTTCATCGGTTACCTGCTCGGGGAACACTCCAACAGCGCTGGTAACCAGGAGGCAGCCCGCTCGTTTGGCCTCGGCCACCACCAGCGCGCCCGGCTCCAAGCGGTTCTGCAATTGCATGCAGAAAGCACTAATGCGCAAAGCGTCACTGAGTTCCTGTTGCCCGACGAGACCGTGATACTCGACGCCGGCAGGCAAATCCGTTGGGCTTTCATTCTTCCCGCCCCACAGCCCCACGCCGCCTAGAACTTGAAGGTTGTACCGCGCGTCTTCTTGCCGCAGGAGGTTCAAAACCTCATACGCCGGCTGGAGTCCCTTCGACGGGTGCGAGCAGTAGATCAGCCGATAAGGATCGCGCTCGATCGGCCTCACCGGATCGAACAGGGAAGCCTCATATCCGTTATACGAAACGACCACCTGACTGGCAGGCATAGCCCACTCGGCCGTCACAATGTCCTTGACAAAACGACTGGGGGCGACGATCACATCAATGGGAAGCCCTTCAACCCCACCTGGCCGATCAGTACCTTGGACCCATAGGATGGTGTGACGAGGCCGCAGATCAAGCTTGGTCGCAGGCGAAAGATCGAGGGCGCCGCCCGAACTCTGAAGGATCAGGACATCTGGAGACGCCCCAGCGAATGCTTCGAGGGGGACATACTCAACGCCATCGAATATCTGACGACGCGGGCAGTTGCCCACATGCACCACGTCATGCCCGGCGCGGGCCAGCGCCCGGCTCATGCGGACGCGGGCCGTGATCCCACCGCCGACGCCGCGCTCGTCCGGCGTGCGGCCGTCGTATTCGATATGCTGGTCGGGGCAGTAGAACAGAACGCGCAGTGACATGTCAGGGGTCAGGCAGCGGCCGAGGCCGCCCGCGTGATCGATGACAAAGGCAGGGTGCGGGCAGCGTAGGCCTCGAGCACATCGCCGACCGGCCCGGTTCGCATCTCACGGCCTTCGTCCAGCCACACGAGGCGATCGCACACCTGGGTCAGGCTGCCGGGATCGTGGCTAACC
The DNA here is from genome assembly GCA_036397095.1 of Anaerolineales bacterium. Taxonomy (GTDB): domain Bacteria; phylum Chloroflexota; class Anaerolineae; order Anaerolineales; family E44-bin32; genus DASWJQ01. The sequence continues at coordinate 13,292 of DASWJQ010000032.1, forward strand.
ACGACCGACGAAGCACCCTGG
>DASWJQ010000033.1:0-46091 GCA_036397095.1 Anaerolineales bacterium
TCCTTTAAGTGGCTGGACATCGTGTCGGGCACGGTCGTGACGCAGGCCGACGTCAGCCTCCAGGCGGGCAATCAAAGCTGGACCTCACCATCAGGAATGGGCAGCGAGGTGGCGGTGTACCTGCAGAGGACCGGCCCTCTCTCCACTTTGCCGGGCGACCTCAACCTCGACGGACAAGTCGATGTCGTCGACGTACAGCTCGGCGCCAATGCCGTCCTTGGCTTGGAGACTGATCCGGGGATCCTGGACCGCGCCGACGTCAACGACGATGGTCAACTCGACATCCTCGATGTGCAGAGCATCGTGAACCTGGTCTTGCTCGGGTAGCCGATGGTGATAGCCGGTCGTTCGGACAGACGGTGCAGAGCGAATACCCGGGGGAGGAGCCTGGCCCGGTGAAACAATCGGCGTTGGTCCTGGTGTTGAGTGCGCTGCTTTGGAACCCCCTCGGGATCCAGGCGAGCGGCGGAGTCCAACTCTCTGCGGGGAGCGCCTCCGGTGACCCTGGCGACACAGTCACGATACCGATCTCCATCGACTCGGCGAGCGGTGTTGAAGTCTCGGGCTTGAACTTCGACCTTTCGTTCGACGCCTCTCGTCTCACTTTGGACCACGTCTCGGCTGGTCCAGCGGCGACGAGTGCGGAGAAATCCGTGTCCAGCTCTACACCTTCCTCCGGGACAGTCCGGGTCATCGTATTTGGGTTGAACCAGACGGCGATTCCCGACGGGACGTTGGTCAATGTCTTCTTCGAGATTAAGGCAGGCTCCGCTCCGGGCACGATCGCTCTACCGCTGGGCAACGCCGCCGCCTCGTCGCCGGCCGGATCGAGTGTCCCAATCAGCACGAGCGCCGGCTCGCTGACGATCCAGGCGCCTCCACCCACGGCCGTGCCGACATCCTCCGCGACCAGCACACTAACCCCGAGCCCCCTCCCAACCAACACAGCCACCGCCACCAAGACTTCGACCGCCGCAAACACGGCGGTGCCTACAACGACCATTGCTCCCAGCGGGACCGTGCCCCCCTCACCGACTCCTACCTCTTCCCAGATACCGCCGACGGCTTCCCCCACTCAGCCCGGGCCAACGGCCACCAACACGCAGCTCTCCGCCACGGCGACCGGCGCCCAAGGCAGCCCTACTACGACGAGAACGGAGCTGCCGGGTTCGCCGACAATCCCGCCAGCCACGGGCACGCCAACCGTTTCCGACCCGCGGGCCGGCCGGGAGCCAACGGCAACTCAACGATCCAATCCACTCTCGCCCCGTCGCGGTGGTGAGGGTATGACTCTCGACGAGGCGGTAGCCGCCACCGCGACCGAGCTGGCGCGCTTCGATGCCTCCGTGCAAGCAACGGCGACGGCGCTCGCCGAGGGCGTTTCGGGGCGCTCGGATCAAGGCGCCGGCCCGCTCGGCCTCGGTGGCTCCCTGGCAGGCATCGTCGACGCGATCCGAGAGCTGGCATTGGGCGAGGTCGGTGAGGCCATCCTCTGGGTGATTATGGTCCTCGACGCCGCATTGACCCTCGCTTTCTTCCGCATTCTGCTCATCCGATAGCGCCCAGGCAGCTGGCAGTAAGACCTATGGTCCATTTTCCGCTTGAAGGGAACTGCTACCCCGGCAACCCTGCCAATCCGGTTGCGAGCGGGGGCGGCCGAACCGGCCATCGAGCACACCAAAAGACCCGCCTCGAGAGTGAGGCGGGTCTTTGGTTGAGTGTTGTGACTCGGCGGCTCTACCTGCGCCTCGGTCCTCCATCGTTGAAGTTGAATTCGTAGGTGTAGTCCGCGTACTGGCTGTACCCCTCCGGTGCCTCGAACGTGACCATCATGATCACGCTGTCGGATCCGTTCAGCAGCTGGCTGAGTTCCGACATGCCTTCCTCGGTCAACTCATCCAGCCTCAGCCTAACGATGCCAAAGAGGTTGTCGGTTCCCATGTCCCGGAAGCCGACGAAGATCACCATGAAGTCGTTGTTTACCGGATTCAGTTCGGTGATATCCACGAACGGATCGGTGCTGGACCCATCGGAGATCAAGGTGCCGTCGACGTACACATTGTCGACGAACCAGCCATCTTCGGTGAAGGCCCAGTCCGTCACGTAGCGGAAGGCGACCAGGATGTCCTGCCCGGCGTAGCCGCCCAGGTCGAAGGACATATTGATCCAGCCCCCGCTATGACCCGACAGCCCCGGCAGATTCTCGACGACCTTCGGGTGCGCGCTCGGATCATGGACATCGGTCGTGTAGGCGTTGGCCAGGCTCGTCCATGTCTGACCTCCATCGGTTGAGACCTGGATGAAGCCGAAGTCCCAGCCTTCCTCGATGTCATACTGCGTATCGAAGCTGAGCGTGCCTCCGCCCGGCGTTTCGAAGATGGCCCAGTTGTCGATCAGATCGCCGGTACCGCCGAACAGGACGTTCCCATCGCTCGACCACGCCGTCGGGAAGGTTGAGTAGTCCATCCCATTGAAGGTGACGCTTGCCAGTGTCTTCGGATCCCCGTCTACCCAGATGTAGTCGGTGCCCCACGGGGGTCCGCCTGGCGTGTCAAACGCTTCTGGAATGGGCTCGGGAGCCAACCAGCCTTTCTGGCCCGAGCCTTTCGACGAGCTCAGGACGGGCTTTCTTGAAGGGTCGTCGAAGTGTGGTCGAAGGGAACGCAGGTTCGGACGGGTGATCGGTAATACGAACCAAGGGACAGAGATTTGGGATTGGGGTCTTGCGCCTGGTGCCTGGTGCCTGGCGCCTGGTGCCTACCGCTGGCCTAGCCCAGTTGTTCCAGGAACCGGTCAACGAGCGCCAGGGCATCGGCGGCTTGATCGTAGTCGCCAACGACCATACCGGGGCGATTGTTGCCCACAATCATCTTGGATACCGGCGTCCCACGGCGATGGCAGCACAGCACCGGCTTGCCCAGCTCCAGGGCGTAGGCGATTTCGTAGCCAACGCCATGCGACGGGGTGCTGACTTCGGCCACCACCACATCGCACGTCTGGATCCAGGCGATGTCACGGGCGTAGACCTCGGCGGCGTCGACCACCTTCTCCAGGTCCATCACTTCTGGCCGGGCGAGGTGCGCGGTTGGCACCTCGTGCCCAGCGGACAACAGGTAATCGACGATCTGGCCGTAAACCTGCTCGTCCTGGCGCCCGCCCGTCAGCGAGCACGAGAAGTAAACATTCACCTTGTTGACCGCCTGGCTTGACGTGAGGAACGGCCGATGATACCATGCCGCCCGTGTTGCTCTATGACCCCCAACCTGCGAACCAAAAAGCTGCGGCCGCCTGGGCCACTCCCGGCGGTCGCCTTCCTTATCTACAACCAGGCGCCAGCGTGGCATCGAGGCGGGAGGTACATGAGATGGCCGAGCGGGCTCACGGAACCGTCAAGTGGTTCAACGTTGTCAAGGGCTATGGTTTCATCGGACAACACCAAGGCGAGGATGTGTTTGTCCATTTCAGCGCCATCCATATGGATGGCTTCCGCAAGCTCAAGCAGGGACAGCCGGTTGAGTTTGAAGTACAGGTCGGACCCAAGGGACTGCAAGCGTTTGACGTTCGCCTGATTTGACTGTCAAAGCCATTGGCATGCCTTAGGAACAGAGTGTAGCGGCCCCCTCGACAAAAGAATGCTAAGATGGGTCCCCGAGGAGGTTCCGATGGACGATCCCATCCGCCTTCTGCAACAAGAGGTCAGCCGGCTGCGCTCCGAGAATCGAGATCTCAAGGACGAGGTCTCGGTGCTGCGCTCCTCCATCATGGGCCTGATCTCACTCCAGCAATCGATTGAACAACTGGGGCCGGAGACGGACGTCATCGTGCTGTTGGATAACATCCTAGCCTCTACCCTAGAAGCGGTCGGGGCCAGCGATGGTTCCCTGCTGCTGGTCGACGATGACACCAATGAGTTGGTCTTCGCCGTCGTCCATGGCCAGGCGCGCGATCGGCTGACCGGTTTCCGCATCCCGATCGGCGAAGGGATCGCCGGTTGGGTGGCCGCCGAGCGCAAACCGGCCGTCGTCGAGGATGCCGCGGCCGATCATCGCTTCTCACCCCGGGTCGATCAAACCTTCGATTTTCAGACCCGCTCGGTGGCTGCTGTTCCGCTGGTTTACGATGAACGCATCCTTGGTGTGATCGAAGCGGTCAACAAGACTTACGATCGCGAGTTCACCGAGGATGATCGGCTGCTGCTTCAGGTGATCGGGCAGCTGGCCAGCGAAGCCATCGCTCTCGCCGAACGCTTCGCCGAAGCCGACGTTTAGCTACCCCCGTAGTTCAGCCCCCAGTTCGTCGGCCAAGGCAGCCACGATTCGCGCCCGCACCAGGGCCACCTCATCATCAGTCAAGGTGCGATCCTGCGCCTGGTAGACCAGCGAGTACGCCAAGCTCTTGCGCCCTGGCGTCAGTTGATCGCCCGCGTACAAATCGAAAAGCCGCACGCCTGCCAGCAATTCCCCGGCGGCCTGGCGGATGGCAGCCTCGACGGCCGCCGCCGTCATCCCCTCATCAACAACCACCGCCAGGTCCTCCAACACCGGCGGGTAGGCAGACACAGGTTCGACCGAGTAGCGACCTTTGGCCTGCGCCAGCAGCGGCCGCAGGTCGAGATCGGCGGCCAGCAGCGGTGCCGCCTCTAGTCCATATTGGCGCACAACTTGAGGGTGCAGCTCGCCGATCACACCTATTTGCTCCTCGCCGAGCCACACCCCGGCTGTCTTGCCTGGGTGGAACGAGACGTGGTCGGCCTGGCGGATGGCGAAGCTCTCCACATGCAGCCCCTCGAGCAGGGATTGCACGACGCCCTTCAGGTCGAAATAGTCCATCAACCGGTCCGAACTGCCCGACCAGGTTGGCGGATGGCGCCGGCCGTATATGGCAATCACCAAGCGCGGCTGTTCGTCCGGCAAGTCGGCTTCTGATTCTAGCAGGTAGACCGGCCCGACTTCGAAGACGGCTACCCGCTCCCGGTGACGGGCATTGCTCTCGACGACCTCGAGCACGCTCGCCAGCAGGCTGTGGCGCATGCTCGTCCGTTCGCTGGTGATCGGATTGGCCAGTGTGACGTAGGGGCGCTCGTCTGGTGAGGCCTCCGGCGGCAGGACACGGCGCTCACGTTCGGGCGTAGTCAGCCGATAGGTGACGATTTCCTGCAGCCCAAGTTTGACCAGGATATCCCGGATCTGTTCCTCACGTTCCAGCGCCACATCTGGCGGTTGTGTGGGGATCTCCTCGGCCAGCAACCGCGCCGGGATCCGGTCATAACCGTACATCCTGGCAATTTCTTCCATCATGTCTGCCATGCCGATCAAATCGGCCCCGATGTCCAGCCGGTGATCGGGCGCCGTGACGGTCACCTGATCCCCATCGACCTGGACGGTGAACTCGAGACGCACCAACAGCTGAGCAACCTGTTCGGCGCTCAGATCCAGACCCAACCAGCGCTGCACCTGGCCGAGGTCGAAGCTGACGGCGGCCGGCGCCGGCGGCTTGGGGTACGAATCCAGCAGGCCGGCAGCGATGGTGCCGTCCGCCCAGGCGTGCATCCGCTTGAGGCCCAGCCGGACGCCGCGTTCGGCCATCGCCGGATGAACGCCACGCGAGAAGCGATAGCCGGCCTCGGTCGATACGTTCTGCGCCGACATGGTGCGCCGCATGTTGATGTACTCCCAGGCAGCTCCCTCAAGCAGCACGTTGCGGGTGCCGTCGTGTACCTCGGTCTCAGCACCACCGATCACGCCACCGATGGAAAGTGCGCCGGCGATGTCGGTCACCAGGACGGTGAAGTCGTCCAGGGTCCGCTCGACCTCGTCAAGCGTGGTCAGCTCTTCCCCCTGCTTGGCCGTCCGCGTGATAATCGTTGGCGGCTTGCCACCGGCCCGTTCGACCAGCAGGTCATAGTCGAATGCGTGCAGCGGCTGGCCCAGCTCGAGCATGACGTAGTTGGTGGCATCGACCACGTTGTTAATCGGCCGGACACCGGCCAGGCGCAGGCGGCGCTGCACCCAGTACGGGCTGGGCGCCACTTCGATGTTCTCCAGCAGCCCCAAAACAAAGCGCGGATTCAGATCTGGGTCGCGGATCTCCAGGTTGACGCGCCCCTCGATGGCTGGGCCCTGGCCCTCAAGGCTCAGATCCGGCTGGCGCAACGGCTGCTCCAGCACGGCGGCCGTCTCGCGGGCCACGCCCAGGATGCTGGCATTGCGCGCCATGTTGGGCGTAATGGCGATGTCGAGGACGGCATCCCCCATGTATACAGCCAAGGGTGTGCCGGGGATGGCATCATCATCCAGAACGATAATGCCCTCATGCTCCTCGGAGATCCCCAGTTCCTTCTCTGAACAGACCATCGATGACGATTCCACGCCGCGGATCTTCATCGGCTTGAGCGTCATCAACTGCCAGCCGGGTTGGTGCCCGTCGAACAGGGTCGACTCCTTGCGCGCGTAAGCCACCTTGACTGGCTTCTCGAACGCGTGACCTTTGTGCGCAAGCAGATTGGGGGCACCGGTCAGGACGGTGTGCACCTGGTCGCCGTCAAACAGCTGGCACAGGACCAGCCGGTCGGCGTTCGGGTGCGGATCGACCTGTCGGATTTCCCCAACAACGATCTTGTCCGGGTCCCAACCCAGGCCGCTGACCGCAGTTTCTACCGGACCGCTGTCTTCGCTCGGCAGGGGGAGGCCGACGAAACGAACCTCCTCGACCTCCAAACCGGCCAGGGTAAGTCGGCGAACCAGCTCAAGCACTGGCAAGTCAATGTCAACGTAGTCGCGTAACCATGAAATCGGGACTTTCATTTGGGTGCTCCTCGCGAACCGCTTACACGCTTCTTGGCATCACGTTCCGCACAGCCTAGAACTGCTCAAGGAAGCGAAGATCATTCGCCCAAAAGTAGCGGATGTCATCAATCCGGTGCTGAAGCATCTTGACCCGTTCGGGTCCCATGCCAAAGGCGAAGCCCGAGTAGACCTCGGGGTCATAGCCGCCGTTGCGCAGCACTACCGGGTGGACCATGCCTGATCCCAGGATTTCGAGCCAACCGGTCTTCTTGCAGACCGAACACCCCGCGCCAGCGCAGACAAAGCACTCAACGTCCAACTCGGCCGACGGTTCGGTGAATGGGAAGTGGGACGCCCGGAATCGGGTCCGGACACCGGCGCCAAACATCCGCTCGGCGAAGGCAATCAGCGTGCCCTTTAGATCTGTGAAGGTGATGCTGCGCCCGATGGCCAACCCTTCGACTTGGTTGAACTGAATCTCAATGCGAGCCGAGATTTGTTCGTAGCGGTAACACATGCCCGGCAGGACGACACGGATCGGGGCGGGCGCCCGCTCGCGCATCACGTGGATCTGACCCGGCGAAGTATGGGTCCGCAGGATGACCGTCGGTTGGGTGGTGTAGAAGGTGTCCCACATGTCGCGCGCCGGGTGGTGCTCGGGCATGTTGAGCAGTCCGAAGTTCAGCTCGTCGGTCTCAACCTCCCGCGAGCGATAGACCTCGAAACCCATCTGGCGCCAGACGGCCAAGATCTGGCGCAGCACTTGTGTTGCAGGGTGCAGCCGGCCGACCGGCAAAGGGCGGCCCGGCAGGGTCACGTCCAACTGCTGCTGTTCGAGCGCCTCTGCCAGTGCCCGCGTGCGAATGGCCTCGACCTGCGCAGCATGCGCTTGTTCCAGGGCCGTTTTGATCTCGTTGACCCGGCGGCCTGCAACCGGCCGCTCCTCCGGCGCCAGCTCGGGAAGCTGGGTGAGCGCCTGAGTCAGCTGCGCCGATTTCCCCAGCCACTTCTGCTTCCAGCGCTGCAGGTCGTCGGCGCTGTCGATCCGTTTCAACTCGGCCAACGCCTCTTGCTCGGACTTTGCCAGTTGGTCCAACATGCCCGCCTCCCGCAGTGTCATCCGCCATGAAACAAAAAACCCCTCGCCCGGCAAGGGACGAGAGGTCGGTCTCGCGGTACCACCCTTGTTGACCCAGCACCTGCGCGCCGAGCCCACTCACGATCGACAGCGAGTCTGTGAACCCGCGATCGACTCCCCTATGCTAACGGTGGGGCTCCGGCCCGAACTACTGGCCCCGGTCCGCCCATGGCGGTCGGGGCGTTCCCCCGGGCGGCTCAGAAGGGAACTTCGGCGGGCTTCGGTCGAGCCGGGGTCTCAGTCACGCCCCTGCCTCCCTGACGACATCCGCCCGCGTACTTTCCTTCGTCTTCGCCAACAAGATGCAATTGCCAACCATTATGCATGGCGGCCTGGCTTTGTCAACCGGCCTGCTCCGGCTCAACCCGAGGTTCGAGTTCAGCAACCCTGGGCTTGCGATTGACAAGGGCCATGCCCAACACAACAGCGACGGCTCCGACGGCCAGGCGCCAGTCAAGCTGCTCGCTCAAGAACACGACCCCGAGGCCAACGCCAACGACGGGGAACATGTAGGTAACCATGGTCGTTCGTGTCGGCCCGACCCGGTGCAGCAGGATGAAGTAGAGCAGATAGGCCAAACACGATCCCAGCAGGCCCAACCAGGCGATGGCCAGCCACGTAATCGGCAGCGACGGAACCAGATTCCCTGCCTCCCGCGGAAAAGCGATGGCCCAAACCAGGGCGTCGGCTGCCAACATGGGGACGAAGCTTTGGATGAAGGAGTCGACTTGACGCATGGTACGCCGGGCGAAAACGGCCGCACAGGCATAAGACAGAGCCGCCACTAACACAGCCAACTGCCCGAGCAGCCCGCCGCTCTGACCGGAAAGCAGATCGCGGCTCATGAGCACAAGCACCCCAATGAAACCGAGCGACAGACCGATCACCCGTTGCGAGGTCATCCGGTCATCCGCCAGCGCAAAATGGGCGATCACCAACGTGAACAACGGTACGGTGCTGTTGAGCACCGAGGCCACCGCCGAGTCGACCGTTTGCTCCCCCCAGGTGATGAGCACAAAAGGTAGGGCGGTATTGATCAGGCCAAGGAAGATCAGATTCCGGTAGTCACGAAGCTGCCGAGGCCAGGGGGGACGCCGGAATAGAATGACCAGCAGCATCCCGGCCACGCCAAACAGCAGCCTCCAGCCGACAACCGCAAACGGCCCGAGTTCGGCCACCGCAATCTTGATCCACATGAAGGACGAGCCCCAAAGCAGGCCCAGCCCCAGGAACAATCCCCACTCGAAACCGGTCACCTTCTCCCTCTCCTACTTGGTCCAACCTGCCCGTGGCGGGCGTCGTGCTGCTACCCAATGTGTTTAACCCAATTGCCTGGTCTGTGTGAAATCGGTTCTTCCCTCGGCCCGCAGGAGAAACCGTCGCCGCATCAGACCGATCGTACCGAATCCGAGACGCGTGAGTCACCGACCATACGGGAGGTCGCCGGCGCGACCAAGGTACTCGAGCACTGCTTGGCGTCCCGCTTCCAGGATGGGCGGCCCATAGGCAGGCAGGAGCAGTTCAAAATCCAATTCACCCAGCCGGGCGATCAACTCTTCGGCCAGTGTGGGATCCCAAGTCACTACGGCCGACGGTGCGCGCAAGCGGCCGGTGTTGTTGCCGAGAGCATCACCACACAGCATGGCGTTGTCCACAGGATGCAAGAAGCCGATCTGCCCCGGGGAGTGGCCCGGCAGGTGGATGACCGACATGCCTTCGGCCGACTGGCCGGCTTCCAGGTCGCGGGCCACTGGCAGCCGCCAGTCAGCATTGCCCAGGAAATGGCGACCAATCGCATAGGTCAGGTGCCTGCCCGGAAGCTGACGGTATTGGACATGCCCGGTCACAAACGGCAGGTCCTGGCGGTAACACGAGATGGCCGGGTTCCAAACAGAACGCAGCGCCTGCAGGCCTCCTGCATGGTCCGGATGGGCCTGGGTGACCAGGATCGATCGGAGGCCGGCACCGCCGGTGGCGCGGGCGACGGCCGCCACGACCTGGTCCGCCGCGCCCGGTGGACCACTGTTGACCAGCGCATAGGCGCCGTCATCGGCCGCACCAGATACATGGCGACGGGAACGCTGAATGGTCCAACCCGCCAGATGATTTCAAGGCGTTGGATGTGCTCGGAGACTGGTTCAAAATCGGCCACTGCTTAGCCGGCCTCGGAGTCGATACGCTCCAGCAGGTCGGGCACCTGGCGTAGATCGATGGCGACGGCCTCGGGGGAAATACGACCCATCGCCGCCTGATTGTCCGCACGGTCCTGTGCGCTGCGCAGCCAAATCTGATGCATGCCGGCCGACTGGGCGCCTAGGATATCTGCATCCAGGGTGTCGCCGACCATGACGAGTGTCTCAGGCGGAAGCGCCCACTGTCCGATCAGTTGGTTGAAAATCTCGGGCGCAGGCTTGCGCACACCGACCCTGGCGGAGACCAGGACCGGGTCGAACGCATGGGCGCCATCGATCTTGGCCACCAAGCGCTGCACGTTGGCTTCGTCGCTGGCGTTGCTGATGATACCCATGCGCCAGCCCCTGGCCTTGACCCAATTCAACACCTCAGCCATACCCGCGACCGGCCGCCAGTGGGCCTCGCTCAAGGCAAACAAGACCTCGAGACCGCGCGTCACGACCTCGGGATCCGCCGTTTGGTGGCCAAACTGGGCAAGTACCTCTTCCAGGACATCCCGCACGGGCCGCTCAATGTGGTCGTCGAGGCGGTCCTCTTGCGCTTGTTCGATGCGTTGGCGCAGGGTTTCGGAGAAGGACTCAAACGGTAGCTGCAGACCGGCGTCCGTCAGATACTGGTGCAGATCGCGCCGGCTGCGGGAAAACAGATCCGGCCAGTCCCCCTCGAAATGCAGCAGGGTCTCACCCAGATCGAATGCAACGCCATTGATCATGCGGGGATTTAGTAGCCGCGGTCAGGATCGTACAGGTTGAGCAACGGCTGGTCGGCCAGGTAGCGGCGCAAATTGGTGGCGAACATATCGGCCGCCTTTTCATAATAGCGTGGCGAAGCGCCGGCCACGTGCGGCGACAGGATTACGTTGGGCATCTCCCACAACGGGCTGCTGTCTGGCAGCGGTTCCACCGGGTAGACATCCAGCGCCGCGCCCGCCAGCCGTGCACTTTGCAGGGCTTCGATCATGGCGCCGTGGTCTACCACGCCGCCGCGGGAAATATCGATCACGAAAGCGCCCTCCTTCAACTCCTTGAACACCTTGGCGCCGATCATGCCGCGTGTCTCCGGGGTGAGCGGCACGGTCACCACCAGGAAGTCGCACAGGCCCGACATCGAGGCGACCGCTTCCGGCGGGTAGATTCGGTTGACCAACTCCGCCGTCGGGTCGCCCTGCCCTTCTTCGGCGTAGCGCTCCTGATCCAGTTGCATCAAGTCACGCTTTACCGCCAATACTTCAGCACCGAAGGCACGGCACAGCCGAGCAACCTCGCGGCCGATACTGCCATAGCCAACGATCCCAACCGTGCTATCGCGCAACTCCACGGGCACGTACTTCTCGAAGCGATTGTCCGTCCACTGGTGCGCCGCCTGGTCTTCCAGCACTGGCAACAGTTGGTGCCCGAGGCTCAGGATGGCCATCAAGGCGAACTCGGCCATCTGGGTAACGGCCGCGCCGCTGAGCGTGGTAATGCGGACCCCCTCGCTGCGCAGCAATGGATGGTCGGCCACATGATCCAGACCTGCGAAATGGAACTGGACCCAGCGCAGTTCCGGGACCTGATCGGGCTCGGGCAGGGCCCGGGCCGCATACAGAATCTCGGTATCTTGCAGCAGGTCCTTTGGCAGATCTTCGGTCGCTCGGGCTTGTACTTGGTGGATATGCAAGCGGGGTGAAACTGACTTGAGGCGTTCGACGAGCGGTCCTGGAAATGGAACGGTGATCAGGACTTCGATGTCGGCCTCAGCCATCATGCCGCCCATTGTACATCAGGGCTTCGGCGCCCTATCAGCGTGGCGCCGGCCCGGAAGCCGGCCAGGCTGGGGACCGCCCGACGGCTTTCTTCGTAGTCCAGAATCTCGAGCTCGGAGAAAAGTTCGCGGAGCTCGTTCGGACCAAAGTAGTGGATCGACGACCCCGGGCGCAGGGCAAAGGTCGCCGGTGCGAGGGGGGGCTCGTCGCCGGCCAGACGCGCCTGGTAGCTGGGATCGTCCCGGGTCAGGACTTCGGCCAACAGCAATCCCCCGGGCACCAGCGCCCGGCTCAACTTCCGGCAAACGGCAACAATCTGTTCCGGCTCGACAAAGTGGAGCACGGCGGCAGCCACCACCAGTGCATACTGGTTCGGAGCCGGAACCCAATCGGCAATGCTGACTTCCCGAACACGGAAGCCCTCCGCCTTGCCCCGCCGTCTCAGCTCGGGTAGGGCCACCTCATTGGGATCCACGGCTTCGACATCGAACCCGGCCCGGGCCAGGTAGGCGGCAACTTGACCGCTGCCGGCGCCAACATCCAGGGCCCGACCAGGCGGCGCGTGGCCGAGCCATTCGACCACAAAATCCGGCACCTCGAGATCTGGCAGCTCGCGTTTGTCACTAGCCACGCGTCGATTGTAGCCCCCCTCCGAAGCGATTCGGCGCATTTGGGCCGGGCGACAGCGTAGGGATTCCGTAGGGTAAGCATGTGCTTCCCGACCAGCGGAGCGGCACGTGTATATCTATTATTAGGCTCGAAGGGCGAAGTCTCTTCTTCTCCTCCTTACTAGAGAGCCGGGGTCGGCGTCCCCGGCTCTCACGATTCTCGGACCGAGCGGCCGGTCGCCGCCGACTGCTATAATCGCTGCCCGTGGACGGACCATCTTCCCTCGAAGAACGCAATTTGGCGCGTGCCGCCGGCCTGGTGATGGCTGGTTTCGTCCTGTCCAATGTGACCGGCTTAGCGAAGTGGGTTCTGGTTTCACAGACCTTCGGCACCAGCGCTGAGCTGGACGCCTTCAACGCGGCCAACCGCCTGCCCGAGATTCTTTTCAACCTGATGGCTGGCGGTGCCTTGGCCTCGGCGTTTGTCCCCACATTCACCGAATTCCTCACCCGCCGCGACCAGCAGGGCGCCTGGCAGCTAGCATCGGCCATCGCCAACCTTGTCTTTCTTGCGCTATCGCTGGCGGCGGCCGTCGCCTGGTTGGCCGCACCCTGGTTGGTGCCCAACGTGCTGGCCCCCGGCTTCTCCCCGACCGAAACAATCTTGACGGTTTCGCTGCTGCGCATACTCCTTTTGTCGGCCGTGGTTTTTGGCCTGAGCGGCCTGTTGATGGGCATCCTCAACGCTCATCAGCATTTCCTGCTGCCGGCGCTGGCCCCAACCATGCTGTGGCTGGGCTGGATCGTCGGGGTGCTTGGATTTGTGCCGCGCTGGGGGGTGCATGGGCTGGCGTGGGGCGTGGTCCTTGGCGCCGGACTGCATCTGGGCGTTCAACTGCCGGCGCTGCGCGGCCGGCAGGCGAGCTACCGCCCGATCTTGGGCCTGCGCGATTCAACTGTACGCCGGGTAGGGGCGCTGATGGCGCCGCGGCTGATCGGGGTAGCCGTGGTGCAGTTGAACTTCCTGGTCAACACCATCCTGGCCTCCGGCATGCGGGAGGGCAGCCTGGCGGCCATCGGCTATAGCTTCTTCATCATGATGATGCCACAGGTGGTCATTGCCCAGGCGATCGCCATTGCCGCGCTGCCCACCTTCTCGGCACAGGCGGCCCGTGGGGCCTTCGGCGATATGCGGGCTTCCCTGGCCGCCACACTGCGGGCGATGGTCTACCTGTCGCTCCCGGCCAGCCTCGGGCTGATTCTGCTGCGACAGCCGATCGTAACCATGCTGTTCCAGCGCGGCGCGTTTGACCTCGAGTCAACCAATATGGTTAGTTGGGCGTTGTTGTGGTACGCCACGGGGCTGGTCGGTCATGGACTGGTCGAGATCACCTCGCGCGCCTTCTATGCGCTCAAGGACACCCGTACCCCGGTGATTTTGGGCAGCCTGGCAATGACCCTCAACGTCGTCTTGAGCCTCGGACTGGCCGACCTGTTCGAAAGCTGGGGCCTGATGCCGCACGGCGCCCTGGCGCTGGCCAACTCAGCAGCGACCGCGATTGAGGCCGTCGGATTGCTCATCTTGATGCGCCGACGGCTTAGCGGACTGGCGTTCGATCGCATACGCCGCGGTCTACTCGCGACGGTTGCGGGTTCGGCCAGTATGTCGGCTGCGCTGATGGTTTGGCTGGGCAGCTTTCCAAACGCCTCCGCCTGGATTCTGGGGCTTGGCGGCGTGCTGCTGGGGGGAGCAATCTACTGGCTGGTAACCCTGGCGCTGGGCGCGCCGGAGGCCAGACAGGTGCCAAGGTTGCTGCGGCGGCAGCCAGTTGTGGTGGCCGGCTTAGCCGGTCAAGGGCCAGGTGGGGACAATGAGTTGGGAGGTGACCAGCCCCAGGATCATGCCGACAAACGCTTCCAGCGGTGAGTGACCGAGCACTTCACGCAGCCGTTCCTGGCTCAATTGGTGACCCTCGAGCAGGTCGCGCAGGATGGCATTGATAATCTCTGCGTGAAGGCCGGCCTGGCGCCGGATGCCGGTTGCGTCGTAGATCACAATCATTGCCACCACGATCCCCAAGGCAAACTCCGGCGAGTCAAACCCAAGACTGAGACCAAGCCCGTGCGCGCCCGCCGTGACCAGGGCTGAGTGGGACGACGGCATGCCGCCGGCTCGCAACAGCAGGGACCAATCCCAGCGACGCGTCACCATGTAGTCAATCGGCAGTTTGAGCACCTGTGCCAGAGCCCAGGCGCCCAACGCCGCGACCAACACCGGATTGGCGAGCGCGGCTTGCAGAGCCACTCAGGCCCCTTCCTCGAATGGCATCTCGGCGTAGTCACCGTCGCCGGTCGGGGTCAGCTGGTTGAGCTTCAACTCCGCCTGCTCGAGTAATTCGCTGCAGCGTCGCGCCAGCCCTTGGCCACGCGCGAACCGTTCGAGCGACTGCTCCAGCGTCAAGTCGCCTGATTCGAGGGCCTCGACGATCTGTTCCAATTCATCGAACGCTTGCTCGTAAGCGAGTTCTTCTACGGGTTTGGGTTTGGGCTTGGGTTTCGCCTTGGCCATAAACGCTCCTCAGAGCGACATCATACACGAGGCCCGGTCAGCTGGCGTCAGGCTCGACCATGGTCGCCTCGGCCTCGACATGACCGTCGGCCAACCGGATGTCAAGCTGGTCACCGGCCGTCACCTGGCGGCTGGTCCGGACGATCTGGCCGGCCGCATCGCGCACGACGGCGTAACCCCGGGCCAACACGGCCGGCGGGCCAACGGCCCTTAAGGTTGAGGCCAAGCCATCCAGCCGCGAGCGCTGTAGACGCAGGCCCGAGACCAGGCTGGCTCGCAACCGGCCTTCAAGCCCGTCAACTTGTTGGCGGTTGTTGGCGAGCTGGGCGCGCGGCGAGGCGGCTTGCAGCCGGTTGGCCAGCGTAGTCAGGCGCCAGCGCCGGTCGTCCAGTTCAACTGCCAGCCCATCGGCCAACACGCCGGCCAGCGCCGCCACCTCGGCCAGCAGCATTCGGCGATCCGGCACGGCGATTTCGGCGGCCGCCGTCGGCGTCGGCGCACGGCGGTCGGCCACAAAGTCGGCGATGGTGAAGTCGGTTTCGTGGCCGACCCCGGCCACGACCGGGACCTTCGATGCCGCCACCGCCCGGGCCAATCCTTCATCGTTGAACGCCGCCAGGTCTTCGATCGACCCGCCGCCGCGAACCAGCAGGATGACATCGATATCTATGGCTTGGAGTGCAGACAAAGCCTCGATCAAGCCCGCCGGGGCTGCCTCTCCTTGAACGGGGCTTGGCGCCAGAACCACCTCGGCCAGCGGGTAGCGCCGGCGCAGCACATCAAGTGCATCCTGCAAGGCAGCTCCGGTCGGCGAGCT
This sequence comes from Anaerolineales bacterium, assembly GCA_036397095.1. Taxonomy (GTDB): domain Bacteria; phylum Chloroflexota; class Anaerolineae; order Anaerolineales; family E44-bin32; genus DASWJQ01. The sequence goes on from DASWJQ010000033.1 coordinate 15,855, forward strand.
GACGATGCCAATCCGCCGCGGCCGGGCCGGCAGTTCCCGTTTGCGCTCGGGCGCAAACAAGCCCTCGGCTTCGAGCCGGTTCTTGAGATCGAGGAATGCCTGGTACAGCTCGCCTTCGCCCGCCTGGCGCAGCCGGTCGGCGTACAGTTGGTACTGACCGCCGGCCTCGTACAGACTGATATGGCCATGAACCTCATACGACTGGCCATCCTGCGGCAGGCTGCGCTGCTGGGCAACCTGGCCGCGCCACATCACACAGCGCAGGGTTGCGCCGGCATCTTTGAGTGTGAAGTACAAGTGGCCCGACGTAGGCCGCGAGACATTCGACACTTCGCCCTGCACCCATAGGTCTTGCAGACGATAGTCGGCCTCGAACAACGAGCGCAAGTAATGCGTCAAGTCTGAGACCGACCATACCGAAGAATCGCTTGTCAAGAAGGAGGATTGGAACATGTCTGGACGAAGGATAACGGCCGGCGCAAGCGCCTGTCAAACACCCGTATAATATGGGGCACGGGGGATATCCAGGGAGGCAATGGCATGGCCGAATCACTTCAAACGAGTGTGGGTCAGGCGCTTAAGGCCCGTGGTTGGACCCTGTCGCTGGCCGAGTCCTGCACCGGCGGCCTGATCGGCCACCTCATGACCGAGGTGCCGGGCGCCTCGGAGTACTTCCTGGGCGGAGTAATCTGCTATTCGGATCGGATTAAGATGGAACAGTTGGGCGTGGCCAAAGCAACGCTGGTGCGGGATGGCGCCGTCAGCGAGGAAACAGCCCGCCAAATGGCGCTTGGGGCGCGCGCCCGGTTGGGTGCCTCCTTCGGCCTGGCCGTCACCGGCATCGCCGGCCCCGATGGCGGCTCGGAGGCCAAACCGGTCGGCACGACTTGGATCGCCGTCGCCTCACCGGACGGCGAACAGGCGGCCCACTTTCACTTTGATGGCGATCGAACTTCCATCAAACAGCAGGCCGCCGAGCAAGCCCTACGCTTCTTGTTGGCTGAGGTCAAAGCGGCCGGTGGTTGAGCCCATCGAGGTCGAGGTCCGGCTCAAGTGCCAGGCACCTGTGCCAGTTGCCTTTCGCGTGCGCGGCCAGCGGCGGACCATCACGGATGTCGGGCGCCAATGGCGCCAGGGCGGCGAACTCCACTACCTGGTGATGGCCGGGCCTCAGCGTGTCTTCGAACTTGCTTACCACCGGGATGAGGGCCGCTGGCGCTTGATCCGGGGACCCCAGGAATTCCTCCAGACGGACCCCACAGCCTAACCGGATCGGTCGCACCGCTCGGGGTGTGCTTGGCAGTAGGGAGTCACACCGGGCAAGCGGCTGCGCCAGCGCGCTACCAACCGGTAGCCAGCATCCGCTGCCCAGCGCACGGGGGCCAGCCGATACAGGCTAAGCAAGAAGGGCCAATCCCGGCCCAGGGTCAGCCCGGCCACCAGGGCGGCAGCGCCCCGGTAGTGCCTGCCGGACTGATCGACGGCCCAGGCCGCCTGCTCGCAATCCCGGCGGCTGACACCGGTCGGCCCCCGCAGGTCGTTTGATTGGCATGGAGCGACCCGCAATTGGCCGCTGCGATCGTGGGATGCCAGCCAATGGGCGGCCCAGGTGCAGAAACCGCAGTATCCATCAAACAGTAGGGTCAGCCGGACTGGTCGTTGATCAGCCACTGGGCCTCGCTAGGAAAACTAAGGGGGCGGCCTTGGCCGCCCCGCTTGATCGTCCCAAAGTCAAACCGTATCAGGCTAAATAATCGCGCAGTTGGCGCGCCCGTCGCGGATGGCGCAAGCGGCGCAACGCTTTGCCCTCGATCTGGCGGATGCGCTCGCGCGTCAGGCCGAACTTCTGGCCGACCTCTTCTAGCGTGTAAGGGCGGCCGTTGTGCAAGCCGAAGCGCAGCCGCAAAATACGGGCTTCGCGCGGGCTCAGGGTCGACAGAACCTCTTCGATCTTGTCGCGCAGCAGGTTTTGGTAGGCGCTTTGGGTCGGCGTCGGTGTGTTCTCGTCTTCGACAAACGAACCGAGTTCCGAGTCTTCTTCCTCGCCAACCGGTGTCTCCAGCGAAAGCGGGCGCCAGGAGACCCGCATCATCCACTGCACCTTGCGCGAATCGACGCCCAACTTTTCGGCGATTTCATCGGGCGTCGCCTTGCGCCCCAGTTCCTGTTCCATCTGGCGCGCCACCTTGTACAGCCGGCGGATTCGATCGGACATGTGGACCGGCACCCGGATGGTGCGTCCCTGGTCGGCAATGGCCCGCGTGATCGTCTGACGGATCCACCAGGTGGCGTAGGTGCTGAAGCGAAAGCCGCGCGTATAGTCGAACTTTTCGACGGCCTTCATCAGGCCCAGATTGCCTTCCTGAATCAGGTCGAGAAACGGCACACCGCGGCTCATGTACTTCTTGGCGATGCTAACGACCAGGCGGGTGTTGGCCTTGATCAGGTGGTCGCGCGCCCCGCGTGCGTCCTCGATATGCCTCTGCGATTCGTCGCGCGTCTCGCGCGACGGGTTGCCGTTCAACTTGGCCAGTTTGGCCTCGGCCAACTTGCCCCGCTCAATGCGTTTGGCCAGGTCGACCTCTTCCTCGGTTGTCAGCAGGGGGACGCGCGCCATCTCCTTAAGGTAGAGGCCGACGGTGTCGTCGGTCGAGATAGCACTCAGATCGATCGATTCGGCTTCGTCCGAGTCGTTGTTGGCCCGCAGGTGGACCGGGACCTGTTCCGAGTCTTCGTAGACCTCGATGCCCGAACCCTGAAAGAAGGCCACCAGGCGCTCGACCCGCTCATCGCTCTCCTCGGCCTCGGGGAAGACCTCGAGCAGGTCTTCGACGGTGATGTAGCCCTGAATATCGCCCTTCTCAAAGAGAATGGCGAAGGCCTCCCGCGTCTTCCAGCGCTCCGTGGCAATGCTCATCCGGTCGCTCCTCCGCGGTCAACGATCGGCTTGCATCTTCCCGAAACCGTCAAGCGTCGCCCAACAGACTTTTTAGCGGCGCAAAACGGGGGTCTATCGATTCTTGTGGGTGGGAGCATTCCTGCTCGTTCCGGTTGTTGCCGCAGACCGGGCACAAGCCGCGGCATTCAGGACGGCACACCGGTTGGAGCGGAACGTTCAACAGAATCATCTCCCGCAGGAGCGGGTTGAGGTCCAGAATCCCAGTTTCCGGGATCGTCAGAATTGGGTCCTCCGCCTTGTCAGGCGGGTACACAAAGAGCTCGGCCAGCTCCGGCGCCAGTGCTTGGTCGATCGGCTCGAGGCAGCGGGAACATTCAACGGGGTAGCTGCAGTGCAGCGTGCCCTCGAGGTAGATGCCTTGGGCCGTGCGGGTCAGCCTTAAGTCACCGTGCAGGTCCTTGACGGCAAACTCGCCGGCGACCTGCACCAAGGGGTGGTCGAATTCAAAAACACGGCTGAAGCCGACGCTCTCATGGAGCACGAATCCGACATTCAACCGCAAAGGGCTGTGAGATTCTCGATTCACACCAACGCCAAGCGGTAGAGATTCCAAAAAGCGGTCGTATTGTAGCACAGTTACCTGGGTGAATCAAGAAATGACCTATTTACTTAACATAAATGCGTCCGAGGCTGGCCCAGACTCACCAGATGTGGAACACTTGTCCGGGGGTACCCCCACAGCTTCAGGTTTGGTCCTGTGCGAGTAGTCATCGGAGGCAATCCGGCATGAGCCGCCTGCTGCTGGCGACCAACAACCCGGGCAAGGTCCGCGAAATGCGGTTGCTGCTTGCCTCATCCGACGCCAGCCTGCTGACCCCTGCCGACCTGGCGCTCGACCTGAAGTTGGCTGAAACCGGGGAAGACTACGCCGCCAACGCGCGGCTCAAGGCACTCGGCTTCGCCCGCGCCGGCAATGTGCTGGCTGTGGGCGATGACAGCGGACTAGAAGTTGAGGCCCTTGACGGCGCACCAGGGCTGTTTTCGGCCCGGGTGGCCGGCCCTGGAGCCGGCGATGCCGACCGACGCCGGCGCTTGTTGGCTCAGTTGGCGGTCCATGAGCCTCCCTGGCCCGCCCGCTTCGTCTGTGCAATGGCCTTGGCGGCCCCCAGTGGTGTGATCGCCGTTACCCGAGGCGAGTGCCACGGTCACATCATCGGCGAGGAACGCGGTCAGGGAGGCTTTGGCTACGATCCAATCTTTCTCGTGGAAGACAGCGGCCAGACCATGGCCGAGTTGAGCGAAGCCCACAAGAACCAGATCAGCCACCGTGCGCGAGCCGCCCAAACCCTGCTTCCGATTCTGGTGGAAAAGTTGCGCGCGGACCAAGCGTCAGGCTAACCGTCGGCCCGCTGCTGAAGTGTCCGGACGAACTGGCAGATGTGCTGGGCGACGGCCTGTGGCGCCTCAAGCATCAGCATATGGCCGGCCCCGGTGATCACCTCGAGCCGGCCGTTCGCCAATCCAGCGGCCAGTTCTTGCGACAGGTGCAGCGGGATCAACTGATCCCTGTCGCCGGCGATGACCAGGGCCGGCGCCTCAATCTCCGACAGACGGCGCCGCATGTCAAAGTTATCGCTGGCCTGGAAATCGAGCAGGAAGGCCTTTGGATTCCCGGCCGCAAGCTGGCGGGCCACCTGTTGATGCAAGCCAGGCGGGGCTTGGTCGCCGAAGGCTGAGCCCAGCACCAGATCAATGGCCCGCTGGTGCCCGCCGCCAGCGGAGGCGGCTTCCAGGATGGCCGGCGCCACCCGGATGCGGGCCGCGCTGGCTACCAGGATTAACCCCGCGATTCGCCGCGGTTGTCGCAGCGCCAGCACGAGGGCGATGGCGCCGCCCATCGAGTGGCCGGCCAGCACCACCGGGGGCAGTGCCAGCTGATCGAGCCAGCCCGCCAGGCGCTCGGCATGCCCGCTAAGGGTGCCTTCAGCTGGGCCGACCGACTGGCCGTGCCCCGGTAGATCGGGGGCGTAGACCCGGATGCCTTCAAGCCGGCGCACCTGGGGCGGCCACGACAGGTGGCTGCCGCCAGCCCCATGCACAAGAACAAGCGGCGGAGCCGGGAGATCGGCTCCGCCGCGTGGATGCTGCCAGGAATGCAGGCTGTTCGACTCAGCCAAGCGTATCCGGATCTTCTAGCCAGCGTTCGCACATCATGGCCGCTGCCGTCGCCTGACCCACCGAGGTCGAGATCTGGCGATACTTCGGATCCATGATTTCGCCAGCGGCGAATACGCCGCGCACACTCGTCATCATGTTATCGTCGACCTGCACATAATTGCGCTCATCCAACGCAAGCTGCCCCTTGAACAGGTCGGAGTTTGGATAGTGGCCAATGAAGATGAACACGCCATCGATGTCCATTTTTTCGGCCTGATCCGTCTTCACATTGCGGAGGCGGACGGATTCGACTGATCCGTTGCCCGCGATCTCCTCGATGACCGTATCCCAGACGAAGTGGATCTTCTCATTTTCCCGGGCGCGTTGCTTAAGACGGTCATTGGCCCGCAGTTCATCGCGCCGGTGAATGACCTGGATATCATTGGCGAAGCGCGTCAGGAACAGGCTTTCTTCGATGGCCGAGTCCCCGCCACCGACGACGATCACGTCCTTCTCACGGAAGAAGAACCCGTCGCAGGTCGCACAGAATGAAACCCCCTTGCCGATGAACTTTTCCTCACCGGGGACCCCCAGTCGTTTGGGGGAGGCGCCGGAGGCGATAATCACGGCCTGGGCCTCAATCTCTTCGCCGTAAGTCTTGATCATGAACGGCGGTCCGTCGCCGAAGGCAATCTCGGTCACCTCGTCGATCAGGATTTCGGCACCGAAGCGTTCGGCATGTTTCTGCATCCGCTCGACCAGCTCGGGACCGGTCGAGCCCTCCGGGAAACCAGGATAGTTCTCGACTTCCCAGGTGATCGATATCTGTCCGCCAAGCTGATTGCCCGAAATGACGAGTGGCTTCAGGTTGGCGCGACCGGTATACAGGGCGGCCGTCAAGCCGGCCGGCCCGGATCCAATGATGGCAACTTCTTCCTTGCGCATTCCTACCTCGATTGGGTGTCTAAAGAAGGTCCAGCTGCTCGACCAGCGGCCGAACCTTATGCTGCAACCACCACAAGGGCGCCCGCGTCAGCACCTTGCCTTCGGCGTTGATCAGCGGCCGGCGACAGGGATCGTCGGGGTCCCCTGGCCGGCAAGTAAGAACCTCGGTACCACAATTGACACAGGCACCGGCCGCCTCGCCCGGTGACAAGCAATTGGGGCATAGAAAGATTTGCGAAACCTGCTCAAGCATCCTCAATCGGTCATTTCTCTGCACGGACGTTGGCTTCATTGTATTCGACTCGGCTAACCCCATCAATGAACGGTCGTTCGCGCGGGCCGGCAATCAGCAGCCGCGCCGCCGACATCAGCAGACCAATCGCTGCCCACACCGGCGCGCGGGCCAACACCCAGCGTATCTGGTCCAGGTTGAAATCCGCCACCGGATGACTGTGCAACGCCACCTTGACGAACATCAACACGACCGCCAACGCCGGCACACTCGCCCCGGCCAGCAAGCCCAGTCCAAGGCTAAGGGGCCAACGCATGGCGCGCAACGGATCCTTCCAGCGGCGTAAGAGGGTCAACGTTCCGGCAACCACCAGGGCCAGCGCCACCAGCAGCGGGCCGTTGGTGCTGCGGTCTTCCAGTCCGAGCCAAACCAACCAACCAAGACCGGCTACAAGCCAGGCCAGGCGAGCGGGCCAGCGGCGGGTCATGTGGCTGCCACCGCTTCCGTCGGTTCAAACACGGTCAACAAGCATGCCTGGAAGGCCGCTGTGAGCAGCAGATTGCCGGTCAGGGCGAATGCGATCGTCGAGCCGGCCAATCTGGCCAACGTCAGGCAGGTGTCGGGCCGGTCCCGCTGCTCGGGCCGCCACAGCTGGTGGCGTATGACCCACTCAATCAGGCCCAAGCCAAGACCGGCTGCCAGCCCCATTGGAAGGTTGACCAGCCACAACTGACCGGCGGCGCGGTACAGTGCCCAGCGTGGTTCGTCGAGCAGCGCCCGATCGACGCGGATCGGGGGCAGTTCAAGCGTCAGTTGCTGGCGCAACCGGTGGGCAAGAAAGACCAGGCCAGCCAGCAGAACCGCAGACAGGGACCAACCTAGCCATCCAGCGCGCCCATACAGTCCCATGGCGTCCGCCGAAACCGAACCCAACAGGACGGCCAGATAGGGCAAGGCTAGGCCGTAGAGCCACGGGCCAATTTCCGGCAGGATCCAGGCTCGCTCCCCGAGTCGGTCCGCCAGCTGCGAGCCGAGCCAGCGGGCCAGCTGCCAACCGCTGACAGCCAGGACTACCCAAAAGATTTCAGCACCGAATGCGGCCATGTCGGATCAGCCCACGGTTGCCGCGAGCTCATTGCCATTGTCGGGCTCGGATCCCGATGGGTCGGCCGGCAGGCGCACGCGAATCGTTGTGCCAACCCCCTCCTCGCTCAGGATCGACAACTGTGCGCCCAGCAATTGGGCGCGCTCGCGCATCGTCACCAGCCCCAGACTGCCGCGCTGCTCATAGTTGGCGTCAACCTGGCCCATGTGGAAACCAACCCCATCGTCATCGACCTGCAGCAGAACATCCCCATCCTCGAGCCACAGTTTGAGTGCAATTTGCTCAGCAGCGGCATGCTTGAGGGCGTTGGTGATGGCTTCCTCGGCAACGTAGAAAAGGGCACCCTGCCGTTCGGATAGCAGGGCCCGGTCAACCGCTCGATCCAGTTCGAGGCCTATCGTCTGGCCGTGGGTTTCGGCGATCTTGTCGGCAAACTGGCGCAACGCGGCTGTCAACCCCTGGCTCTCGAGGATTAGCGGGCGCAACGTAAACAGCATGTGGCGGATTTCCTTGGTGGTCGAGCGCGCCATCGCTTCGACCTTTTCCAACTCGGCGATCGCCGTCGCCGGGTCTCGATTCACTTGGCGGCGGGCAAAGTTGGTCCGCATGGCGATGGCTGCAATCACCTGGGTTGGCCCGTCGTGCAGATCTCGCGCCAGTTTGCGGCGGGCATCATCTTGGATCTCTGACAACCGGTCGCGCTCGCTGACCAACTGCTGGCGCAGGGCAGCGTAGCGCAGGGCCAGATTGGCCTCCTGCCCCAAGACAGTCAGCGCCGTCTGCTGCGGTTCACCGAGGGCCGCCGGCAACTGGCTGCCAAAGACGGCCAACCCCAGGCAGCGGTCCTGGTCCCACAAGGGAAGGCAGGCGATGCTCTGCCAGCCGACATCCGCCATCAACCGCTGAACCCAGTCGGTTGTCACCAGATCGCCGGCTCCATCAGCCTGGCGCCGATCAAGCAGGTCGTCCAGTTGGTCCGGGTCGAGATCGAGTTGAATGGGAGCCACGCTCGGGTCAAGTCGGGACCGACCAACTTCCTGCAGGCGGTCGTCCCGATAAGCGAGGGCCAAGCCGGCAAGCTCTTCAGGAACCAGACCCGTCGCGGCCAGGATGAGCAGACCCCGGTCAAGCGAGGCGGTGACCAAATCGGCCGACTCGATGTCGAGTGCCACGCGTGCGTGCGCCTCGATCTCGCGAGTCTGGGGGCCGCCATCGGTGGCCATCCCTGTCTGCAGCAGGAAGCGGTGGGCCAGAACCCAAACCAGCAGCGCCGCCGGCAGCAGCACCAGGGCATGGCCTAGGGTCACCAGTGCGGATCCCACAAGCGAACCCGACTGCCCGCTATGCGCCAGACCGGCTGCCAACAAGCCGCCGGCCACGGCCAAGACACCCAGGCCCCCGGCGCCAGACAGGGACAGCGTTGCAGCTGGCGCCAGCAGCAGCCCCCATGCGGGCCCTGGTGGGCTGCCCAACGCGGTCAGCAACAACGGGGGGCCAACCGCGTCGAGCACCAACCCCAAACGAAGCAGGCCCGGGTACGGCCTGGGGCGCAGCCAAGCGACCGTCAGGCTCACCTGCAGGATAGCGGCCAGCCCGACGACTGTTTGCGCCGCCTGTCCGGCAGACCCGGCCAGGAATGCGGCTGCGGTCAGCCAACTCCAGCGCAAACACCAGACCAACCAGCCAGAGACCGGCGTGGGGTTCGCCCCGACACGCGCCTGGTCACTCAACCGAAAGTGTCCAACTGTCTTGTCTGTGTTCGCCGCGGGGTCCATCGAAGGTGGCGAATCTAACGAAACCCGGGGAAAGCGCCGAACAGTTGAGGCACCAGGTCGCCGTCTGGCCCGAACAGCCATAGGATCTCGCGGCCGGCACCAAGCATGCAGGACACCTCACCGGTGGCCTGCCAGCATTGTCCCCGTCCAAGATTGACTCCGTTGCCCCGATGGCGTCCATCGAGCACGGTTTGCAGGCCAGCGGAGAATTGGTCGGCGTCAGATTGTGTTTCCCACAACCAGCGGGCGGCCAGCACCGTTTGCTCGGTGCTGTCGTTGTAGAACACCAGGTAGGTATCCCCGCCCCAGCCGGCGGCGGCCGCCTCGGCTTGGGCAATGTCCAGCTGTGACGACAGGTCGGCGCCATACGCCAAGATCAGAAATGTCGTCCATTCACCCAATGTGTCCTGCGCCAGCATGCGCCAGTCGCCGCCCAGCCTGGAGCCCAAATCGGCAGCCGCCACCGAAACTGGCCCCTCGTCGGCGACGTACTTGGCCGGATGCAGAATTTGCTCCGACGATTCGGGCAGCCGCTGGTATGCACTGTTGACTTCAGCCCAGTTGCCCCGGTTGTAAAGGTACTCGACGAAGGCAGCACCTTGCTCGTAGGGAAAGCTGCTGTCCGGCAGCGAATAGGGCGGCGGAAACTGGTCAGGCAGCGTGCGGTGAGGCGGTGTATAGGCGAAGATGTCCTCGTAGTCCTGCGGACCGGCATACTGCTGCCACCATTGGGTCATCACCAGGGTGGCGTCGCCCTCAACCAGTGCCTGGATGGCGTTGCATTGGTCGGTCGTCCGCAGGCACAGGGGGTACACGCCGGCCGACCCAATTTCGTAGTGCGAGTCGACCAGCGCGTGGCCGTATTCGTGCGAGTAGACCCAGCGCTCAACCCCGGTGAAGCGGCTGCCAATGACAAAGATTTCGTGCGACCAGGGAAGGTAGAACCCACCCAGGCTATCGGTCAGGCCATTGAGAATGTTGGTGTACAGATCGTAAGTAGGCTTGATCAAGCCGAGTGCCACCAGCACCCGTGACTGATCGGCTACTTCTTCCAGGCTGCCCCCTCCGGCGCGGAAGCTGGCCTCGAGGATGGGGCGGACACGCGCGCCGGTAATCAAATAGCTTGAGGCCGTGTCCTGCCGTGCCAGCCCGCGCAGGTCGGCCACCTCCTGCTTGATCGTTTCCATTTCAGCGGCGGTTTCGGCGCTGGGCGGAACCGGCGTTGACGTCGGCGTCTCACTCGGGATCGCCGTAATAGTGGCGGTGGGCGGCAGCGTTTGCGACGGTTCGGGTGTCCAGGTTGGCGGCAGGCCGACGGAGGCGCCAGTGGTCGCCCGCCAGGCCGCTGTGGCGGCCTGGGCGGTCACCGCCGCCACTCGCTGGCTGCCCAGGTCTCGGGTCAGAGTCGTGAAGAAGTAGATGCCGCCGGCCAGGCCGGCCAGAAGGAAGGCAATCGTCCCCAGCACGACCCATCGGCGGTTGCGAGGGGTCAATCCTCCCCAGAAACCCAGGGTTGGTCCCGCCGGCCGGCGCCGTGGCAGTGGCGCCATCGGCGCCCGGCGCTCGAGTGCCGGCTGCTCGGCCGGGGGCGGGGCTGGTGCCGGCCGGTCGTCACCGGCCATTTTCGTCAGCCGGGCCCGGGCGCGATCGTTGGTCGGGTTAATGCGCAGGGCCCGCTGTAAAGCTTCCCTCTGCTGGGCCGGGTTGTCCAACGTGAAACTGAGCAGGTACCAACCGGCATCCGACCGCGGATTGGATCGTAGGTAGGAGGCGAGCAATTGGCGGGCCGAATCGACTCTGCCTGCCCGCAGATGCTCGACCGCTTGTTGTAGGGGGGACGGTATGCTCACCGGCGGGTTTCCGCCGGAACCCAAACCCAGGTACTCATGTCCCCATCAGTTTAGCATCGGCAGGGGTGGGGTGATAGGGAAGAGGGATTGGGGATTGGGAATTCAGGTGAAGAGTGATAGGGGATAAGTGACAGGTGATGGGGAGACGGTGAAATCAGGGATTCAAGCGATGTCCGCACACGTAGGGGCGATCCTTGTGATCGCCCCAAGACAGTGATTGGGGATTGAGACCAGGGACGATGGCCGATCTCAAACCATGGCGTAGGGGCGCATGGCCATACGCCCGGGCGATCAGTTGCGTAGGAGGCTGCGCCCCCCCCGACGGCCTCCGGCCCCCACCAGCACAGTTCCTGGTGCCCGGTGCCAACCACCTACCTATCTACCGTCAGCGGCACCTGAATTACCCGCTGCGGCGCGAGTGGATCGACAAAGGCCTCGAGAGGCAGACCATCGCGCTGGCGAAAGGCGGCGCCTAACCACAACTGGCCGTTGGCCGCCGGGTACTCATCGAGCGCTACCTCGATCGTCAATTGGTAGGGAAGCCACGCCCCGTTTGGTGTGCACGGAGCGTCCCAGGCAACGCAAGTGCGCATCTCCGCAACCGGATGCAGATCGAGCGGTGACCAGGCCGCTTGCCCCTCTTGACTGATGCGCAATTCGACCGGGTCGAAGGCGGCGACGGCCAGCCCTTGTTGCTCCTGATGCAGTTGCCAGGTTACGCGGACTGCGGGCCGCCTGCCGGCCGTGACTTGCGCTGCCGAATTCGGGGTCGAACAGGCGGCCAGACCCAGCGGCAGCAGGCTTACTGCGACTGCCAGCCAGGTTGCCGGCTGCTTCAACGCCAATGGCAAGTCAAGCGCTCAACCGGCGCCGGCGCTCCCAGCGGGCGCAGGGACGGCCTCCGGTGCCGGTTCCGGCTCGGCTGGCGCGCCCACCGAGGCGCACCACTCTGGGAAAACCCGCCGCGCCAGGTTGGTCTCCAACAGTCCATCCGGGTCGCAGCGCTGCTTAATGCGGCCGAACTCGGTTAGGGCCTCATCGCCCAGGAAGGCTCGGGCGGTGCGGCGGCGAACGGCGCTGTCCTTGGCGAAGTAGAAACGGCCGCCGCGCGCCAGGACCACATGCTCCATGCGCTCGAACAGCTCTGCCAGGCGCGCCCGGTTGCCGCGTCGCACCCGGAAGTCCATCGCCATCGAGAACCCGTCGAGCGAGTGGCTGAGCACGAACCGATCCGGCCGATGGCGTTTAAGCACCCCCAGGTAGGTCGGCAGTCCGGCCCGCTGGCTCATGTCGATCAGTTCGTGGATCCCGTCGGCGGATTCGGCCGCCGGCAGCAGGCATTGGAACTGAACCAGGCCTTCGGGCTGGTAGGCGCGCTTCCAGTGCGGCACGTAGTCGAGCAGGAAATTGAAAGCCGCCAGCGATTGGCGGAAGGTGTGGTCACCTTGCCAGCGCGCACTCCAGTAGCGGCCGCGGTTGATGAAGGGGACCCCCAGGTTGTTCATGAACGGTCGCATGAAGCGCCACAATACAGACTTGGGGACGATTCCAAAGAACGTGTCGGGCAGATCTTGATGAGACCAATGCAGCGTCCGGTTGGGCTGCATGTCGGCGCCGGGCTCGAGGTATTCGGCCGTGTGGATCTGTCCCCGGCCCAAGCCCGCGCCGCGAGTGGTGCCATCCACCCAGCCGACAACGTATTCGCTCCCGTCTTTGAGCGCCTCCATGCGTTCCACCAACGCGTGAATATTGGGCTCGGTCAGAGACCGGACGGTGAGGTCCCCAGAATGCAAAGGCTGCATTTGCAGTGTGATCCGGGTGAAACAGCCGAGCAATCCCAGCCCGCCGATCATTGCGTAGAAGAGCTCCCGGTTCTGGGTTGGACTGCAATTGATCAACTCGCCGGTAGGCAACAGCGCTTCAAATGCCAGGGTGTTGTCGCCAATCGTGCCGCGGCTCCAATTGTTCTTGCCGTGCACGTTCATCCCCAGGCAACCCCCGATGGTTGGGAACATCGTGCCCGGCACGACCGGCGGCCACCATCCGTCTCCCAGGACATAGCGCCACAATTGCTCGATCGTGACCCCCGGCTCGACAGTGATCACCCCTTCGCCAGGGTGCCATTCGAGGATGCGGGTCATGCGGGATAGGTCGAGCAGCATGCGCTCGGCATTGAGCGGTGCATCCCCATAGCTGTAGCCAGCGCCACGCAGGCCCAGACTGACACCATGCTGGCGAGCTTGGGCCATCACAACGCGCAGACCGTCCATGGTCGAAGGGCGGTAGACGTAGCCCACGGCGCTTGAGGCCCCGCCCCAGGCCTGCAGCCGCTCGAGCCGGCTGATGGGCATCGGGGCGGTCACAGATTAAGCCGCCGGAAGATGAAGGAGGGGATGTTCCGGATGACGAGGGCGATCAGACCCCAACGCGGCGGAATGAATGCCACCTGGCGCTTCTGGCGAATTGCCAGCCAGGCCAGATCGGAGAAGCGCTCGACCGAGATCGGCCCACGGACCGCTTCAGCTTTCTTCAGCATGGCAGTCTGAATCTGGCCCGGCTTCAGCGTAGTGACGGTGACCCCGCGGCGCGAGAGGCGGTTGCGCATCGCTTCCAGGTAAGTGTGCAAGCCCGCCTTAGAAGCCGAATAGGCTGGGATGGCGCGACGACCGCGTTCTCCTGAAATGCTGCCGACGCCAACCAGATGGCCATGCCCGGCCCGGGCAAACCGCTCGGCGACGGGATCGATCCAGGCCACTGCCCCCAACAGATTGACCTGCAGCGTCTCCAGGTCTTCTTCTGCCTGAAAGCGATCGGGGTCTTGTTGATACATGATGCCGGCGTTGTAGATGAACAAGTCAAGCCGGCCCAACTGGCGCAGCGCTTCCTGGAGCAGGGTTGGGACTTGTTCGACATCGTGAACATCGTGGCCGTAGACAAAGATCTTGCGGTCCGAACCGGCCCGCAGCTCATCAGCCAGGGCCTGCAGCCGTGGAAGATCACGGGAGAACAGCGCCAGGTCGTAGCCGACATCGGCCAGTTTGCGCGCCAGGCCGGCGCCCAGTCCGGTAGACGCCCCGACAATGATGGCTGCCTGACGAGGTTCGAGGGGCCGTTCGATCACAGGGGTGGAGGCATCCATGTCCGTTCCCATCCGCTCATTGCGCGCATCGGGCGGGCCACCATCCGCGCCCGAGGGTGACCGCCGCCATTCTATCAGGTAAGCCCGCGCCGGCTCTTGGCTGGCCCGCGGTATCATCGCTGCAAACCGCGTGCCACCAGGCCTGGAGGTCCCATGTCTGACGCCCCTGCCAGCCCCGCCGACGCCAACTACAGTTGTCATAGCTCGCTCGAAGCCAGTGAGCCGGTCTGGGCTCATGCAACCCGAGTTGACGCCTGGTTGCTGTTGGGGCATCCCGGCCCGTGGGGCGCCAAGGCCCTTGCCGAAAGCGACCTGTCGACCGAGATCAAGGACAAGTTGACCGGTTTCGAGCAAATGGTGCCAAACGGGCGTGTCCAATTCATCCGTCAGACGGACCTCTTCCCGCCGGGCGAGATCCCTGTCTACCTGGCGCGCTCGGACAGCGAAGAACCCTGGCTGCGCACCTTGACTCTGAGCAGCTATGACCAACTGCTTGCGCTCGACCTTCCCAGTCAGTTCGAACAGCCGTCGATCGGCACAGCGCTTGACCACCCGATCTTTCTGATCTGCGTCAATGGCAAACGCGACCTGTGCTGTGCGCTTTATGGACAAGGCGTCTACCAGGCGCTGGCGGCGCAAATCCCGGAGCGTGCCTGGCAAACCACGCATCTCGGCGGCCACCGCTTCGCCGCTACCGGCATCCTGCTGCCCTATGGCGTGCATTACGGACGCTTGCGGCCGCATGCGGTGCCCGATCTGCTGAATGCGACCGAAGCCGGCGAGCTGTACCTGCCGCACATGCGCGGCTTCACCATCCATGGCGAGCCGGCCCAAGCGGCAGACTTTTACCTGCGTCAAGAGCTGAAGCTGACAGGCATCTGCGCACTGCGCTGGCTGGCAACTGAGCCGACCGAAAATGGAGGCCACCTGGTCCGCTTTGAGAAACGTCCATCGGGGGAGATGCTGGCAGCGCACGTGCGGCCGTCCAATGAAAGTTACCAGGTCTATATGACAACCGGCGACCCGGAACCGCAGGCCGCCGGCCACTATACGGTGGAACGGGTCGAAGTCTAAGCCGCCGAGCCCTCCCGACCGGGCCGCGGCGCCGGCGCTTGGCGGCGGGGCCAGCGCCGGCTGATGGCGAAGGCAATGGCAAAAACGAGCGTCTCCACCAACACAATGGCCGGACCTGAGGCGACGTTGACGTAGTACGAGACATACAAGCCAATCAGCCCACAGACCACGCCAATCCCTGCAGACGTGATCATCATCCACGGCAAGCGACGTGTCAGAAGATAGGCACTTGCCGCCGGCGTGATCAGCTGCGCCAGGACCAACGCAACGCCGACCGCCTGCAACGAGATGACGATGACGACCGCCAGCAGCACCAGCATCAAGTTGTGCAACAAGCCGACCGGCAGCTGCAGCGTCTGCGCCAGGATTGGATCGAACGACAGAACGAGAAACTCCTTATACAGTGCGATCACGGTCAGCACTACGACCGCCCCCAGCCCGGCCATCAGCCATAGATCGGCCGCTGACACCCCCAACAGGTTGCCAAACAGGATGTGGGCCAGATCGACGGCATAGGATTGCTGGAGCGAGATCAGCGCGACGCCCAGAGCAAAGGCGCCGGCGAAGACCACCCCGATGGCCGTATCCTCCCGCAGGTGCGTTCGCTGGCTAATTGCGCCGATCGCCACCGCCGCCAGCACCCCGACCACCAGCGCGCCGACGGCCAACGGTAGCCCAAACAGAAATGCGATGACGACGCCCGGCAGAATGATGTGGGCCAAGGCATCGCCGAAGAAGGCCATCCCCCGCAACACAACGTAACTGCCCAGCACCGGCACCACCAGGCCGACGATGACCACCGCCGCCAGCCCGCGCAGCATGAAGGCAAACCCCAGTGGCTCAAGCAGCCAGGTCAGCACGGATTCCATCGCCGGTTACTCCCCGGGCTCCTGGTGGGCATCGGCGATCAGCGGCCGTCCGTGCTCTCCTACCAGGTGGACACTGCCGGCGTAGGCCTTGAGCAAGTTGGCCTCGGTCAGCACCTTGACCGGCTCGCCCTCGGCGACCAGCTGGCGGTTCAGGAGCAGCACTTGCTCGAATCGTTCGGCTGCCAGGTTGAGATCATGGGTTGCGACCAGGACGGTGACACCGGCCACTTCCAGGTCATCGAGGATATCGAGGATGGCCGCCTGGCTGGGCACGTCCAGCCCGCTGAGCGGCTCATCGAGCAGCACAATTTCAGGCTGCTGGGCAACCGCCTGGGCCAGAAAGACCCGCTGTTGTTGTCCGCCCGATAGCTCGCCAATTTGCCGCTGGCGAACCGCAAGCATCCCGACCTGCTCAAGCGCCTGGCGCACGGCCCGCCAATCAGCGGCAAGCGGCCAGCGCAGCAGGCCAATCTGGCGAATGCGCCCCATCATCACCACTTCTTCGACGGTGGCCGGGAAGCGCCAATCGACCTCCGACCGCTGCGGCACATAAGCTACGCACAAATGCTGGCCGGGTTGGTGACCATGCACAACCAATTGGCCCGACGTGGGGCGCAAGATGCCGGCGATTAATTTGAATAGGGTTGTCTTGCCGGCCCCGTTGGGGCCGACAACCGCAACCCGATTGCCTGGTTCGAGGCAGAAACTGAGGCCCTCGATCGCAAGTTCTCCGTTGTAGCCCGCCGACAGATCGATGGCTTCGATGGGGGGCACATGACGTCGGTGTTGGCGGTCATGCGGCTCGGGTGCGGCCGTGCTCGATCGGCCCTTCACTGCAGCGCCTCGACAATGGCTCGCACATCGTGCTCCATCATCGCCAGGTAGGTCGGGGCCGGTCCGCCCGCCTCGCTTAGCGTGCCCATGTACAACGACACCAGCGGAACCCCGAGATCCTGCGACACTCTCTCCGCCAGCGACCGGTTGGCACCAATGGCAATGAAGATGGCCCTGACCCCCCTTTCGGAAATCCGAGTCTGCAGGTCGGCCAGTTGGCCGGCCGACGGTTCGGCCAGACTGCTAAAGGCTGGCACAACGCCCCCGACAATCTCGAATCCGTAGCGGTCGGCAAAGTAGCCAAGCGCTTCGTGATCGGTCACCAACAACCGGTTGGCAGGCGGAATGGCGGCAACGAGGTCCATGATCCATGCATCGAGATCGGACAGCTCTTGCTCAAATGAGCTAGTCCGTTGTTGATACGCGGCCGCATGGGCCGGGTCGAGGGCAGCCAGTGCCTGACCAGCGGTGGCGGCCCAGCGCTTGACCAGCTGTGGATCCATCCAGACATGGGGGTCAACAGCGTGAGCGCGGCCGCCGTCCGGTTCATCCTCGGCCTGTGCGTGAAGCGCCTCGTTGCTGGGCTCCTGCCCGGATCCCTGGTCAGCCTCCGCCAGGCTTCGCGGCGCAATCCCTTCCGAGATCGAAACGACCGGACCACGGGCTGCGGCCAAAAGGTCCGGCAGAAACGTATCTTCGAGTTCGAGTCCGTTGACCATTACCAGGTCGGCCTCCTGCACGGCAACCAATTGCGGCGGGGTCAGCTGGACATTGTGTACGTCGGCCAAAGGCGGCAGAAGGGACATCACCACGATGTCCGGCCCACCCACCTGACGGACGACGTCGGCCACCAAGGTTGTGCTGGTCACGATGCGCAAGTTCCCCTGGGCCTCGGCCGGCACCAGGTTATCGACAGACGCAAGACCGGCCGGCTGTCCACTTGCGCAGGCCGCCAACACCAGCCACACCAGACTGAGCCAAGCGGCGACCTTCACGGAACCTTCACCTGGCAACCGGGGCATAGGCCCAATAATTCGAGCATGTGACCATCGATGGCAAAACCGGTCTGGCGGCTCACGCGCTGCACCAGGCTGGCCAAATCTTCCTCACCTGGGAACTCGACGGCCGCCTGGCAGGTGCGGCAGATGACGTGGTGTCCGTGTTCGAACGATGACCAGGCATAGGCGTGACACCCGTCCTGGCCATGCACCCGCCGGGCGAGCCCCAGACCGACCAAGAGATTAAGCGTGCGGTACACAGTCACCAGCCCCAGGGCGGGGTGCATCGAGGCCGCCCGCTGGTGGACCACCTCGGGTTCCAGCAAGTCATCGGCATCCTGGAGCACTCGGATGACCGCCCGCCGTGGCCAGGTGACCCTATGCCCGGCAGAACGCAGACGGTCGATAGCCTGTTCCATCATCAACCTTATTGAAACATTTTTTCATTAGTATGGCAAGGCGGAATGCTGTTCAGGGGAGCCAGCGGCCCAAGCTGGCGGAGGCAATCTGGCGCACGAAGCCGGCGCCGGGGTCCCAGACAACCAATTCGGGTTCCGGATCGGCGGTGCCAAGGGGGAAGCGTTGGAAGAGCAAGGTCTGCCCCCAGGGATCCCAGGCCAACCCGCCGTAGGCGTAGCCGAAATCGGTGGTGACCGCCTCAATTTGGGAACCATCCGGCCGGAAGGTCCACACGCCGTGACCGAGGCCGGTGCGGGCCGCCGTTGTCGCCAACCGGTCCTGCGACGGCGCCCAGGCAGGCTCTCCGATCGCCGACCAGCCGTCGTCAGCGGCCAGGATCAGGCTACTTGATTGCGCCAAAACATTGATCGCCTGCATGTGCATTTGCGGGGATTCGTTCGCAAGATCGATCATCGGCAGCGCCAGTTCATCGCTCGTCGCCGACCAGGCACCGGATGTGCCTGACGCTCCGGGGATCACCTGCTCAGCCAGCGTGTCGCTGTCCAGAACATGGACCGATTGCTGGCCGGGGTCAACATAAGCGAGCCAACGCCCGTCGGGCGACCATACGGGATCTGCGCCAGCGCGGCTTTCCTCCTGATACAGGGGAGCCGGCTCGCTGCCGTCTGGCCGAATGGTCCACAGCCTGCCCTGTGCTGGTTCGTCGGCGGACCCCGCCGGCAGGCGCACAAAGATCACCCGTTGTCCGTCCGGCGTCCATGCAGGTTGTTGGCAGCTATCGCCGGCACAGTTGAGCAGAAGTTCGCCCTGGCCCTCACGATCAACCAACCACAGGTCCATCCCGCCGCCGTCATTGACGGCCGCCACGGCCACGTGTTCGCCGGACGGGTCGGGTGCATACGAATGCACGCTCCTGCGATCAAACATTACGCGCTCGCTGTCGCCGTCCGTACGAAGCAGCCAACGCCCGCCTGCTTGTGGCCGAAGGAAGAGGAGCTCGGCCGGCCGCACCACAAAGCCCAACGTGAATGGTAGGTCTAGTTGCGCGCCGTCGACCCCGCGCACGCTCCCCAACAGCTGGAGCTCATGCCCCCCAGGGGCCAACGCATCCGACCAGTCAATTACCAGGATGTTTCCTTCAAAATGGACCTGCGTCTGCACAAGGTCATCGATGACCGCGTCTGGTTCGGATCCGGGGGAGATTGGTTGGCTGGCGACCAGCCGCAACGGGCCATGGCCCCCCACCTCGGGCTGGCCAGCCGTCTGCAGAATCAGGCGCAGCCTCGGCTCGTACGGGCGCCAGACCTGGGCCAGCAACCCCACCAGGCCGAAGCCGGCCGCCGCGCCCAGCAAGAGAAGGAACAGCAAGCGCCCGCGCTTACCTGCCATCGGCTAACCCAGTGCTCCCTGCTCGATCGGCCTCAAGGTACCCGCTATAATCAACCTACACACCTCGCTCTCCCAAGCCCCCGTGAAAGGCCCGTGATGGAAGTCTTCCAAACCCTGTTCCTCGGCAACCTACTGCAAGACTGGCTGATCGCCGCCAGGATTGCCCTGGCCACTTTGATGGTGTTGCGCGGGCTGCAGGACCTGGTCCGGCATAAGCTAATGGCCCGCGCCGAACGCACTGGCACCCGTCTCGACGATCTGGCCAACGATCTTGTCGGCCGCACCATGCTGTTGTTCCTGCTGCTGGTTGGCCTGTACCTTGGAAGACTTTCCCTTGAACAGCCCGATGCCTGGGACGCCAACCTGCGCACGATTGTAGTCGTCGGTCTGTGGATTCAGGCCGGCTTCTGGGGCGCCGGTCTGATCCACTACTTCATTTCCACCCGGATTGAGCAGGAAGAATCGGAGGAGGACGCCGCCGGCGTCACGACCGTTTCGGCCCTTGGGGCGGCCGCCAGCGTTGTGCTGTAGGTGCTGGTCCTGCTGCTGGCGCTCGACAACCTGCCGGGCATCGAAGTGACGGCACTGCTAGCCAGCCTGGGCGTGGGCGGTATTCTGGAACTGATGAGATGGTTGGCCGCCGCAGGGACCGAGTTTGCCTTCCCGACACGCACACTGTACCTTGCCAATGGTGGTCAGAGACGGTTCCAAAGGAAGGCAATGGCGGGCGCTAACTCGGCTTGACTTCCCTTGGAGCCGGTCGCTACAATGGAGTGTGCCTGCCAGAGGCCAACCCATTAGGAGGCAATCGACGAGTATGCGAGCCCCAGCGACGGCATGCGGCCGGCGGTTCTCACCGGCTTTGCAGCCGCTGACGCTGGCGGTCAACCACCCCGGCCCGCAGGGTCGCTGGTGGTGGCCTGGTACCCGCCAAATCGACCCGGTGCCCGTTCTCGGTCCCCTGCCGGATGGTACGTCCAGTTTGGACAAACCGCCGGCGGTGGCCGATTCGCTTAAAGGACTGGCCAGCCTCCATCCATACCACGTCTGGCAATCGGCGACTTTGCCGGCCGGCGCAAACCGCAATCATCCCTCGATTGCAAGCCCGACATAGGACGCCCCAGCTCGCCGGCCCGCCTTACAGCGACCGGCCAGGGCCGTCCGCCGACACCCAGGAGGTGGCTAATCGCAAGATTGAACCGTTCAATGACGAGAACCCACACGTACGTTCATGAGGAGTGAGAAGAAGATGAAGAAGCTATACGGCCTACTAGGCCTGATCCTCGTGCTTTCGCTGCTGCTGGCCGCCTGTGGCGGCACGCAGCCCGCGACCGAAGAGCCGGCGGCCGAGGAACCAGCGGCCGAAGAACCGATGGAAGAGGAACCGGCCGCTGAAGAGCCGATGGAAGAACAGCCCTACGCGGGTCAGACGGTGACCATCTTTTCCGCAGCTGGCGAAGAGCAGGCTGCCGTCTTCCAGGCCACCTTCGAGGGGTTTATGGAGCGGACCGGCATCAATGTCGTGGTGGAAGGCTCACCCGACTTCGAGACGCTGGCCGTTGTTCGCTCGGAAGCCGGCGACCCGTACGACATCCTCAACTTCCCCCAGCCAGGCTTGATGCGAAGCATGGCGGCGGATGGCTATCTGGTGGACCTCAATGAGTTCATCACGTCGGACGAGGTCACGGCCGCCATTAGCCCCGACTGGATTGGCCTCGGCACTGTCGAAGGCAATCTGGTCGGCCTAATGCACGGCGTCGATGTCAAGAGCCTGGTCTGGTATCCGAAGGACAACTGGGACGCGATGGGCTTCGAGATCCCGACCACCTGGGATGAGCTGCTTGCGCTGTCCGAAGAAATCGGCGGCATGGGCGTGGCTCCGTGGTGCGTTGGCATCGAGAGCGGCGGCGCTTCGGGCTGGCCGGCGACCGACTGGGTCGAGGACGTGATGCTACGCACCACGTCGCCCGAGAATTACGATGCCTGGACCGACGGTGAGCTGGCGTTCGACAGCCCCGAGGTGCGCAACGCCTTCGAGACCATAGACGACATCTGGTTCAGCGACGGCTGGGTGCTGGGCGGCACAACCGGGATCCTGTCGACCAACTTTGGCGATTCACCGCTGCCGTTGTTCGACGATCCGCCGGGCTGCTACATGCACCGCCAGGCCAGTTTCATCCCCAACTTCTTCCCGGAAGGGTCTGAAATCGGCGTGGACGTCGACTACTTCTACCTGCCGGGGATCGATCCGGCATACGGTAGCCCTGTGCTGACCTCGGGCAACCTGGTCAGCCTGGCCAATGACACGGGGGCCGGCCGTGAGGTCATGCGCTTCTTCTTGACCCCTGAGTCGGTCGAGTCCGAGGTCAAGGCCGGTAACACCATCGCTGCCGTCAACGGCGTGCCGGACGACTGGTACCCCTCGACGACCCAGCTTGGCTACGCCTCGATCCTGGCAAATGCTACGACCTACCGCTTCGACGGCTCGGACCTGATGCCGCCGACAGTCGGGCAGGGCACGTTCTGGAGCGGTGCAGTTGACTGGGTCGGCGGCGCCAGCCTCGACACGGTGCTGCCCGCTATCGACGCTGCCTGGCCATCTGAGTAGGCAGCAAGGCACCAAGAGTCGCAATCGGGCAGGGGAGCAGGGCTATGCCCTGCTCCCCTCCCGCACTTAGCCACCGGGAGGCCGACGATGCAAGAAACCGTCGTCAGCGGACAGACGAGTGAGACGAGCTGGTGGACCCGTTTGACCGCGGGACCGCTGCGCATTCTCGTGTCACTGATCGTGCCTGTCCTAACGTTCCTGGCGTTGCGCTGGAGCTTCGCCTACATGCGCGACACTGAGGCTAACAAGCTGTTGATTGGTGCAGTGGCGCTCATCGTAGGTGTCGGCGCCGTCTGGGTGCTCTTCATCTTGACCGACAACGTGGTTTCGCTGCTGCCCGAACGCGTGCGAGAGAGCGTGCGACCGTTTGTCTTTGTCGGTCCAGCCCTGGTGGTCATCGCCCTATACTTGATCTACCCCATGCTCAACACCTTGTGGTTGAGCTTTGGCAACGCCAATGGCACCGAATTCGTCGGGGTAGACAACTACCTGTATCTCTTCACCAGTCCGGCAAACCTGATCGCATTCCGCAATAATGTGCTATGGCTGGTTTTCGTGACCGGCTTCGTGGTCTCGATGGGCCTGGTGATCGCCGTCATGGTCGATCGGATCGGCTTCTGGGAGCCGATCGCCAAGTCCTTCATATTCCTGCCGATGGCGATCTCGTCGGTCGGGGCCAGCATCATCTGGAAGTTCGTTTACAGCTTCCAACCGGCTGGCCGGCCGCAGATCGGTTTGTTTAATGCCATCTACACGGCCTTTGGCGGCGATCCGCAAGGCTGGCTGATTATTAAACCCTGGAACAACTTCTTCCTGATCGCCATCATGATCTGGATGCTGACCGGTTTCGCCATGGTCGTGATCTCGGCGGCGGTCAAAGGGGTACCGTCCGAATTGCTTGAGGCGGCCCGAATTGACGGGGCCACTGAGATTCAGATCTTCTTCGGCGTGATCATCCCCTACATTCAGGGCACCCTGCTCACGATCACAACCACGGTCATCATCATGGTGCTCAAGGTGTTTGACATTGTCTATGTCATGACCAATGGTCAGCACGAGACGGAGGTGCTGGCCAACGCAATGTACCGTGAGCTCTTCCGCTTCCGCCATTACGGCCGCAGCGGTGCGCTGGCCGTGATCCTGCTGCTGGCCGTCATACCGGTCATGATCTACAACGTGCGCGGCTTTCGCCAGCAAAGGAGGTAGCCATGACGCTTGAAACACGCACCGACGGCAACCGAGCGATGGCCTGGCTGCGCAATTTCTTCAGCGCCGCACCGGTGAGGCTGGTGGTTCTTGGCATTGCCTTCATCTGGACACTGCCAACGATGGGGATCTTGATTAGTTCGCTGCGGCCGGAGGACTCCATCAAGGCCTCAGGCTGGTGGACGATGCTGGAGCACCCCTTCGAAGCCGCTCAGTGGACGATGGCCAATTACGCCCGCGTCCTGACGACTGACGGCATAGGCGAGGCCTTCATCAACAGCCTGCTGGTGACCATCCCGTCGGTGGTCATCCCGATCACGATCGCCGCCTTTGCCGCCTACGCCTTCGCTTGGATGGAGTTCCCTGGCCGGGCGGTGCTCTTCGTTCTCATCGTCGGCCTGATGGTTGTACCGCTGCAGGTGACCCTCATCCCGCTGCTCCGGCTGTATATCGGCTGGGACATGAACGGCACCTTCCTGGGGGTGTGGTTGGCCCACACCGGCTTCGGGCTGCCGCTGGCGGTGTTCCTGTTGTTCGGCTACATCTCTTCGCTGCCGGCCGAGATCATCGAATCAGCCAAGGTCGATGGGGCTTCCCCCTTCACCACTTTCACCCAACTGGTGCTGCCGCTGTCGGTGCCGGTCATCGCCTCCTTCGCCATCTTCCAATTCCTGTGGGTCTGGAACGACCTGCTGGTGGCGCTGGTCTTCCTGGGCACATCAAGGGAGGTCTCGGTGATCACGGCCCGGCTGGCGGCGCTGGTTGGCGAACGCGGCGAACAATGGCACGTGTTGACCGCCGGCGCTTTCATCGCCATGGTCATTCCCCTGATCGTGTTCTTCCTGCTGCAGCGCTACTTCGTCCGTGGCCTGACGGCCGGATCGGTCAAAGGCTAGGCTAACCCTTTCCATCCAGACACAAGCAAAGCGCCGCCCAAAGGCGGCGCTTTGTGCTTTGCTAGCCGAGCGAGTCGTAGCCGGCTATGGTGTTGGGCTAACGCCGCTGGCCGTGGCCGTCAGGGTCACGCCAGCCGGCAGGGGCGTCGCCGTGCCCAGGTATTGGGCCAGCAGCCAGCCCTCCTGACCATCGGCCGTCCGAATCTGCCACCAAAGCTGGCCCTGGTCCTCGACCGGCCCACCGATGATTTCCAGTTGGGCTCCATCGAGCAAGCCGCCGATGGTCTGGCCATTGGGGGTCTGGCGGAAGAACACACCCACGCCACCGGTGCCAATGACAACGCCGCGTGGTGGTGTCGCCGTCGCCGTCGGGGTGCGCGACGGGGTGGCCGTGCTTGTCGGCGTGCCGGTGGCGGTCGGCGTGTCGCTGGCGGTGGCCGTCGCCGTCGGGGTAGCGCTGGCCGTCGGGGTGGCGCTGGGCGTGGGCGTCGCGGTGGGCACCGAAGCAACCACGGAGGCGCCCAGGCCCACCAGACTGAGGGCGGCCGCCACCCCGATCATGCCGATGGCCCCGGCCAGGGAGTGACCGCTGCCCACCAGTGGCCGGAAGCCCAGGATCGCCAGGGTCAGCAAGCCGGCCACGACTGCCCAAATGAGGTGCAAGCCGCCAATCAGCAGCGCCCCCGTCCACAGATCCGGCTCCCCGAGCAACAGGCCGACGCCGGCCGCCCCGATTGGCAGCAAGATCTCGTAGGCCAGGGCAACGCCGGCTCCCGCCGGCACACCTTCGCCACGTCCGAGCGAACGGGCCATCAAAACGGCGCCAACCAGGACCAGGCCAAGATCGACCAGGTTAAGATCGGTGGCGCCCCAGGCCAACAGCGATCCCTTCCCGGCGCCGACGGCCAGCCCCCCCACCAACCCGCCGAAAACCAGAACCAAGGCCATGGCCACCAGCACGGCACCGAGCAGGCGCAGCAGGAAGCGAATCGAGCCGGAGACTGCCGCCAGCGACAGGCCAACCACCGGGCCCATTCTTGGACCGAGCACCGCTGCCGCCACCAGAAAGGCGAACTGGTCAAAGCGCAGGCCCAAGCCAAGCAGCAGCCCGGCCAGCGCGGCCCGCAGGAAGAAGTCGAACGAGGCTGAGACCTCGTGACCCAATTCCTCGAGGAAGTCTTCACGTTCGTCGGCCCGCAACTGCGTCAACATGCGCCGCATGCGGCGTTGCCGGGCCGGCGACAGGCCTTCGAAATCCGGGTCGGGGTTTGGTGTCGAGTCGCTCATCGGCGCAAGCTAGCCACCATTCGCAATGGGCGCTCGAGCAATTCGAGCGCACTCATGATGTCGGGTACAAGCAGATCCGCCGCTTGCAGCGCAGCCCTGGAAAGGCCCTCCTGCGAGAGCACGGCGATGCCGATGGGGGCCATAGCGAGCAGGCCGGCGTCATTGGCACTTTGGCTGATGGCGACAACGCCTTCGGCGCCGAGCGAATCTACGTAGGCAACCTTGGCATCGGGGGTTGCCGCGTCGCTGATGCGCTGGACCGGCAGGCCAAGACATCGGCCGATCTCCTCGGCGCTGCCGTAGCTATCGGCCGTCAGCAGGTGGATCGTCGGGCGATCCTTTAGCCGGGGCACAGCGGCTGCCAGCCCGGGCAGCAGCTGGCCTTCCAGCGCCAGGGTGCCGTTGATGTCACAAACCAGATGCTGGAGTTGGATCGACCCCCGACCAGGGATCTGGTGTTCAATCACGCGTTCCCCCGCTGTCCGGCGCGATTATAGCATCGGGCCGTTTAGGGCAGGCAAGGCGAAGCCGGCCCGGCGAGGGGAGCCGTCAGCCGATCCCGAATGTCCTTTAGCTATCGCTGACCGTGAGCTGAACCGGGAAGCAACTGGCGTCCGCGTACAGAATTGTGGCCTCAACCAATGGGTTGAGGCCGCGGTCGGCCGCCAACTGGGGAAGCCAGGGCACATTTCGCAGTTCGAAATCGAGTTGCCCTTCGCAGCCCACTAGGGCCAGGGTGAGCACCGGCTGGCCCGGTTAGACCGAGTGCAGGCTGACACTGCGTACGTTCGGCATGGTCTCCCAGTGACCGTGGCTCATCAAGTCACCTGCCGGGGCGTAGGCGTCTGCATGCACTGTCCGCCGCCCGGAACTGCCATCAACTTCCAGCCAGCCGGTCCCGTGGTGAATTCCAAAGAAATGGCCGATCCCGATTTGAAGGAGCAGCTCCTGCGGGTTGGCCTCGACCACTGGCTGCAGGCTGAGCTCGGTGCCTTGGTCCCGAACCAGCAGGCTTAGTGAAACCTCGGAAGGCGGCTGGGGCCGTGCGCCATCGACTCGCTCTGTCCGCCCAGATGTCTCATAGGTCAGGAGCACACCGTCGGCCAGAGGCTGCAGCTCGACGGCCGCCTGTTGGATTTCGGCGTTGTTGTAGAACCGTTGGCCGGCAACTTCCCAACTGATGACCGGCACCAGATTCTGGACCAACGTATTGCCGGCATACTGATCGACAACACCGAGTATCGGACTGGCGACCGTTGGCAGGCCACCAGCCGGTTCCCCAACAACAAGGGCGGGCGTTGCCGTCTGGAAGGTGCGGCCCATTGACAACACGAGGGCCACGGCCAGGACCGTGGCCGTGCCGATCAGTCCGAGACTGAAAAAGAGTTGCCCCTGGGGGGCCGGGAGTGTTCGCTGCTCGCTTATCATCATGCCGCTCTACTGGCTTCCCTAATCCTAGCTCAGGAGTAGGCGCGGGTGGCGGCTTTGTAAGCGGGTTGGGAGGCTGGATTGGCAGCGGCAAAGGTGCCATTGGTGGCCGTGAACCATCGATCAAGACACAGGGGAGTCCCCGAGGGAGAATCAGTCAGGCAGCAGCGAGACAGGGGCACCATTCCGCCCACCGTTTGCCAACGAATGAGCGCTGGGTTCAACCTGGCTGCTCGTCACCGATCCGGAGGCGCTGGCCGGCCAGCGGGTGCGAACTGCCCGCGCCAAATCGGCGCCGGCCAACCACATAAGAAACACCAACAGCAGCGTGACGACGCTGACCAGATCGCCGGTGCGCAGTTGGTCTCGCTGGGCGTGCTGTTTGGTTTGAGGAACGGATCGTCCCATCGAACACCTCGGCAGGTTGCTACGAGCATAGCCGAGGGCGGGCCCGCGCCGGGTGCTTTGTAAGGGCGCTGGAAGGTAAAAAGCGGCCGAGGGGCACTGCACAGGGCGGGCCCGGACACTTCCCGCAGGTCCCGGCGCTCTGCTATACTCAGGGCACCCACGGGCGCGTAGCTCAGTTGGTTAGAGCGCACGGTTCACATCCGTGAGGTCGTGGGTTCGAGTCCCCCCGCGCCCACTCTGGGGAATGCAAGACGCCGTCGGTCTCGACGGCGTTTTTATTTCGGCCGTCAGCAATCAGCTTTCAGCCATCAGCAAGAACAAATAACATGAATTTACAAAGATACGAACTACGCAGCGAATTTGCGCCCGGCCAAGCGGAGGCCGATGACCCCTCGCTACGTCCAACCGCTTTGACCGCAGAACGTATCACCAAGCATCCCTACGGGGATCTGAACCCAGAATAAGGAACTCGGGACACGCATTCCGTCATCCGAGTTCGCAGTCCCTAGTCTCCCCCCATCGCCCGGCGCAACGCCGGCGACAGCAACGCATAGATCGTCGCGTGAATCGGCGCTTCTACTCCGGCCTCAGCTGCCCGGCGCACGATCGTACCGCTGAAGGCCTCCAGCTCGAATGGCTTGCCGGCTTCGACATCGCGGTGCATCGACGTGATGGCGTCGTACTCCAGGCCCTCGGCGAATGCCAGCCTTCGCTCGACCACATCCTCGGCGATGTTCACGCCGCTGGCGCGGCCGACCATGGCCGCCTCGGCCAGGGCCTCGATATACAGTTGGCGGCTCTCGGCCACCTCGAGCATCCGCCCGACACCCGAGCGGCTCAGTGCGCCGATGCCGGACATCGACGAAATCAGGATCAGCTTGTCCCACATGTCGGCCTCAATTTCTTCGGAGAGAACCGCATCAGTACCAGCGGCCTGGAGCCCACCAACGATCGCCTTCACCCGTGCGGACGGCTCACCGTTGAGCTCTCCGAGGACCACCCGCTGCACCTCACTTGTCTGCGCGATGACACCTGGCGCCTTGACCGCCGAGAAGACGGCACACAGACCGCCGATGATGCGCGCCGGATCGATAACCTCCCCCAGGATAGCCGGCGCTTCAACACCGTTGAGCAAGGGGGCGACGGTCGTCGTATCACCAACCAGGGACGCAATTGCCGGCAGCGCCGGCCGCAGCTGGTAATGCTTGACGGCCACGAGGACGTAGTCAACTGGCCCGACAGACGCCGCGTCGTCGGTGGCCTGAACCGGCTCGAGCGTGAAGTCGCCATGTACGCTCTCAACCCGCAGTCCATGCTCACGCATCGCCTTGAGATGTTCACCACGGGCGATGAACGTGACGTCATGGCCAGCCTGGGCCAGGCGACCGCCGAAGTAGCCTCCTACGCCCCCGGTGCCAAAGACTACAATCCGCATCGCCATATCTACAGCGGAGCCTGGACCACGCCGCCATCAAACATCAGGGCGTGGCCGTGGATGAATGATGCCGCCGGCGACGCCAGCCAGGCGATGGCCCGGCCAAACTCTTCCACGGTACCGACTCGCCGCAGCGGGATCGTATCTGCCAGCTTGGCGATTTCATCCTCCTTCTTTGTCCCACTGCGGTCGGCCCGATCCGCCATCAACTGATCGATCCGCTCCGTCATCGTCCAGGCTGGATTGATCGAGTTCACTCGGATACCCTTGGGTCCGACTTCGTTGGCCAGCGATTTCATCAACCCGATCACCCCAAGCCGCAGGGAGTTGGACAGGGTTAGGTTGTCAAGCGGCTGTTTCACTGTGAAGGACTGGGACGTGACGATCGACCCCTCCCCGCGGTTCACCATATGGGGCAGCACCTCGTACAGCAACTGGACGGCGCTCATCAACGTCAGATCGATGGCCTTGCGCCAGGCCTCCGGATTGAGCTCGAGAAAGGTCCCCGGCGGCGGACCGCCGGCGTTGATGATCAGGATGTCGACCTGACCAAATTGTTCCAGCGTCCGGCCAGCGAATCGCGCCACTTGCTCAGGCTCAGCCACGTCTGCCTGGCTTCCCAGAGCTTCCGTACCAGTTGATTGGCGAATCTCTTGCGCCACCTCGTGAATCGCCTCGCTGCGCGAGCACAGACTGACCCGGCAGCCCTCGGCGGCCAGCGCCTGCGCCGCTGCCCGCCCCAACCCGCGTGAGGCGGCCGCCACCATCGCCACCTTGTCTTTCAACCCCAGATCCATATCCACCTCCATCTCCAAGCGACCTGCGGACCTCCCCTATCCTACTGCACGGGGCGGCCGCCACCGCGCTGCAACCGCCACTGCCACAGCCTCGCCCCGGCTCGCCGCACACGTTTGCCAAAATCGAGCGCGCCGGTGTATCCTGCTAGCGAACCTTACTATTTCCTACTGGGCAATCGCCCTTCTCAACGCCACACCAACCAACCCGCAACACTCTCTTCATCCTGGCCACGTCGGAGCGCAATGACGCCGAAGGGCATCGGTCTGCCGTCGGGCACGCTTGCATAGATGGAGGAGAGGATGATGAACCAACGGAAGTTTCGCACGGTTCTTGGGACCCTGGTAATTGCCAGTGTCCTGCTGGCTGCATGCGGCACGGCGCCGCCTGCGACCGTCGAACGCCTTGTCACCGAGATCGTTGAACGCGAGGTGACCCAGGTTGTCGAAGTTGAGCGCGAACCTTTCCCGGAGGGTACCGATCTCCAC
>DASWJQ010000034.1:0-27171 GCA_036397095.1 Anaerolineales bacterium
ACCGGTGGGCGATTCGGACCTCAAACTCGATTGGGACATCGATGTCCACTAGCAGCGGCAGGGCTTGTTCGCGCAGCTGGTCGCTGCGTTCGAGGTAGTCGCGTCCGGCGGCCAGAGGGAGCTGATCGGGGACGGTGATGACGTGCAGCAAGGTGATGGCGCCGTCGTGCTGGCGGGCGGCGTTGAGGGCGGGGGAAAGCAGGCCGGGCAGCGATTGGGGATTGGCCACCGTCACCAGCACCCGGTACTGATTGGGATCGACCGGCTCGGGCAGGATCTTGGCGCCCGAGATCACGGTCGAACGCTCGCCAGCTCCATCCCGGCCCCGGGCGTACAGGTAGTAAAGCACGGTGCCGACGGCGATCCAGGCGATGGCGAAATACCAGGCGACTGGCGAATAGTTGAACATGAACAGGGCCAGGAACAGCTTGGTGACAATACCGATGATTGGGACGGCTGGGAAAAACGGCATCAAGTAGCCGTAGTTCAAGCGGTCACCGTACTTTTGGCGGATCGTGAGAACAGCCAGATTGACCTGCAGAAAGAGCAGCAGAAACATGATGTCGGCCGCAGCTGCCACATCTTCGATGGGGATCGCCAGCGCCATGCCCAGGATCAGCATGCCGCTCCACAACAACGCCAGGTGCGGGGTATGCGTCTTAGGGTGGACCCGGCCGAAGTGGTCGGGCAAGTTGCGGTCGCGGCCCATGGCGAAGGAGACGCGGGTCGAAGAGTAGGTGGTGGCGTTGAGCGCGCTCATGGTGGATAGGATGCCGCCAATGATCAGGAGGATGGTGCCAAACGGCATGAATTGGCGGGCGGCCTCGACCACGCCCAACTCGGCGTGCTGCGCCAGCCACTGCCATGTCGGCTGGCTGGTTTCCGGCGTCACGGCGCCCAAGCTGACGAAGGCCACCAGCATGTAGATGGGGATGACGATTGCCAAAGACAGGAAGACCGCCCGCGGGATGTTGCGTCGCGGATCCTTCACTTCTTCGCCGGCTTGGACGATGATCTCGTAGCCTTCGAAGGCGATGAAAGTCAGACCCATGGCGCTAAGCACGCCGGCGATGCCATTGGGTGTGAAACCGGCGAACTTGTTCAAGAAGGCTGGATTTTGAACGATAGCCCAGACTCCGCTACCGACGAACAGGGCCAGAATCAAGATCTTGAGGACCGTCACAATGTTGCCAGCCACCCCGGTTTCGGATGCCCCCCGAAAGTTGATGTACACAAACAACAGGATGACAGCAACGGCCAGCGCTTTATGGAGCGTTGTGACCTCAACTCCAGGCAAGGTCAAGCCGAATTCGTCAAAAACCAGCGCCAGGTAGGCGCCAAAGCCAAGGGCGTACAGGCTGCCGGCTACGGCGTGCGCGAACCAGCTCATCCAACCTGCCAGGAAGGCATTGGGTCCGGGCAGTCCCTCCTTGACCCACAGGTAGCCGCCGCCGGCCTCAGGGATGGCCGAGCCCAGCTCTGCGTACACCATGGCGGTGAAGATGGTGATGATGCCGTTGAGGGCAAATGAGAGGACGAGCGCCGGGCCGGCGGCGCCGGCGGCGATGCCGGTAAGCACAAAGATGCCGGCGCCGATCATGGCGCCGACGCCAATCATCGTGATATCGAACAGCCCCAGATCACGGCTGAGTTCGACGTGCGGCTGGCTCACGTCAGACCTTTCCAACGCGGTCGGCAGCGACGACCTGCTGTGGGCATGAGCCCGGCGCAGTGTCGGTGTGGGGGTGGATCGAGTTAGGCAGACAAACAGGAAAGCCGACCTGCGGGCCGGCCCCCAACCCGGCCATTGTACACCAGCGCGCTAACCGCAATGACGCCTACGGCACCAGGAGTTAGGTAGGTGCACAAAGTAGGATTCAGCCGCTGGCTTCTAGCAACTAGCGTCTAGCTATCTTCAGGGTGGGACAAGAAGTCATCTGCGATCTTCATGGGCTGGAAGCTAGCTGCTAGTCGCTGCGCTTTGGGTTCTTGCGGTTAGCCCTCACCCCCCAGGACCAGCGTTCCCCAGGTTGTCGGGTCGGTCAGGCTGCGGGTGCGCACCGTCGAAACCATGCTCTGTTGGACGGCCGTGCCGGCCACGTCGTTGTCCGACAGCGACAACGCAAAGCCAAAGCGGTCGCCTGACGCCGGCGCCAGGCCAAAGACCACCCACGGGAGGCGGGCCTCGAGCAGATAGCCATCGCTGGTTTGGCTGCTGGCGACTTGTGTCGTGGAGAGCGGGCCTTCTGCGCTGCGGGGGAACCAGCGGTAGGCCTCCGGCGCCCGGCTGCCAAAGTTGCCCGGCGACAGGCCAATCTGGTAATCGTCCGAGCTCAAGGAAGGGGTGCTGAAGTCGGAGGCAAGCGCCGCGTCGAGAAGAATCTCGACGCTATCGCCCTTGAACAGATCACGACCACTAGCCGTCTGGACAAAGGTCGAGTCATTGACCTGAATGCCGAGATAGAAATAGGTGCTGTCCCAGCCCAAATAGTAGGTGCCTGATAGGTCGCCACCGCCGGTCCAGTTGCCGGTGCCGTAGGCGACCTCGGTGATCGAGTAGCGGTTGCTGGACCACTCGCTCAAGTCGCCGTCGATGGTCGGCGGGCTGGCCAGCCTGGCGGCCTCCACCGGAGAGCCGTTGGGCCGGGTGTCTGTCGAGCCGGCAGGGACGGTAGCTGTCGGCGGGGCGGCCGTCGCCGAACTGGTGGCGCCGGCGGTCTGGCTGGCTTCGAGGGTATCGACGATCAACGGCGTCGGACTGGCTGTTGTGCTTGGTCCGGCCGCGCTGGCAGTGGGGGCAAACAAGGCCGTCAGCGTCAGATTCGGGGTGGGGAAAACAAAAGGCGTCGGCGCGCTGGTGCCGGGCAGGGTGCAGGCCAGCAGGGCAAGGAGCAAGACGCTGAGCAAGATCGAGACTCTGGTTCTCACTGCATGCCTCCATGTGCCTGCCCCATCGGCTGCATTTTACAGGCAATCCCACCGCCGCCGAGCGCTGTCAGCCAAGGATTGCGTGGGTAGAGAACGCGCAGGAGGAACGTCGGGCGTCGGAACTAGCGGCCGTTGGCACCTGGGGCAGTCCCGGGGGCCAGCGAAATCCCGGCGGCTGCCTCGACCGCCAGTGCCTGTTCGAGGCGAAGAAAGGTGTCCACAATCCTGGGATCGAAGTGTGCGCCGGCCCCATCGCGTAGGTACTGCAGGACTTCTTCGCTCGGCCAGGCATCGCGGTAGGGCCGGTCGGAGCTGAGGGCATCCCAAACATCAACAACAGCAAAGATGCGCGCCGCCAGCGGGATCGTCTCCCCCGCGAGACCGCGCGGGTACCCGCTCCCGTCCCACTTCTCGTGGTGACAATAGGGTATATCGAGCGACGGCCGCAGGTAGGCGATGGGCGCCAGCAGTTCATGGGCATAGGTCGGGTGGCGGCGCATCACCTCCCATTCATCGTCGGTGAGCGGGCCCGGCTTGAGCAAGATGCTGTCCGGGATGCCAATCTTGCCGATGTCGTGCAGCAGCGCCCCCCGTCGCATGTGGGCCAATTCGGCTGGCGGCACGTTCAATTCCCGCGCCAGGCGTAACGTCGTCTCGGTCACCCGGATGCTGTGGCCCTGCGTTTCGTCGTCGCGCAGGTCGAGCGCCGCCGCCCAGCCCTCAAGCGTGGTGTCGTAGGCCTGCGCCAGTTCCTGGTTGGAACGCAGCAATTCGTCGACCAGGGCTGCGTTGTCAATGGCAATCGCCGCTTGCCCGGCCAGAGTCTCAAGGAAGTCGAGCCATTCCTGATCGACTTCCAATGGCTGCCGGTGGAAGACTTCGAGCACGCCCTTGACCTCGCCCTTGGCCAACAGCGGGGCGGCCGCGTACCACAGGAACCCTTCCTGCTGGAAAAGCGGGGATTCGGTGAGTCCGCCGCCGGCTGCGGCCAGGTCGGGCACCACCAGCACCTGACGGTCGAGGGCGGCCTTGCCAGCCAGGCCGTGGCCGATCTGCAGCCGGGTGTGGCGCAGGGCATCGGTCCGGAAGCCGCGGCCCAGGCCAAAGTTCAGGGTGCGGGTGTGGCGGTCAAACACGAGCAGGCTGGCGGCATCCACCGCCAGGTGGGTGGTGACCTGGTCAAGCGTCACGTCGAAGGTCACTCTCGGATCGAGGCTTGAGGTGATGGCCAGGTCAATCGTGCGCAGGGCGCGCAGTTGGCGCAGGTGCTGCTGCACTTTGTCTTCCGCCGCCTTACGGGCGGTGATGTCGGTGAACATACAGGCGAACTGGCCCGGCTCAGGCCGGTAGACCGTGACCTCCAGGTCCTTGTCGACAAAGGTCGCCCGGTCCTCGTACTGGGCCGGCTCGCCGGTGTCAACAACCCGGGCGAAGGTCTCCAGCCAGCGGTCATCGAATTCCGGTGCCAGTTGGCGGGCGGTCTTGCCCTCGACCAGACCGGCCGGGGCGCCGAACATGCGCTCGAAGGCCGGGTTGACCTGCAAGAAGCAGTAGTCGTAGGGGGCGCCTTGCTCGTCGTACAGCATCTCTTGCAGGGCAAAAGCGCTGCGCATTTCGTTGAACAAGAGCCGGTATTGGCGTTCACGTGCCTCGAGGGCATGTGTGAGTTCACGCCGGCCGGCCTCCTGCACTTCGAGCGCCTGTGCCATGCTGTCAAAAGACAGGGCCAACTGGCCGAACTCGCTCTGGTCGTGGGGCAGCGCCGTGCGCGTCGTCAAGTCGCCCCGCCCCAACTGCTCGGCGGCCTCGACCAACTTGCGCATTGGGCGCAGCACAAAACGGTTGCCGCCGGCCCAGGCGACCAGAATCGACAACATGCCGAGCAGGGTCAGCCCAATTAGGTTTTCGGCCAGCGCTCGGTTGGCCGGACCGTAGACCACAGCCGCCGGGATCCCCACCACGACGGTGGCCCCCGTCGATAGCCCCTCGCCCAGCGGGGTAAACGCATACAACCGCTCCGTTTCATCCAATCCCGCCAGTTGGACCGATCCTTCGCCGCCGCTTGCCTCGACAGCCGCAAACAAGGCCGTCTCGGAGGCACTGCGGCCAAGCCAACCCGTCTGGTCCGGATAGCGCACCAGGACCGTGCCGCTGTGGTCGATCAACGTCAGCGTCGAATCCGGGGGAAGTTCGGCCATGCTGCCAACTTCATTGAGCCAGCCGAGGTCGAGCGCGGCGAAGACGACGCCGGTGAGTTCCTCACCAACCACCAGCGGGTAGCCAAAATTGACCGACGGGAGGCCGGTGATCCGGCCGATCTGATAGTCGCCGGAAGCGAACGCACCGGTGGCCAGGGTGCGCTGGAAATATCCGCGATCCGAAACGTCCAGGCCAGGCGAGAAAGGCAGTGCGCTGCAGGTGACCAGCCCGTCGGGGCTGATGACGCCAAGATTGGCGATCGAGGGGTACTGCCCCTGGATGTCGGCCAGCACCCTGGAGCAGCCCTCGCTTGAGGCTTGCTGGACATCCGGGATATGAGCCAGCGCCGCTAGCAGTTGATGAATCTGTTCAATATAGCGGTCCTGGTCATCGGAGGCGAGGCTGGCCACGCGGGCGGCGTCGGCTGCCACCTGCTCGGAGGCGACCTGGCGCTGACGCAGTCCGGTGGCGGCCGTCAGGGCCAGCGCAGGAACCAGCGCCACCATGATGAGCAGGATCATTCGTGACCGCAAGGTTTGCATTCGAAGTCCGATGCGAGCCCCCTGATGAATTTGGATACCCGAGCTGCGTGCGCGGCGCCCCGGCCGAACTCGGGTGCCAGGCGATGCCGGACTTGGGCACAGGGCTGCCGTCCGCCGGCAAAGGGTAGCGGCTGTTCGGCTTATGCCCAGCCTAGCCACAAACCGCCAGGGATCACCCTACAATTTCCTATCAAACGGGAGCGCAGGTGAAGATGCCAGCAAGCCTGGCCAGGGCAAGCCGGCTCATTCGTCTCGGGGAAGCGCAGACACCATGATGTCTTTCCACGCCACCCACGAAGGGCTGGCGGTTGTCTACATGCGGTTCAGCTGCAGGCCGGGCGCTATTCGACGAATCATTCGTTGGCAAATCCAGACTTGGATGGTCATGCTTGGACCGTACGGAATCCCCCTTCAGCACGCCAAGGATAGCGGTCCACGAGCCGTCGTGACCGGACACAGGGCTAGCCGCACCATGGGCTTTGGGACGCACGATTGATCGGGGCTTCTTCGGACGACCGGGGATGGGAACCCTTTCGGGATCGATCCAGGGAAGAATCATGTAGGGACGTCGTATACACCGTCCCTACCGCTGGTTTCAAGCAACGATCACACGACGCGCGTGCCGGCTACTCCGAATACACCTCAAGCTCATGCCAAATCACCCAGCCGTTGGCAACCTGGGTTTCGAACCTCACCCAGCGGATGCCGGAAACAGGGCTGGCGGCAGCGTATTCGATCGGCACCTCCGCCTCCACAGCCACGTCGAAGGTGTGAAAGGGAACGTACTCTCCCCCCGTACCCGGGCCGCGCACGCTGACGCTAATCCGCTGCCGGCCAGTCGCAGAAACCCAACCTGGTTGCAGCACAATCCGCCCGATGTCGTGGGCTTGGCCCAGGTCGACTTCCAGCCATTGTGGCGGGCCGTCGCCGGCACTCCACCACGTGCCCAGGCTCCCGTCGATGGCCTTCCCCGGGGCATAATCCCCACCCTCCGATGCCGAGGCAGAAGCGTTGGCAGCCAGGGCCAGGTTGGCATCGGCAGTGGCCGTCGTACAAGGGTCCGGGAAGTTGCGCGGCGCCAGGGCCTGCCCGATTTGGCCTTCACCCTCAAGCGGTCCCCAGAAGTCCGGACTATCCCAACTCCACATCAGCCAACCGTCAATGCCAAATGTACAGGAGGCTGCCTGCCACTGAGCGAGCGCCAGGGCCGCGCTGTCCGCACTGCCATAATTGTTCTTGTCAGCACCAAACTCACCCAGAAGCAGTGGGCGGCCTTCCTCTCCGATGATAGTGAAGTTTTCGGCGTGCTGTCGCATGTTCAAGTCGTAGCCAGGATAGGCGTGCAGATCGATGAAATCCAATTCGGATTCTCGGATCATACGGTCAAGAATGACGGTCCGCGGGTCGTCTTGGCGAACCGGATTGGGCCCATGTTGGACGAAGAAGCCCATGGTCACCAGCGCCGTTGGGTCTAACTCCAGAATGGCCTGGCGCAGGCGCTGGCTGTAGTACAACCAGCCCTCCTCCATCATCCGCTGACGGTCGGCCTCGCTGCTCATGTCATAGCGCTGGCCGTTGGCAGTTGTGACTGTCCCCGAGGCATTTGCGAATGGCGCCAGGTTGGACTCATAGAAGGCTTCGTTGCGTAGTTCGTAGGCAAGGATGGCCTCAAGCGGTGCGTTTCGATCGATCAGTCCCTGGATGAAATCCTGGATGTAGGCCTGTTCAGCCGCAATTCCGTCTTCGGTCAAGTAGACCGTGTTGTAGCCGTCGAATGTATCACAGCAACCGCGCTGCAGCCGTTGGCTGTAGCCGCCGTCGTCTGGCACCCAGTCGTCGGTGAAGATGACCACAAAGTCGTGCTGTTTGGCCAAGTGTAGGAACTGGACCACATTGTCGAGGTAGTTGTCCGACAGGCCACCGGCCGGCTCTCCGAGGCAGCCTCCCACCTCGCCCCAGCAAGCATTCTTCCAAACCCGCAGGGTGTTGAAGCCAAGGTCAGCCATCTGGCGCAGATCGGCGCCGGCCTGGTCAAGCTGGCCCCATTCCGTGTTGAAAAGCGCGGCGACCAGGACGCGGCCGGCGACGGGGGAGTCGCGGTAGACCCAGCGGTTGTAATTGAAGCCTCGGGGAATGAAGCGCTCCCCGCTCGTCACATCGTAGAACTCCGCCCCTTGGTTGCCCTGACGAAGTGCGATTCGGTGTTCCGTTTGGGTAGGTTCGGTTGGCCGGGGCGTGCTCGGTGCCGCTGTCGCCGTCGGCCCCGCCATCGAAGGAAGGGGGGATGCGACCGGCCCGCCAAGACTGCAGGCCATTCCAACAGCCACAAGCACAGCCAGCAAGATGCCGGTTCGAGTCACCGAAGCACATCCTTTCGCTTTAGGTCTCATCACAGCGCTGGCAACAGGGAGGTAGCTCCAGCAGGGTGTCGGATTGCGCCTTGCGGGCGCGCCCGCGCCATCGACATGAAAACTCTCGGAACCGGAGGAGTGGGGCGGGTGGGAGTCGAACCCACACGCTCTTGCGAGCAGAGGATTTTAAGTCCCCGGCGTCTGCCAATTCCGCCACCGCCCCAGGGTGACAGGTCCATTTTACTGGCTCCTGCGACCGGCGGCAGGGCCTGGCGTCAGGATGCTCGAACAGGCCAGCGTGCTATAATCCGCCCCGTGCTCAGATCGATTACCAGCCTGCTCGGCGGCGATCCGGTGCGCCGCGAGATTGAGCGCCATTCCGAATTCGTCGAAGCGATTAACGCCCTCGAGCCCGCCATGCATGGGCTCAGTGACGAGGCCCTCCGGGCCAAGACGGGGGCGTTCAAGGCGCGGCTCGAGGCAGGCGAAACGCTGGATGATCTCCTGACCGAAGCCTATGCCGTCGTGCGCGAGGTGGCCGTGCGCACGCTGGGGCTGCGGCATTACGACGTCCAGCTCATCGGCGGCGTGGCGCTGCACCAAGGACAGATCATCGAGATGAAGACCGGCGAAGGCAAGACGCTGGTTGCCACCATGCCGATCTACCTCAACGCGCTCACGGGTCGCGGCGTGCACCTGGTCACGGTCAATGACTACCTGGCGCGGCGGGATGCTCGCTGGATGGGCCCGATTTTCCATTTTCTCGGCTTGTCGGTTGGCGTTCTGCAGGAGGCGGCCCGCACCGAGGGCGGCCGCAAGGCCTTCCTGTACCAGCCCGAAAAGGCCTCCACCCAAGAAGACCTGCACCAACTCGATTTGGTCGACCGCAAGCAGGCCTACCAGGCCGATGTCGTGTACGGCACCAACAACGAGTTTGGCTTCGATTACTTGCGGGACAACATGGCCCGCACGCTGGAAGCCCGCTCGCAGCGTGGCCACTACTTCGCCATCCTGGACGAAGTCGACAATATCCTGATCGACGAGGCCCGCACGCCGCTCATCATTTCCGGTCCCTCGCAGGAACAGCCGGAGATGTACGAGCGCATGGCGCAGGTGGTTAAGCAGCTGCGACCCGAGGACTTCGAGATCAACGAGCGCGACCGGACGGTGACGCTGACGGCGATTGGCGAAGACCATGTCGAGCAGTTGTTGGGGGTGCCGCTGCGCGATCCGGACCGGCCGGAAGACATCACCGTCGAGCAGGCCCGTCTGTTGGGTCATCTTGAGCAGGCCCTGCGCGCCGAATACCTGTTCAAACGCAACAAGGATTATGTGGTCCAGAGCGGCCGCGTTGTCATCGTCGATGAATTCACTGGCCGTTTGATGGCCGGCCGGCGCTGGTCGGACGGACTGCACCAGGCGGTCGAGGCCAAGGAAGGCGTCAAGGTCCGCCAGGAGAACGTAACCTACGCTACGATCACCTTGCAGAACTACTTCCGCATGTACGACAAGCTGGCCGGCATGACCGGCACGGCCCTGACCGAGGCCGAAGAATTCAACAAGATCTACAGCGTGGACGTTGTGCCGCTGCCAACCAACCTCGAATATGTAGCGCTCCTGCCCGATACAGACCTGGAAGAAGTCGAGTACCGAGAGAACGGAAGCAAGTTCATCTTTTACGCCCGCACCGAGGATCCCGACGACACGCCGGTTTTCTGGAAGCGCAAGGACTATCAGGACGTTGTCTACCGGACGGAGGAATCGAAGCTTCGCTCGGTTGTGACCGAGATCCTGCGCCGGCACGTCATCGGCCAACCTCTGCTGGTCGGCACGACCTCGGTCGAGATGTCGGAGCGGCTGTCCAACCGGTTGGGCGCCGAAATGCTCAAGCAGCTGGCGATGACTTTGATTCTGCGCCATGTCTACCTCGAGACGCACGACATCGCGGATGATGGGATGCGGGTTGAAGAGGTTGAGCCGTTGTACGAATCGCTCGAGGCCCTGAAGAAGAAAGACCTGCGTTCCTTCGCCCGCGACCTTGATATTCCGCTCAACCCGGTCCACGAGCAAAACCTGCCGCATTTGCTCGAGATTCTCGAACTCGAGCAGGAGCATGCCGAGCGGCTGGAGGCCGTCCTGCTCAGCGGGGTCAAGCACAACGTGCTCAATGCCAAGAAGCACGACGAAGAATCGCGCATCATCGCCGACGCCGGTGCGCTGGGGGCGGTCACGATTGCCACCAACATGGCCGGCCGGGGCGTCGACATCAAACTGGGCGGCGAGGTGGCGGAAGAAGTGCTGGGGGCGGCTCACCGTGTGCTGCGGCGGATGGGGATCGACGAGCCCGAAAACTTGAGCCTGCAGGAGCAACTGGAGCAGCTGCAGTCGGCGACCGCCGACCCAATCGGCATCTATGACGCCGAAATCGAGCTGTTCGAGAAGTTCATGGACGAGGCGCAGGTCGTGCGTCAGGTCGGGGGGCTGCACGTCATCGGCTCGGAGCGCCATGAGTCGCGCCGCATCGACAACCAACTGCGGGGCCGGGCGGCCCGCCAGGGTGATCCCGGTTCGTCCCAGTTCTTCCTGTCACTCGAAGATGAATTGATGCGGCTGTTCGGAGGGTCTCAGGTTGCCGGGCTGATGCAGCGGCTGAGCATCGACGACGCCGTGCCCATTGGCCACAGCATCGTCGACCGCACGATCGAGCAGGCGCAGTCGCGAGTCGAGGGCGCCCATTTCGACACACGCAAGCATTTGCTTGAGTATGACGACGTCCTCAACCAGCAGCGTGAGATCTTTTATGGCCAGCGCAACCGGGTCTTCTCGAAGGATGACTTGCTGCAGGACGTGGCCGGCATGCTGGAGGCCGAAGTCGGGGATCGCGTCGCGGCGGCTTTGGCTGACCCCGAAGGTCCATGGAAGCTGCTGGCCTGGCTCGAGGAGACTCAACCCACCCTCAACATGAACAGCGACCAGCCATACCCATCGTTCATGCTTCGGTTGCTGCTGGATAACCTGGACGGACTGGACGGCACCGAGGCTCTGCGCAGGGCGCTGCTCGAGTTGGCGAGTGAGGCCCTGCAGGCGCAGTACGAGCACCTTGCGCGGGCTGTCGAAGCACAGCTTGAAGCCGCATTGGAGCGTCTCGACGAACAAACCGAACAGCGGGTTGAGATGGCCGAGATGGCCATCGAAGGGGCCCTGCTCGAGGCCGAGGAGACGGGCCAACAGATGTCTGGACGGCGTTTAATGGAAGCGGTCGAATCGGCCGCCGGGATGCAGATTCAGATCAACGGGGCGGCCGAGCAGAACGTGGCCTCCGACCCGGATGCCTTCCGCCAACGGGTGCCCGAATTGGTCGAGGCCAGCCTGGGTTTGCGCATCTGGGCCGGCATGGTGCAGGCAGTCGAGAATCGGATTGGCGAGAACCTCGAGCTCGAGCGCGGGCTGACCGTGCCGATCGATTGGGATGAGGCGGGCGAGCGACTGCAGACGGCACTGCACACCCTTTGGCAGGGGCGGATCAAATCCCTGCTCGAGGAAATCGACCGCGATGTGGAGGCCTCGCTCGGCCGCAGCGACCGGCTCGACGCCGGCGTGATCATTCGCACGCTGGTCCAGATGAGCTACGGTCAGCGCATGGTCTTCGACCGCAAGACGCACCAGCGGCGTTCAGCCATCGTCGCCCGTTTGACCTACACATTTCCCGCCGCCCAGCGGCTGGAGGGTCAGGATCCGGAAGCGCTCAGCGAGCGGGTGCTGGCCCATCTGCAGGGCGCCCAGGAAGCCATGTACGTCACCCTGGGCAGGGCCGAGCTTGGTCGCAACGCCGGCGCTAGTGTCGCCGATCTGGAGCCCGCGCACCAGCGGGCACTGCGGCGCACCCTGGCGGAGGAACGGTTCAAAGCGTTGGCCGAGGCTGGCCCGATCCAGTCACTGTCCGAACGGGATCGGGGCGAGGTGGTCCGACTGGTCGGGCAGTCGATCATGACAGATGCCTACCGCCAACTGATCCTATCGGTCGGAGATCAGCTCTGGGTCGACTACTTGACGGAGATGGAAGCGTTGCGGACCTCAATTGGGTTGGAAGCCTACGGCCAACGGGATCCACTGGTGCAGTACAAGTCGCGTGCGTTCGATATGTTCCAGCAACTACTTGGCAGCATTCGCTCGGCTGTGGTGCACCGAATCTTCCGAACCCAGCCGGTCGCCCAATCACAGACCGTGGCCGCCCCCACGGCCAAAGCAGCCAGCGCCCAGGCAGCCGAACAGAAGGCTGCCGGGGTAGGCGGCAAACGCCGCAGCCGCCGGCGCCGCCGCCGGTAGATGGGCAAGCACCAGGGCACCAACAGCACGCAGACAAATCGGGGGTGAAAAAAGGGAGGCTCGACCGTAGCCATCTGTCTTGAGTTATCCGGATTCCGCAGCTAGGATTCGGTTGACGGCTCATGGCTGACAGCACTTTCACTTTGTGGCCCCCTTAATCATCCTTTGTGGCCTTCGTGACTTTGTGGTTAGCATCCCCGAGATGAATCCCGCAGCGACCGATCTGCAATCCCTGCCCAAAGTCGACCTCCATCGTCACCTGGAAGGCTCGATCCGTCTGACTACGCTCGTCGAGCTGGCCGAGAGGGGGGAGATACCCCTGCCGGCGAACCAGGCCAAGCTCAAGCGAATGGTGACGGTACAACCGGGAGATCCAGCCTCCCACGCCCATTTCCTGTCGCGCTTTGGCCGATTACGCCAGGTATTCCAATCCGAAGCCATCATCCGGCGTATCGCGGCGGAAGCTGTCGAAGATGCGCGACTTGACGGCGTCCGTCATCTGGAACTGCACTTGACGCCGCCGGCTTTGGCGCAAGCGGCCGACTTTGATTACGAAGACGTCATCGAGTGGGTTTGGCAAGCCGGCAGCAGTGCGGCAGGTTCGGACCTAAGCGTGGGTCTGGTGGTAAGCCTCAACCGGCACGAGCCGGTGTCGCTGGCCGAACGGGCAGTAGCGGCCGCCTTGGCTCAGCCGGAAGGTGTGATTGCTCTGGATCTGGCCGGGGACGAGGCGGCCCACGACGCCGCCCCCTTCGCCGATCTGCTCGCCCGGGCCAAGCAGGCCGGTGTGTTCATCAGCGTACACGCCGGGGAGTGGAACGGACCGGGATCGGTGCGCCAAGCGATCGAACTGCTGGGCGCCGACCGCATCGCCCACGGGGTGCGGGCGATGGAGGATCGCGACACCGTGCTGATGGCCCGGGACCGAGGCATCCCGTTCGCTGTGTGCCTGACAAGCAATGTGCAGAGCGGGGTGGTGGGGGGCTACGCCGATCATCCCCTGCCGGCGATGATCCAGGCCGGCCTGCAGGTGTCGCTCAACACCGATGATCCTTCCGTATCGGGCATCCGGCTGACCGACGAGTACCAGCTGGCCGTCGATATGCTAGGGTTGTCGGTCGAGAGCATTCAAATGGTGGTGCTGGCCGGCGCCCAGAGCGCCTTTCTCCCGGCGAAGCCGAAGGCCTCTCTCGTCGACAGCTTGCAGCAGGCCTTTGGGCTATCTGCCGGCGAGTAACCACCAAAACGCAAAGCTCACCAAGGAGTCAATTAGGAACACAAAGAAGAGCAACTGTGAGAACAATGGCCGGCAACCAGCACGCAGCCGTGATGAACCAGCCGATAGCTGAAGGCTGAGAGCTGACAGCGCTCTTCCTTTGTGTCCCCATTGTTCCCCTCCGTGTGCATCGCGCCTTCGTGATTCTGCATTCT
Source organism: Anaerolineales bacterium (assembly GCA_036397095.1). GTDB lineage: Bacteria > Chloroflexota > Anaerolineae > Anaerolineales > E44-bin32 > DASWJQ01. Next base: position 13,778 of record DASWJQ010000034.1, read on the forward strand.
TCAAGGAGTGAAAGGTGGACTTTGGCGACCTGAGCATCGAGCTGTTGACCGACGGCTTTGTCCAGGTGGACGCCGGCGGTCCATTTGGCCTGGTGCCGCGTCTGTTGTATGAGCCGTTCTTCCAACCCGACGCCGGCAACCGGATCCCCCAAAGCCTGACCTGCATGCTGCTGCGGTCGGAAGGCAAGACCATCTTGATCGACACCGGCCTGGGGCCCAAGCTGACGTCTAGGCAGGAAAAACGTTGGGGGTTGGACCGCAGCGCAGGGGGTGTCGTCGAGCAACTGGCGGCCAAGGGGATCACACCAGCGGCGGTCGATCTGGTCATCAACACCCATCTACATTGGGACCACTGTGGCGGGAATACCCGGTTGGACGGGGAGGCGATAGTGCCGAGTTTCCCCAATGCCACCTACCTCGTCCAGCGCAGCGAATGGTCGCAGGCGTCCCATCCCGACGCCAGGACTCAGGGTACATACTTCTCTAACAATTTCGAGACGCTGCTGGCCAGCGGTCAAATGGAGCTGTTGCAGGGTGACAGCCAAGTGACGCGCCATGTCCGCTGTGTCGTTACGCCGGGCCACACGCGGGCGCACCAGTCCGTCGTGCTCGAAGCGGGGGTTTGGCGGGGCCTATTTGTTGCCGACATGGCCTCCTACGCCGTCAATATGACCAAGACAGCCTGGTTGCCATCGTATGATGTCCTGCCGTTGGAGAATGTGCGTACCAAGCAAGTGTGGCAGCGCTGGGCACTGGAGAATGACGCCTGGCTTTTTTTCCAGCATGACCCGTTTACACCGCTGGCTACGTTGAGCCCGGATACGGGTGCAGGCCTCGGGTTAGTGGTCCCAGAAGGCGCCGGGGAGCTTACTGGCGCGATTCCCACTCCGACACTGCCCACTGGATAAGCTGGCGAACCTGGTCGTCCGGCACCTCTTCCATCGGATAGCTCTTGACCCCGATGACAACCCGGATCGCTCCACCGGCGCTCTCGGTCAAGCGAACGCCGGCCACCGGCGACCCCTCTCCGGTCTTCTCAGATAGGATCGTATTAATCTGTTCGACCATCGAGCCCGCCTGGCTGAGCGGCCTGGCTTTCTCTTTAGCCAATTCCGCTTGGGCCGGAGCCGTCTTGACCAACCAGGCGAGAACATCGCTGAACAAAGTGCTGACGTCCGACCAGTCCTGCGACTCGCGCAACGCCTCGAAAGAACGGTAGGTCGTGTCGCCCACCCGCACGCTCAACCGGCCCGTTTCCGGATCCCGGACCAGCACGGCCGAGGCCGTGCTGGGGCTGGCCATTGGCGTCGGGATTGCCGGCGCGTCAGCAGGTTTGACCGTTGGCGGTAGGGCCGCCGGCTCGCCTTGTGGCCGGGCTGCCTCCTCTGGTTCTCCAGTCCCCTCAGGTGGCGTGGGAATATCAGTCGCCTGCTCCGCCGCAGCGGTTGTCTGGAGCGCGTCTTCCGCCGGTTCGGCCTGATCTCCGAGGGACGTGTCCTCGTCTTCCGCAGCCCCCTGGCGGTTGAGGAAGGCGGCATAAGCCAGCAGCGCCATGGCGATCCCGGCCGTGATGAAGACGATTCCGAGAATGAGCTGGTTGTCGATGTTCATCGGTTAGTCCTCTTCAACTCTCAACCACGAAGACGCCAAGGCCACAAAGGAAACTAGCTGGCACACAAAGTGTGGCTCTAGATGAGAGAATCACTTTGTGTTCCCCGCGTCACTATTCGTGCGCTTGGAGCCTTTGTGGTTGCCTCTTGGCTGACACAAAGGGCAGAAATGGGTGCCTCGTTGGGCGACGACAATACGTGCAATGGGTTGGCCGCAAGTTGGGCATGGCTCACCCTGGCGACCGTAGACCAGGAAGTGGTTCTGGTATTCACCACCCCGGTAGACCCAGTCCAGGCTGGCGCCGTTCATGGCGATGCCCTCCTCCAGGGAGCGGCGAATCGAGCGCCAGAGTCGCTTGATTTGGGCCTGGCCGAGCCCGTCGGCCGGTGTGAGCGGATGAATGCCGGCCCGATGTAGCGCCTCATCCGCGTAGATGTTCCCTATCCCGGCAACGAAACCTTGTTCAAGCAGCAACGGTTTGATCGCGCGCGAGCGCGGGGCAAGCTGGTCGGCCAGCGTCCGCACAGTGAATGAGTCCGTGAGCGGCTCGGGACCCAGGTCACCAAGAACCTCATCGGGCTGCCTGACCAGGTACAGCTTGCCAAACTTGCGGGCGTCACTGAACCGCAGTTGCCAATCTCTCTCTAAATGGAAGACGGTGTGGTCGTAGGGGCCCCGAGGCGTCTTCCCTGGAACTACGGACAGGTCCCCGGTCATCTTCAGGTGGATCAGGAGGGTCCCTTCGTCGAGTGGAAGGACCAGGTACTTGCCACGGCGCCGGACATCTTCGATCTGGCGGCGTTTGATGCGCCGCTTGAATGTGTCCGGTGACGGCGTGGCGATATGCCGGGGCCAATGGACCTCCACACGCTCGATGCGCAGCCCCGGAAGGGGAGGAGCGCCAGCCTGGCCCTGCCTGAGGTTGCGAACGATGGTTTCGACTTCTGGCAATTCAGGCATGTCGGCGGATTATAACCCGACGGTCCTGCGCGCTTACATGGCACCTCGCTCTTACAAGGCTCTAATGGCGGCATGAGACAATTAGGCCTGTGCACCGTATGGCTGTCAACGGCAGCCACCGCAGAGAGGACATGGCAGTGGACAAACAAACCATCATCGATCACCTCAACCACGATTTGGCCGGGGAGCTTAGTGCGGTAATCCAGTACCTGACCTACGCCGCCAGAGCGACCGGGCCCCATCGTCCGCAGTTGGCTGAGTTCTTCGCCGCCGAGATTCCGGACGAAATCGGCCACGCTCAGTACCTTGCAAAAAAGATCGTGGCACTGGGTGGTACCCCGACGACGGTGGCGCGAGCGGTCCCCGAAGCCAAGAGCAACCGGGAGATGATGGAGGCGGTCCTGGCGGCCGAAGAGCAAGCGATCGCCGACTACTCCACGCGCGCCCAGCAGGCCGAAGAATTCGGCGACAAAGGCCTGCAAGTTCAGCTTGAAGACATCGTGCGCGACGAAACCGGACACTTTGAGGAGACGCAGCAGATACTGCGCAATTGGGATTTGAACTGAACTGTCTCCAAAGCCAGTCAAAACCGGCCCGTTCGATGGGCCGGTTTTGCTTTAAGGCACCACGACCAGGTCGCGGATCGCCTCAAGTTTCGCCGGGCCAATCCCAGGAACGGCGAGCAGGTCCTCCACCTGTTGGAAAGGACCGTGTTCCTGGCGGTAGGCGGCGATGGCTTCGGCCAGACTGGGGCCAATGCCCGGCAGGCGCTCCAGTTCGGGGACGGTGGCGGAATTGAGCGCCAGCCGACCGTTGTCGATCACCTCCGCCTGGGATGGCGTGGGAATGGTGCCGGCGGCTACCTCGGCGACGGTCGGCAGATAGACGCGATCGCCGTCATGGATCGCCGCCGCCAGATTGATGGCGTCGAGCGCCGCCTGCGCCGAGGGGCCGCCGGCCGCCGTGATCGCATCGGCGACGACGGCGTCCAAAGGCAACTCGATGAGGCCGGGCGAGACGACAGCCCCAGCGACGTGGACGCGCATCGGCTTGGGTGTGGCAGGCGGCAGCAATTCAATAGGATGGCCACGAGGCTCGGCAATGAGGAGTTGGAGCACGGCGGTGGACAGCAATCCGATCAGCACGCCGCCCAAGAGCGGTAGGACCCGTCGCAGCATCGTCAGCCCCCCTTGCGAGTGTCCGCTGGCCGGATTATACGCCAGGCTACCGGGCTGTATAATCGCGCAATGCCCAAGTATTTCACCGGCAAAGGCGATGATGGTACTACCGGGCTGCTCGGTGGGGGCCGGGTCCCCAAGAACCACCCACTGCCGGAGGCCTACGGCGCCGTCGATGAAGCCTCGGCCGCGCTGGGCCTTGCCCGGGCGATGGCGGCGGACGAGGACAGCCGCCGGGTCACGGCCCAGGTCCAGCGTGACCTGTACGCCTTGATGTCTGAGCTTGCGACTTCTCCCGACAGCACCAAGAGCTTCCAGACGATGAGCGCTGACCGTGTGCGCTGGTTGGAAGACCAAGTGGAGCATATCGGTGAACGCGTCAGCCTGCCGAGTGAGTTCATCATCGGCGGCGACAGCCTGGCCGGCGGCGCTTTCGACCTGGCGCGCACGGTTGTGCGCCGGGCGGAGCGCAGGGTCGCCGGCCTGATCCACGATGGCACGATTCGGAATCCGGAGGCCCTGCGCTATCTCAACCGGCTATCGTCACTGTGTTTCGTGCTCTCGCTGTGGGAGAACCTGCAAGCCGGCTTTGACATGCCCAGCCTGGCGCGGGAGCCGGACGAATGACCGGGACCCTGATCAACGTAGCCACCGTCCTGATCGGAGGTGCGCTTGGCCTGGTGTTTGGCGCCCGGCTGCCGGAACGCGTCCGGCACACGGTCTTGGCGGGTCTGGGCTTGTTCACGGCCGCCTTCGGCGTGATGTTGTTCCTCGATACGGGCAACCCTCTGATCGTGGTGGCCAGCTTGCTGTTCGGCGGCCTGCTTGGCGAGTGGTGGGACATTGAACGAGGCCTGGAACGGCTCGGCGGCTGGCTTGAGGCCCGCGCCAATCGCGGTCAGCCGAATGGGGACAGCGCCCGCTTCATCCGCGGCTTCCTGACGGCCAGTTTGTTGTTCTGCATCGGGCCGATGACGATCCTCGGATCGATCCAGGACGGCCTGACCGGCGACTTCGAGCTGCTGGCGGTCAAGTCGGTGTTGGATGGCTTTGCCGCCCTGGCGTTCGCCTCGACGCTAGGCGTGGGCGTGCTGTTTTCCGTGATCGTGGTTTTCAGCTACCAGGGTGCGCTTTCCTTGCTCGCCAGCCAAGCCCAGGCTGTGCTCAACGAGGCCATGATCCAGGAGATGACGGCGGTCGGCGGCATTGTGATCCTGGGGCTGGCCATTAGCAGTCTTCTGGAAATCAAACCCATTCGTACGGGCAACCTGCTGCCAGCCCTGCTGTTGGCGCCGATCGTTGTCTTCTTACTGGAAACGATAGCGCCGATGATCGACTTGCTCAGGACCCCGTAACCACAAAAGCGCCAAGGGCACAAAGTGGGGCACCGGTGGCACAAAGGAATGCAGTCAAACATCAGTTATCAGCCATCTGAAATCAGCTGAGAGCTGTTTGCGCTTTTCCATCGTGCCCTATGGAAACCTTTGTGTCCTCAGGGACTTTGTGGTTAACCTACTCGGCCAGCGCCGCCTCGATGCGCGTCTGGAAGTCGGAGAAAGGCAGGGCGCCAAGCACGCTGACGCCGTTGACGGTGAAGGTCGGGGTCGAACTGACGCCGGCCTCAAGGCCCTGCGCGTACTGGTTCTGGACGACATCCTGCATTTCATTGCGGCTCGAGCACTGCTCGAACGGGTCCATGTCCAGCCCGACTTCCTGGGCAATGGCTTGCAGCCGGGCTTCGGTGTAGGCGCCGACGTTCTCGCCGGTCTGGTTGGCGAACAGGTAGTCGGCGTAGGTCCAGAACATCCCCTGCTCACCGGCGCACAGGGAGGCATTGGCGGCCTCAACCGATTCGCGGCCGATGAAGGGGAAGTTACGGTACTCGAAGTAGACCTGGCCAGAGCGAATGTAGGTTTCGACGATCTGAGGCAGGGTTTCCTCGTGGAAGCGTCTGCAGAATGGGCACTGGAAGTCTGAATACTCTACGATGTGGACCGGGGCGTTGGGGTCCCCCATGGTGGCGCCCTCACCCTGGGGCCAGTCGTACGGCTCGGGAGCGACAATCTCATCGGCGCTCAGGCCAGGCATGATGATAATGGCGGCCACAATCAAGGCCACCACGGCAATGCCAACGATCCAGTAGATACGCTGGCGGCGCTGTTCTTGCTCGCGTCGTTCTCGGATCCTGGATCGACTGCTCATGCGATCTCCTCCACGGACTTCGTACCAGGCCGGCTAGCGGCCGGCCGCAACAGAGGCCCGATTATAATGGCCAATGAACGGCCTCGTCGACTCACCGTCTCCCTAAGGAGTGTGCCCCATGGGACTGCTGCTAGAACTGCTCAGCCTGCCAATTGTCTTCCTAACGCTGCTTCTCATTGTTGTTCTGTCGTCTGCCGTCAAGATCGTTCAAGAGTACGAGCGGGGTGTGATCTTCCGCTTGGGCCGGCTGATCGCCGCCAAGGGCCCAGGGTTGTTCTTCATCATCCCGATTGTCGATCGCATGGTCAAGATCGATCTGCGTGTCGTGACGCTGGATGTTCCATCGCAGGAAGCGATTACCCGGGACAATGTGACCGTGAAGGTCAATGCGGTGGTCTTCTTCCGCGTCATCAATCCTAACGATGCGGTGGTGCAGGTCGAGGACTTCCAACGGGCGACCTGGAATATCTCGCAGACCACGCTGCGCAATGTGATAGGCCAGTCCGAACTCGATGAACTACTGGCCAACCGCGAATCCATCAACCGACAACTGCAGCAGATCATCGACGAGGCGACCGAGCCCTGGGGGATCAAGGTCAGCATCGTTGAGGTCAAGGATGTCGAGCTGCCGCCCAGCATGGTGCGGGCCATGGCCAAGCAGGCCGAGGCCGAGCGCGAGCGACGGGCCAAGATCGTGCATGCCGAGGGCGAGTTCGCGGCGGCCCAGCGCCTGGCTGATGCCGCCGCGCTGATGGCGGCCCAGCCGGTCTCGATCCAGCTGCGCTACCTGCAAACGCTAAACGAGATTTCGCAAGAGAAGAACAGCACGATCATCTTCCCGGTGCCGGTCAACATGTTTGAAGCGATCTCAGATAAGTTGAGCGGCAAGTAACCGGGCCCGTCTTACCTACACAAACCCCGGAGGGAACCACCCTCCGGGGTTTTCTTATCCCTGACCAATGTCCCCTCGAAGCCAGGGCACCGAGGCGTTATGCTAGTGACCGCTATGCGCAATTTTCGGATCCGACATCAGTTGGCGGCAAACGATGGCCTCGGGTAACGGCACGGCACCGCTCAGCCCAGCGATCGAAGGCCAGGCCGATCCGGTCACCGTTCTGGTGATCGACGACGAACCGGCCTTCTGTTTCGCCATTACCGAAGTGCTGCGCATCTCCGGCTATCAAGTCTTGGAAGCCCATACGGTGGCCCAAGCTCGCGAAGTCCTGGCGGCGCACGTGCCCGACTTGATTCTGACCGATGTCATGATGCCGGGGGTCGATGGGTTGACCTTCTTGCGCAGCCTGCGTGACGACGCACGACTGGCCGCCGTTCCGACCGTCGCCATCAGTGCCAAAGCGATGCTGGCCGATATCGATGCGGCCAAGGAGGCCGGTGCCGACGGCTACCTAACCAAGCCCTTCTCGGCCAGGGAGCTGAAGGAAGTCGTCCAACACCATCTCAACGCTATCTGAAAACGGCGGGTTGAATCTGTCGCCCGGGCGCGGCCCCGCTGGCGGCTAGAGCGCCTTCTCGAAGACAGGAAACACCTGCTCAGTCCGGCCGAACCCCAGACGTTCATACAAACGAAGACTGCGCTGATTGCTGGCTTGGGTATTGACCGTCACCCGCGGCGACCGGTTGGTGGCGAAGTGGCGCAGCACATCCGACACCACGTCCTGGGCCACCCCCTGGCCCTGCCATGCGGGGTCGACCGCCAGCCGGGCCAAATGGCCGCCAAATGCGGAGCCGGTGCTGATCTGGTAGGCAACCATCCGGCCCTGGCGCACGAGGCAGGTGGCGTAGCTCGCCTGGCGCAGTGCCAGTTCAAGCGCAGTGTGCGAGTGGCGCCAGATCGGATCGAAGGCTTGATGATCAAGCTCGGCCACGGCCTCCAGGTCGGCCTGGACCATCGGCCGTAGCCCCTCCAGCCCGGCTCGCTCAGCTGGGGCCTGGCCGGCCCATTCCAAGAAGACGACCGAGTCGGTTTGCTCGAACCCGCTGCCTGCGAGCAGCCCCGGGAGCCAGCGCGCCAGGCACAGGACGGCCGCCAGCTTGGCGCCGGCCTCGGCCGCGGCCGGCGCGGCCCGCGTCCACATATCCTGCCAGACAGCCTCCAGCTCGTAGCCGGAGGCGACGGCGAACAATCGCAACCAGGATACGCCTTCGGGATCGGGAGGTGCTGCCAAACAGGCGGCGGGCAGGCCTTCGTCAAGCGCCAGCAAGTAGGGAGCTTGCCCCAACAGGTCGCCCGGGTGGGCCCAGTCCAGATGACGGTGCTGCCAGGAGGCGCTCTCAAGCAGGCCTTCCACCAAGTCCTGATCTTCGAGGCTGGCCAGCTGCACCGACCACACCCGTTCGGAGGGTTTCATCTTGACGGTTGGCTCAGCGGTGCAAGAGGCGGGAGGGAAGGCCGAGGAACCAGCGCAGCAGCCGTTGGCCGAAGCCAGGCTGGGGCCCGCCCTCCAGTCCGTACTGCATGGAAGTGACGGCCTCGATGGGCTGTCCCTGACGCAATTGGACGCGGGCTAGCGACTGGTAGGTCTGGCCTCTGGCTTCGTCATCACCGGTCCGGGTAAACAGGTCGACGGCCGCCTGGTAGGCGCCGATGGCTTCGGCCGTGCGGCCTAAAGCCTCCAAGGCCGCCCCCTGGTTGCCATAGGCACGCCCGGCGCGCCCCAGATCGTCAGCTTGGTGGAATTGTTGGGGTGTACCTTCGACCAACGCCAGTGCTTCGGCTGGTTTGGCGGCCTGCAGCAGGCTGACCGCCGCATTGTTGTCCATCTCCGCCGCCGAAAGCAGATCGCCGTCCGATCGATAGGCAGCGGCCGCTTGGCGGAACAGGTCGGCGGCCGTTATGTATTGGCTGCGCTGGTAGGCTTGTTCAGCATTGGTTTTGTGTTCGATAGGTGATGGGCCGGAGCCGGTCAAGGCGTGATCTCGTCAATGGTCCGGCTGACTGTCCGCAGCTGGTCCCCGGGCAGCCGGCTGAGTTCCATCGCCAGGCGCAGGTAGGGACGATTGGCCGGATCGGTCACAAACTGCTGCATGTCCTGAGGCAGGTCATCGAAGGAGTCGAATAGACTGCGTAGGCGAATCCAATCGCCGACCGGGCCTTCCGTGCCCAAGTAGTCCGTCAGATCGTGTCCCAGCGCATCGGCCAACACTTCCAACTCCGGCAACGGAATCGGTCGTTGGCCCCGCTCGTAATCCGAGAGGCGACTGTTGGGGAAACCAACCGAGTCGGCCAGGGCAGCAATGGTCAGGTCGGCTTCGAGCCGGCGTTGGCGCAGCTGGGCACCAATCAACCGTTGGCGCAGCGCGATTTCTTGGCGAGTATTGAAGCCGGGTTCGTGGTCGTGGATTTCGGAGCGAGAGGACCAAAACGAGGCCAGCGGGACCCGGTAAGCGTACGCCAGCAGCTCAAGCTCGGGCAAGGAAACCCCTTTGCGGCCGTGTTCGTAAGATGAGAAGGTGCTGGTGCCAATCCCAAGCCAGTTGGCGGATTGGCGGATGCTCTTGCCGGCGGCCATGCGCGCCTCACGGACCATTGCGCCGAGCATCTTGGTTCGCAGTGAGAGGGCTTGTTGGTCGGTCATGTCGGGGCTCCGAGTGCAGCCGGCGGGGATGTGCGGCGATTATAGCACGCAGGCCTATTCGACCTTTAACCACAAAGACGCTAAGGGCACAAAGGAGGACAACAACTGGCATCGAGCGACTAGTATCCACCGACTAGCCTGTAGCCACTAGCAGCTAGCTTTTAGTGGCTTTCCTTCTTCGTGTTCTCCAACCAAAGCTTCGAGCGCTTGACGTTTTTGTGGTCCGCGCTACCAAACCGCCTTGTGGGCCACCTTCTCCTGCTGGGTGAGAATGGCCCGTGCTACCTCGGCCAGCCGCTGGGTGCCTGCCTCCTGCGGAAAGCGCAACGACAGTGGTGCGTGCAGCCGGTTCGACAGCGCCAGGTTCGGCCCGAGATGCGGTATGGCTGCATCCAGCTGTGTTTGCAGGGTGGCCTCCAGTTCCTCGCCGGCCAGGTCTTCGGTGCCGAGCGGGCGGCTTGACAGCAGGAATAGCCGCTCGCGCGGAATGCCCTGGTCTTCAAGAAAGCGGACGACGGTGCTGGTTGTCATAGCCACCGATGGCTCGGGGCTGAACACCATCACCGCTACGTCGGTCTGGCGCAGGACGAGCAACGTCAGCGGCGACAACGTGCGGCCCAGATCGATGATCACCCGGTCGAAGGCTGCCCGCAGCGTTTGCAGCACTGGCGCCAACCGGTCGGCGTGCAGTTTGGCCCCCTGGGCTGGATCTCTGGCCCCCGAGGCAAATTGGAAAGACCACGAGGTCGGTGTGGGCAGGTTGGACCGCAAGTAGTCTGGCGACAACTGAGCTGGCTCGATCCCGGTCGTAAGATGAACCACATCCACCGGCGAGGTGGAGCCGGTCAGGTGGGTCAGGAAGCCGTGCGGCAGCACCAGATCCACCACAACGATGCGGCTGTCCTCGGCCGTGGCAATGGTTTCAGCAATGTTCAAGCACAAGCTGGAGGTGCCAACGCCCCCCTTGGCGCCGAGAAAAGACAGGATCCGGCCCGGCCGGATCGGACTGGTCCCGTCGGACTCCCGACCGCTGCCCAGATCCTCGGCCAGCGTGCGCAGCAGCATGTCCACCGCGTCGCCTTGCTTGACGAGAAAGTGATCGACCCCGGCGGCCATCGCCTGCTGGCTCTCCTTGGCGCCGCTTCGGTTCGTCAGGCAAATGATCCGCTTGCGCGCGGTGCGCTGGTCCCCGCGCAACTTGCGGATCAACGCCAGGCCCTCAATATCCGGCAGTTCGAGCTCCAGAATGATGACGTCGGGTTGATCGCGCCAGGCTGCGATCATGCCCTCTTTGCCGGATGGTGCGTATTCGACCTGGTAGCCGGCGCGTGTCAACATGTGGCGCATGAAAGCGGCCGAGGAAGTGTCCGGTTCGATCAGCAGGACATGGGCGCGGGCCATCGCGTGTGTCAGGACTCTGCGACTTCTTCGTCGCCGTTCAGCGGCGGCATCAAGTAGCCGATGCCCTGGCGGGTGACGATGTGGATCGGGTTCTTGGGATCGGGCTCAATCTTCTGTCGCAGCCGGCTCAGGCAGACCCACAAGATTTCCTTGTCGTCCCGATATTCAGGCCCCCAGACATTGGTCAGCAGGTCTTCTGGTGTCTGGACACGGCCCATCGAAGCGGCGAAGGTCTGCAGCAGACGGTATTCGGTCGCCGTCAGCGAGATTTCGTCGTCATTGGTGGCGACCCTGGCCCTGGCCAGGTCGATTTCCAGCTCGTGGTGTTGGAAGATGGGGTGGTGAAAATCGTCATCGGTGTGGCGCTCGGCGCGGCGCAAGACGGCTCGCACGCGCGCCAACAGCTCCTGGGCAGAGAACGGCTTGACGATGTAGTCGTCGGCGCCCAGGTCGAGACCGCGCACGCGATCGCGTTCCTCACCCTTGGCCGTCAAGATGATGATCGGAACCGTAGAGAATTCCCGGATGCGTTCGGTGGCCGTGAAACCGTCCATGATTGGCATCATGACATCGAGCAGCACCAGGTCGGGCTGATTGTTGGCCACCTTTTCAACCGCTTCCTGACCATTGGAGGCGGTCTCAACCGTGTAGTCCTCGGTCTGTAGGTTGACCTCGACCAGTCGCTGGTAGCGGGGTTCGTCGTCCACGACCAGGATGCTCTTCGGATCGGCCATTAGATCTCCTCCTGGGGCTCGGGCACGTCGGCCGGCACCAACGGTATGCGGAAGTGAAAACGAGTGCCTCGGCCTGGGACGCTGTCGACGCCGATATCGCCGTCGTGGGCCTCCACAATCTTGCGACAAATGTACAGGCCAAGCCCCGTGCCGCGCACGCTACGGCTGCTGTCGGGCACACGGTAGAAGCGCTCAAACAGGTGCGCCATATGGTCGGGAGCAATCCCCGGACCCTGGTCTTCGACTTCGATTTGCAGTTGGCTGTCGACGATCTTGGCGCGCACGGCCACCGGTGCTTCCGGTGCGTACTTGCTGGCGTTGGAAATCAAGTTATCGAGCACCTGGGCGATACGGGTTGAATCGAGCTGTACGCTTGGCAGGTTGTCGTCGAACTCCGGCTTGAGCTGCAGGTTGGGGTAGATTGAATTGGCGCGCGACATGCTGTCTCGAATCAAGCTCGAAACCAGCGTTGGCTCGCGAGTCATGCCCAGGGAGCCGCTTTCGAGGCGTGATGAGTCAAGCAGATTGTCAATCAACTCGCGCAGCCGATCGGCCTCGTCGTCAATGATTTGCAGGAACTCACTGCGTGTATTTGGATCCCACGAAGCGTCGTCCCGCAATAGTGTTGTTGTGTAACCCTTGATGAATCCCAAGGGCGTGCGCAGTTCGTGCGAGATGGTCGAGATGAATTCTTCCTGCATGCGGGCCAATTCTCGCTGGGCCTCGAGGCTGGCGATGCGCCGGGCCATCCGCCGGTTTTCGAGCAGCTGCCCGACGTGCCAGGCGACGAACTCGGCCAACCGGATGTGCTCCGGCGGGTAAGCGGGACCGCCGAAGCGGCCAAACACCAGGCCGCCAACGCAGCGGCCGCCGACCATCATCGGTAGCCCCAGGTAGTCCCGCCGCCGGTCGCGGCCTTCGATGGATGGGCCAGTATCCTCCTGGCGCAGCACCGTCTGACCGCTGCGATAGGCCTCCCGGGCGGCCTGTTCGCCCCACGGCAGTTCGGACTCGCGGGCCCGACCCCGGCCCAACGCACGGGCGTAGATTGCCTCCAAGTCGTCGGTTTCTTCGGAATGGAGGTAAAGCGAAACGACATCGAAGATGAAGATGGTGCGTGCCAGTCGGACGACTGCGTCGAGGCCGGCTTCCGTGTCGTAGGTTTCAGCGACAATGCGGGCGATGGCGTAGACCGCGTTGAGTTCGCTCCCGTAGGTCAATGAACCGGAGGGAACCAGCGGTCCGGTCATGCCTGGGCCTCGGCCATTGGCAGCGGGAACTGGAAGGTGCTGCCTTTGCCTTCTTCGCTGCCCACCTGCATCTCGGCCCCATGCGCCTGCAAAATCAAGCGAACGAGGGCCAGCCCGAGCCCCGTCCCGCCGTAGCGGCGGGTGGCAGATCCGTCCAACTGGTGGAACGGCTCGAAGATCTCTTCGAGGCGTTCGCTGGGAATGCCAATGCCGGTGTCGGCGACTTCGACCTCGACGATGCCGCTGGCCGCCTTGGCCGATACGCGCACATGGCCGCCGGGTGCGGTGAACTTGATCCCGTTGTCAACCAGCTGATGCAGCACCCAGCGCATACGTTCGCGATCGGCATGCAGGGGCGGCAAGTCGCGATCGACCAGCATTTCCAGTGTTACGCCGGCCTTTTCGGCTTTGGGCCGCGAGGAGTGCACAACGTCCTCGGCCAGGTCGGCCAGGGACACTACG
>DASWJQ010000035.1:0-6308 GCA_036397095.1 Anaerolineales bacterium
GCGCATCTGCTTGCGGATCAGCTCACTTGCATCGGGATTGCCCGGCACCACCCCGGGGCCCGAGTTGCCGCCGGTCAGGACGGTGTCATAGCTGGTGATGTCGAGAAATCCCTTGGCCGTCATGCCATTGTGGCAGCGGCCGCAGCGGTCGGACAGGATGTTGTCCAGGCCGTGAAGCCAGACGGCCGGCATCTCGGGAGGTGCCTCGGTCGGCTCGGCTGTAGGCGTTGCCGTTGGCGTCTCAGTCGGCGTAGCCGTCGGGGTCGGGGTTGGCGTTGGCGGCGGACTGGGCGTGGCCGTCGGATCGGGCGTCGGCCCTGGGCCACAGGAGATAAGAGCAACCACTAAGAGCACCAAGGGCACAAAGGTCTTTGAAGTACACAAAGGGGGCATGGCAGGCCTCCGGAACAGGTCCATCGTAGGGACAAGTGGGCCTGGCGGCCTAGTGATGGATGGCAAGTCTGGGGTAAACGATTGGGACTTCTCGGCGGTGGGACTTTCCGAAAGTCGCATCCACACCCGACCTAACAGGGCCAACCCGGAAGGTCGCTCACCCCGGGTGGAATAACCAGCGAGCAGACTTTCGCGAGGCCATGTCTCGTGTCTCGCGGTAGCGGAAGCCTTCGATCAGGCCTCGATCGGGTTCTGCGGACTGGAAAGCGCCCGCGCCAACTGGATCGTCAGGGTCTTGACCTGCCCGCCGCCGGGTCCGACCGGGCCAACGCATGCCGGGCAGCCATCGAGGCAGACGCAGCCCTCAACCAATTCGCCGGCGCCACGCAGCAGATCGGCATGCAAGTCGTAGAGCCGCTCGGCTAGGCCAAGGCCCTCGGGCACGCGGTCGTAGAGCGTGATCGTCGGCGCCCGGGTGCCCTTGGCGCGCAGCTCGACGGTTGTCCCCAGATCGCGCGGGTCACACATCAGAAACAGCGGGGCGATGTTTCCCAGTGCATGGGCCAGCCCGCTGAGCGCCGAGCGGGCGCCCCGCGTCGACTCGGCCCGCTGGTGACAGCTCGGGCACAGCGTGATCAGGTTCTCCAAGTCATTGGCCAGCCGGTCGTGGCGGTTCTCCCCCGGGATGTAGCCAAACTCGCGGAAGCCGCGGACGTGGTGCACGTCATGCGAGCGCCCCTGGCGCTCGGGCGCTCCGCACTGACGGCAGCGGTGACCGTCGCGCGCCCTGGCCCCGTCGGCGGCAGCTCCCCAAGACGGCCCGTAGTCGATCGGCGCCATCAACACCCCTTCGTCCTCCAGCCAGCGGACGGTATCTTCGCCGATCCACAGCCAGTAGGCGCTGGTCTCGTAGGTGCGGTCGGGCAGGTCGATCTGGCCATAGCCCAGCGTCTCGTGTGTGTAGCGCTTGACCTTGCGGTAGGAGGTGGTCTGGGCGGTCAACTCGACCCAGCCATGGGCGCGGCGGGCGTCGCCGCTTTCGTCGGCGTCGAAGGCCTCCAGCACTTCCAGGTGAACCGCCTCGCCGGCATCGGTGTAATAGTCAACCTCGGCCGCTTCGACCGTCGCCAGCGCATTGTCCCAATCGAGCCGGGTCACCAGGTAGCTGCGGTCCTCGTGCAGGTAAACGGCCCCTTCATGCAGCAGAATCGGCGCCGTGGCCCGGTCCACCTCGCCGATGACCTGGGGCCGTTCGCTGTCGCCGGCCACCTGGATCACGACCGGCTCATCGGCACTGGCCCGCAGCGAAACCGCCTCGGCCGGGTAGGCGTCGGCCACCCAACGGTAGCTGCCATTGGAGCTGTGCAGCTCCCCCTGCTCGGCCAGGAAATCGAGCAGCTCGACCACCTCACCAAAGCCGCCGAACGACTCGCCGGCCTCAAACGGCAGCTCGAAGGCTGCGCAGCGCAGGTGGCGCTCGAGAATCGCCAGGTTGTCGGGGTTGATTAAGCCCATCTCGGGCGGGTTTTCGAATAGGTAGCGCGGATGGTTTACCACGAATTGATCGAGCGGTGCACCCGAGGCCACCAGCACGGCGGCCGAGACCTCACTGCGCCGTCCAGCGCGGCCGGCTTGCTGCCACATACTGGAGATGGTCCCAGGGTAGCCGGCCAACACAGCCGCACCCAATTGGCCGATGTCGACGCCCAGCTCGAGTGCGTTGGTCGCCACCACACCCAGCACCGAACCATCGCGCAGGCCGCGTTCGATCTGGCGCCGCTCGAGCGGAAGATAGCCGCCGCGGTAGCCGCGGATGGCCTGACGGGCGCCGCCTTGACCTTCGAAAGCGTCGCGCACGTAGCCCAGCAGCACCTCGGTCGTGTTGCGTGCCCGGGCGAAGACCACGGTCTGCACGCCAGCCGCCAGGAAGCGCTCGGCGACCTTGGTCGCTTCCAGTGTGTAGGCCCGGCGGATCCCCAGGGCAGGATCGATGACTGGCGGGTTGTACAGGATCAGGTGTTTTTCGGCGCGGGGGGCGCCGTCCAGATCGGGTGGGATCAGGGTTACTGGCGCTTCGATCAATCGCTCGGCCAACTCGCGCGGATTGGCGATGGTGGCCGAGGTCAAGGCAAACTGCGGCTCGGCGCCGTAGAACTGGGTCAGACGGCGGAGCCGCCGCAGTAGATTGGCCACGTTCGAACCAAAGACCCCGCGGTAGACATGCAGCTCGTCGATCACAATCCAGCGCAGGTTTTCGAGCAGGTGCGCCCAGCGCGGGTGATGCGGCAGGATGCCCGCGTGCAGCATGTCCGGGTTGGTGATCAAGATGCGGGCCGCGTCGCGGGCTTCGCGCCGCTCCGACGGCGGTGTGTCGCCATCATACGTGCGGACCGGGACGGCCTCGGCCACCCCCGCGGCTTGCAGGAGCTCGGCCAATGCCGCCGCCTGGTCCTGGGCCAACGCCTTGGTTGGAAAGAGGTAGATAGCGCAAGCTTCAGGATCCGTCAACAAGCGCTGCAGAACCGGCAGGTTGTAGCACAGGGTTTTGCCGGAGGCTGTTGTTGTGACCACGACCGGGTTGTCGCCGGCCAAGGCGGCCTCGACGGCGGCTGCCTGATGCGTGTAGAGCGGGGCGGTCCCCAGTTGGCGCAGCGCACTCTCCAGGCGAGGGTCGAGGCCGTCAGGCAGTGGCGCATAATGCGCCGGCCGCGGCGGCAGGCGTTCCCACGCACTCACATTGTCCATGAAGCCGCGGTCGAGCCGCATGCGCTCGAGCGCTTCGGGCAGGGGCATGCGGCGATTATACGGGAGGGGTCGGGCCGTTTGTGCCGCCCATCCTTCAACCATACAATGTAGACCTTCTAGTGGCGAACTGCTTCACCACTCTTGGCGTCCCCTACCGTCCCTCTCATTGCCATGGCGCCCTCAGGTCAGGAGTCACGAGATGTGCGTTCGGCGAGTCGCGCCCGGCTTGATCTCATTGGATGGACCCCTTCTTTGGCTGCTGCCACTGGTGCTGATGGTCGCCGCCTGCGGGGGAGCGGCATCCGAATTGCCGGCTGGGGTCGATTTGGGCGACGCACCCGACCCGACATTTCCCACCCGGCCGGGCACGAGCGGCGGGCCGGCCCTCTTGGCCATCAACGACGCCGGAGGTTTCTTGACCGACATCCTGCTCGGCGATTGCGTCAGCCAAGAAGCCCAGCCTCGAGCCAGTGACGATTGCGACGATGGACCGCCCTTGTTTGTCGGCGGGCAATCCATACAGGTGCCGATCCGCCGCACCGGTGCCGGCGCCGGCGGCGACTATTGGATTAATGTGGCCGTCGATCTGGACGACGACGGCGATTGGGATCCGGACAACGAGTGGCTGGTGCGCAATTGTCCGTTGCCAGCCGCCGGGCAGCCCAATGACACAGTATCGTGTCCGACCGCCGGCACGCCGCTCCTCAGCGGCGAGGCCGGCTGGATGCGGGTCGTGGTTGCCGATCGGCGAGCACCCGACAGCGGTTGGGACGGATCGGCCTTCAGCCCCCCGGGCGAGGCGCGTGGCGAGATCGAAGACCACCTTATCCAGCCCATGCCAACGCCAGATCCGCCGCCGCCCTCGCCCACGTCGCCGCCTCAGACCAGAACGCCCACCCCGGAACGAACGGGGCCCACCACGCAGCCCGGCTTCGGACGCAGCCGGCACGACGACCCGGCCGATGATGTGGTCCTGCTCGACTCCCAGGGCAACGAGCTCGGCCTGGCCGGGGCCGGCCATCGGGCCGACATCACCCGTGTCGAGATGCGCTGGATAGAAATCGATGGCCAGCGCTACCTCGAGATCTGGGTCTACCGCAACAAGACGCAGGCGAGCAACAGCTCGGCTGTCCAGGCGTGGCTGATCAAGGGTCAGGGAGCGCAAACCAGCGCCGTAGCGGCACCATTCTGGGAGCTTCACGCTGGCCAATTGACCCAGGGCTTGAACACGGAGGAGGGCGTATCGTCGTATCCGGGCCTGCAGATCGAGGTCGAGCAGAACGCGGGCGAACTGTACTTCCGTGTGCCCGAGGCGTTAGTGGGCGACGCCAGCCACTTGCTGGTGTACAGCTTTGATCGGACCGAGGAGGCGGATCCGCGCGGTTACGACGAATCCGATCGAATCGCCATCCCCGAAGACTGAACGGGGCTGGCCGAGTTCAGGAGGCAGCCTTGGCCTGCGCTCGCCGGTAATGGCGGCGCGCCTTGGCCCGGTTGCCGCACGAGTCCATCGAGCACCAGCGGCGGCTGTGGTTGCGCGTGGTGTCCAGGAACAGGTAGCCGCAGCCGCGATCGTCGGCGCACTGGCCAACGCGTGCCAACTCGTCACTGCGCAGCAGGTCGACGGCGGCGCGGGCGACCGGCCACAGCGGTCGGTCCAGATTCTCCGTGTCCTTCCAGCGCCAGCTGAAACCGGCCTCCCTTGGTTCCAACTGGCCATAGGCGACCGAGGCGCGCACGGCCTCGGTCAGAATCGCCAGGTCGGACGGCTCGGGTCGACGGCCCCCGTGAACAGTTGCGAATACTCGGTAGATGGCTTCGCGCAGCTCGATCGCCCGCAGCCGCGCCGCTTCGGCTCCCTGGTCCGAAGCGGCCGCCAGGCGCTGCAGCCGAGCTGCCTGCCCGCCGGTCAGGATGCCGGCCTGCCGGGACCAGTCAAGCAGCTCTTGATAACTGGTTAGCTCCTCGATTGGCTCGGCACTGGCATGCCAGTTCATCGTATTGGCGAAGGCCAGTGCCAGATGACCTGCCTCCGGATCGTAGCTGCTCATGGGCTCCCTTCGACGCCACTTCACCCCCAAAGGGGACTTGACAGGTTAGATAGGTGGCGCGATACTCTAACTATCTAGACCATTATAGCCGGTGTTAGGGTGGAGCGCAATACTGGGAGAATGAGATGGATGGATGGCTGCACTATCAACTCAAGATGGATCAGATGTTGGCCGAAGCGGCCCGTGAGCGGCTGCTGAAGGCAGCTGCCCGGACCCGCCAGGTTGGTCCAACGATCGGTGAACGCTTGCTGAAGGGGCTGGGTCGCAAGCTTATGCTTTGGGGGCGTCGGCTGGAGACCTATGGCCAACGGCCGGCCGAACCCCTTCGGCGCGAGCTGGCGGCCTAATGGCTGGTGGACGCACCGACCAATGGATCAAGGGTTACCTGGCCGCCTGGACCAGCAACCAGCCGGGTGAAATCGGCGCGCTGTTCACCGAAGACGGCGCCTACTACACCGCCCCCTACCGCCCTGGCTGGCACGGCCGCCAGGCGATCATCGACGGCTGGCTTGACCGAGAAGACGCTCCGGACAGTTGGAGTTTCGAATACAAAGTGATCGTCGAGCAGGGCGATCTAGGTGTGATCGAAGGCGTCACGACCTACCACGACCAGGGCCGCCGGTATAGCAACCTGTGGTTGATCTGGTTCGACGGCGACGGCCGCTGCCGCAAATTCGTCGAATATTTCATGGAACAACCGGCGGCGGGTCTGTCGTCGTAACCGCACGGAATTCCCTGATCCGGCTCCGGGTGATCCGGTAGGCGGCGAGACGGGTGGGCCGATCCTTGGGGCGATCACAAGAATCGCCCCTGCCGGATCGCCCCAACGAGCTAGAATCTGAACAGCATGCCCAGAATCGATATCCATCCTTTGACCGTCGACAGCTGGCCGGACTTCGAGACTCTCTTCGGATCCAGCGGTGCGTATGGGGGCTGCTGGTGCACCTGGTGGCGCCAGACCCGGACTACCTACAGCGAGAACGGCAATGCCGGCAACAAGCAGTTGGCGCAGTCGTTGGTCGAGGATGGCTGCGTTGTGGGGCTGCTCGGTTACTTCGACGGCGTCCCGGCCGCTTGGGTGTCCATCGCGCCGCGCACCAATTTCCCCAGCCTCGACAG
>DASWJQ010000036.1:0-4960 GCA_036397095.1 Anaerolineales bacterium
CGAGGCCGGTTGACCATACGGTGATGTGCTTGGCAGTGCCCTCCTGGTACGAGCGGCGCAGCGCCGCCAGCACCAGGCTGAAAACGAGGCCGCGCCAGAACAACTCCTCGACCACGGGCACGGTCACGATTTCAGTCAGCAGCCATTGATCCCCACTGTAGGGCGTGGGCGAGCCAGACAGCCACAAGTAGGCACCGATGATCGCCAGATTGGCCAGCAGCATCCCCAACAGAAGCCGCCAATGCCGGCCAATCCGACCGCGGCGGAGGGCGAGCAGGTCTCGCCGCCATAAAAGTGCAGCTGCTAGGATGAGTAAGTTATGCAGGCGAGATAGGATGCCCCATAGATTGGCGAGGCGAGTTGACTCACCTACGTTCGGGAAACGGACGTTGGCGAAACCAAACCACGCCTGGTCCACCACGAGAAACAGCAGGCTGAAGACGATCAGGCCAATTGTGACAATCATCCCTGGACGGATAGACCGGGCAGAAAGGACCGCTGGTGCTCCCGACAGATTGGTGTCCATGGGTGGGTCCCCGCCATGGGATGGCATTGAATGTCAGATTGAGACTGCGCCTGCAACCAGCTGGCGCCAAGTAACGGCGATCATGACCGGCAAATGACATTTGGGGATCGTAGTGTGGAATGGCCGTGTGCTGCTGTGCGCGGTCCGGGGGAAGGAATTCGGACGGATCTAATTGCTCTCTGGACTCGGCTTCCGGCCCACAAATACGGTCATGCCGACTTCTACTTCGCTGTGTTCGAATGGCAGCGAGTGTGCCGAGAAACCGGTGCCCTGTAATAGTCTGAGCCAATCGGCTTCGGTGAAGAGCCCACAAGTGTGACGGTCATATTCGACCGCCAATTCGCCGGACGAGCTGCGCAGCAAGTAGACCATGTCCATCAAATACGTGCCGTCGGAAGGATCCGGGTCCCAGGTCCAGCCCAGGTAGCGCAGGCCGCGGCCGGCGCCATCCGATCCCCCATGTTCGGTCGACGATCGGAAGCTCTCGGTCGTGTGATCCGGGGCGAACAGGGCAACCCCGCCGGCTGCCGTATGAAGGTATGCGGTCTCGATCGCTTGTCTGAGATCGTTGAGCGTGGTCAGATAGTCAACGGCGTCATGGATGAACACGGCGTCGAAGGTGCGCTCCAGGCGCACCGACCGCATGTCCCCGACCACATGCTCACAGTCGGGATTGAGGTCCTGGCTGACGGCGATCATCTCGGGCGAGCGGTCGACGAGCGTCATTTGGCAGTGCCGTTTCAGGTGTGAGGCATTGTTGCCGCCGCCCGAGCCAAGCTCAAGCATCGTGTTGACTGGGCGTTGGGCAGCGGCGACGATTGTTCGCCAGTAATAATCTGCCTCTTCAGTGTACTCCTCCGGCGGCGACAGCAGCGGCCACCATCGCGCCAATCGATGGTAAAGCTGAGGGTAGCCAGCTTCGGCCATGCTTGATCGATCGCCGTTGTGCACGCTCTGGCTCCTCCTTCCACCAGCGGCGGCGTCGGATGGGCCGTTCAACCGCGGCCCCACGAGCCAATCTCAATGAGATTCCCTTCGGGATCGGCCACCATCGAAGAGCGCATACCCCAGGGCTCGTCGCGCGGCGCGTAGATCGGACGCCCACCGGCGCCCACAACCCGCTCAAACTCCGGATCCACATCTTCCTTGTTGGTCATTTCAATAGCAAGCTCGAAGGTGCCGTTAATACCGGTCGGATAGCTCGGCTCCTGGCCCAACAACTCGGGCAGCTGTGCCCGCTCGAACATCGAGAAGCGAACCCCCTCATGGGCAAACTCGGCATGGGGACCTTCCCCGTCCCAATCGATGGCAAAGCCGAGCACGTCCCGATAGAAGGAGACCATCGCCTTCAGGTCGGCAACAAAGATCCCGATCATATCGATTCTGGCTTGCATGTGCACGCCTCCTGCTCCTCCAGCTGCCTTCCTTCGACTCCCTGGCTCACCGATCCGGTGTCAGTCTCCGATCAATAGCTCAATGTCGTTGAGGTGGTCATCGCGGTGAAGCGATCGGTCAAAGCGGAAATGCGTCGGCGACCGCTCCACCGCCTCGATAAGCTCACCTGGCAATTGCTCGATGAGGGCATCGGTCTCCCGGGCGCTGGCGAGGCACAAGGCGAGGGCTGCTTGCGGTTCCAATGCATGGCACAATGGTTTGAGGGCTTCGTTAATCGCCCTCGAGTCGACCGGCGACTCATCCAGGCCTTCAGCGAGCCAGTGGCGCAGCAAGACCAGCACCCGCTGATCCCACCAAGCCAGATGGCCAAGCAGAGCCGATACCGTCCATCCGTAGTCGGTGGTCTTGGCAAAATCGTCCTGCTGAAGCCGGCTGACCACTGCTTCCAGGCGTTGACGCGAACGGAGGTTGCTCTCGATGGACGGGAACGACATAGGGCCTCCAGATAGAAGATCCGCAATATCCAGATTCACTCGGAACGACGACTGCCGGTTCAATTTGAAGGTTTGGGTTCGGGCAGCGACTCCCGCAGGAACTGCAGGACCCAGCGCTGGAATTCAACCGGATGGTCCATATTGGGCAGATGGGCCGCGTCGCGCACGATCACTGTTTGCGCGACGGGTAATCTCTCCTGCATGTACTCGGCGGCGGCCAACATATAGGGGATATCCTGGTCACCGACCAGGATCAACACGGGCAAGTCCAGTTCCGCCAGCCGCTCAAAGGCGGGCTGAGCCGTGTCAGGCTGCCGCTTGCCCAGCCCTTTGGCATCGTGGTCCAGCGCCAGGCGGTTCATTTCGACCAGCAGGTCCCGCATGTGCGGATTGACCTGATCCGGCGATCGGTTCATTCCGTCGAACCAGATTTGAGTCTCAAGTTCGGCCACAAGGTCGAGGTCGCCCGCCTTGTACGCCTGTTCGGCCTGGCCGAACGCGTCGGGTTGAGGGACATCCAGCTCAAGGCCACTCGGGCCCGAGTCCACCATGACCAAGGCATCCACTTGGCCGGGGTTGGCCAAGGCATAGTCCATCGCCAGGCCGCCTCCCATCGAGCAGCCCAGCATGACATAGGGGGGTTCGAGCTCGAGGTGACGCAGCAGTGCCGTCAGGTCGGCCAGATGGCTGAACTCGCCGGCGACCGGCTCGCTGCGCCCATAGCCCCGCAAATCGTAGCGCAGCACGCGGTAGTGTTCGGCAAAGACCTGGAAATCCTGATCCCACTGGCGGCTGTCGGCGACGCCGGCGTGAATCAACACGAGCGGCCGCCCCTCTCCTGCCATTTGGTAGTGGAGCTCGGCGCCGTGAATTGGCGCCAGCCCTTCCTGCATTGCCGACTGTTCCATCTCCGCCTCCTCGAATGCCCGAACCGCCTTTTGCACTCTCCCGCTGGTCCCGCATGGTGTCCACCTGGTGGACATGACCCGCAGACATTCGCTGGCGGCAAGGGCGAATCCGAATCTACTCCGGATCGATGCGGTAGAGGCAGGCCGCCGTGCCGGGAATGAGCGTCCAATGAAGGAACCTCGGATCCTGCTCCAAGCCCCGCTCAATAGCGGCCAATTCCGGGCGATGGGAGGGCATCAGGAGATAGTCGACCGCATAGCGCTCGGCCACCTCGAGGATCGCCTCGCGGCTGCCGCTAGGATACATGACGGACTGCAGCCCAAAATAGCGGAAGATGAATGGATCCTCGACCATCAGGACGATCCTGCCATCCCCATTGGTATCGGGCTGGGCGGCGGCTGTGCGCGCCCTGGGCTCGATCAGGTCTAGGTAGGCCTGGTTGTCGCCCGCTTCGGTACGCACTCGATCGGCACCAACGACCAGCAGAAGCGTCGCCACAAGCACCATGGCTCCCTGCCGGATACGGCGATCGAGGATTGCCCGTTCGAGGGCGAAGGCTGCCAGGGGTACCAGCAGCGGCAGGCTGGCCACAAAGAGCTTCTTGAAGCTGCCGGCCTGGGATTTGTAAGGGAGCAGCAGCGGATAGGCAATGAGCGCAGCGAGCAGAAGTACGGCCACCGGCAATAGTTTGGTAGCACGCATTTGGTCGCGGTCACGTAGGACCAGGAGTGCACCACCGGCAAGGGAGACCACCAGGAAGCTGCCGAGTGCCTCAATCATGACCTTCGCCGCTGCTAGCAGTTCGAAAACCCGCTTGCCCAGAAGCTGACCCACCGTCTGCTTGGCCAACATCGAGCCCGGTGTAAAAGCTTGGCCATAAGCATAGTGATCGAGGTGGTCGGTGAAGAAGAACATCTGGGGGATTTCGGCCGGTCCCAGGCGCCCCAGGACAGTCAGATTGCGCAGCAGCCAGGGGAACGCAACCAGCAGGCCGGTCCCCAGCGCCAGTGACAGGCCGGTTAGCGGCCATCGGCTGTCTCCTCCCCTCT
Organism: Anaerolineales bacterium; assembly: GCA_036397095.1. Classification (GTDB taxonomy): domain Bacteria; phylum Chloroflexota; class Anaerolineae; order Anaerolineales; family E44-bin32; genus DASWJQ01. The sequence continues at coordinate 4,374 of DASWJQ010000036.1, forward strand.
GACGCCAGGCGAAGAACGCGGTCCCGGCAAGGGCCGGCATGAGCAGGACGGCGTCATGCCGACAGAGGTAGGCCAAGCCGGCGCAGAACCCAGCGGCGGCGAATGCCCAGTTCGACCGGCTACCCAGACCTCGCTGGAACAGAAGGATCGTCAGGCCAACCAGCAGCGAAAATGGAACGACGGTGTCCGTTCGCAGGGAATAGACCATCAGCTCTGGCAAGAAGGCAACAACGGCAGCCGAGAACAGCGCCCCGGCCCGGGTTAGCTTCAAACGCTGCGCCATCCAAAACGCGATGATGGGTAGCATCGATCCGGCCAAGACGAACAGCGCCAACGCACTTCGAACCCCCCGGCCAAACACCTGCATACCGCCAGCCGCCATGCTCCCGGTCAGTGGCATCCAGTGATCGATCGGGTGCACAAGGCGAGCGGGCGGGTCGCCATAATGCCACAAATAGTCGATGGAAAATCCGTGACCCTCGGTTAGGCGAACCGCCAGGTTGTAGTAGTGGTTGGGGTCGGCGATTCCGGGGAACTCAACCAGGGTGAGCAGAAGCAGCAGACGGACGAGCAGCGCTAGGCCACAA
>DASWJQ010000037.1:0-5118 GCA_036397095.1 Anaerolineales bacterium
CATCCGAGCCCGATCCTCGGGATGCAGACCTCTCGGCTCCTCAAATGCCTTGCCCGCGTTTTCGAGGAACTCCGCTTTCCATTTCGACAGTAGCTGTGAACGGATCCCATACTCCCGGCAGGCTTCGCCTCCGCTCTTCACGCCCGTGAGAACTTCGAGAACGACCTTGGCCTTGAACTCGGAGTTGAAGCTTCGTCGCCCACGTTTCGCCATCTTCGCACTCCTCTTCTGGACATCATACGTTCCCCCTTTCCCATGTGTCCAGAAAATGGGGTGCACTACAGGAGCCGCCCCCAGACCCCCTCTCAATGACCTGAATGCTTCGGTTGCCTTTAGGGGCTGCTCGCTTGAGGTCTCATTGACTCACACGGGTCCCTGTTCATTGCTCTTCCCAATCCCAAATCCCCATTCCCTCATCCCTTCACTTGCCCCACTGAAAATCGACGGCCTGCCAGGTCCTGAGACCAGCCTTTCCCTTAAGGGTTCAGCTTGGGGGGCCTCGACCTGGTTCGACCAATATCGGCTCGGCCATCAAAATTCACCATTCACTTAGCTGCCTCATTCCGTATCACGTATTCCCTATCACGACCCCCAACCCTAATCCCCAGCCCCTGGTCACCGCACTGGCCCTGCCCCTAAGTGAAGCACCCCGAGCACAGGCGAGGGGCAGACCCCCTGCCAAATGACCTTGTCGGCTTCATTCGCCCCATGGAGCCGCTCGCTTGAGGTTCCGTTGACTCAATCGGGGGCCAGTAATTGATGATTACCTTGGTGAGGAATCCGAATCCCCAATCCCGAGTCCCCTATTCGCTTTTCACCATTCACCACACATGATCCACCACCCGCCCACCTTCCTCCGTACGTCCAGACCCTACTTTGCGCTCCCAGATTGTTGACAACCCGGCCATTCGGGTCCACAATCCGGGGTCGTTCTCTGCCGGAGGGAGCGCACCTACGACCCGGCTTTCCAGGCCGGATCTCCATCCAAACCCCCTTCCCTCCCTGACTGGGGAGTCCTATAGCGCGTGTCCCACCGCCCCTTGCGTCTGGCCACCGTCTCGGAGTTTGCGCCGCGCCCAGCGGACATCGCCCGTGCGAGTCGGGCCTTCGGCGAGATCGTTGCGTGCCATCCCAACCTCGACCCCTCAGCAGCCTTGGCCTACTTCGACAGCCTAACCGGTCCGAATTGGGCGCTTGAATGGAACCTTCCCCGCTGGTTGGGGCAAGCATATGGCCTGGCCAAAACGGCTCAGGCCGATTTGGTCCTGGTCAGTGCGCTCGGTTTGACCGCCTTGCGCCTGCAGGATGATATGGCTGATGGTGATCTGCCGTTATCGGCCGCTCACCACCATCTTGCCCAAGCCTGCCTGGTCGGCTCCCGGGCCATCCTTGGCTGGCTGGTCGAAGGCGACCATCCATTTTGGGGCGAACTCGAGGCTGCCTTGACAGTGTGGCAGGATGAACAAGCGCGTGGAGGCTTCCATCTGGCTGACCGCGCACTGGGAGACACCACGCAGCTGGCAGCGGCAGGAGCCCCACTGCTCCTGACCGCCCATGCGGTGACTGCCATCGTAGGCAACAACGAGCTCCTGCCGGCCATGCGGGCCTGCCTAGCGGCCTACTTATCGGCGGCCGTCCGCATCGACCAATTCAAGGATTGGCAAGCCGACGTTGCCGCCGAGAGGTACAACCTGTTTGTCGATCACATGCTGGAAATCTGGGTCTCGGTGCCGGCGCGCCATCGCCCTGCGCTTGTGTGGAGCGCCATCGTGCACAGCCGGCGGTTTAACGAATACCTGGAGTCGATCGCCAGTCAACTAGCTGCCGCTGTCCAGTTGGCTGGCAGCCTTTCTTGCCCCGGTCTGGCTGCTTACCTGGACGCCTACCGTCGCCAGGCAATGGCCAATGCCCGCTTGATCCGCACGACTTCATCGGCGACGTTCGCCAGCCTTCAGTCTCGGATTCTCGGGCCGGATGGCCCAATCATTCGTTAGGAGGAAGAGGAGATGGACCAGATGTCAGGGAGCCTACCCCCGGTCTACACGTACCTGCTCGGCATGGCCACGATCGATGAGGAGTTTCGCGGCTACCTATTGGCGGATCCGCAAGGTGCGGCCAACAGCGTCGGGATAACGCTAAGCGACAGCCAGATCGAGCACCTGGCGTCACTCAATCCGGACGATGTTGAATCCTGGCTTGGCGAGGCAGAACCGGTCTTAGGAGGCTCCATTTCGGCCATGGCTGGCTGGTAGCCGGCAGCCGCTAGCGGACCAATACAGGAACGAAGTATGCCCGCACCAGCTCAATCAAAACAAAGTAGATGAGCGGACTGGTGGCGGCTGTTGTGGCGCGCACGATGGTCATCGTGCTGCGAAATGGCCAATTGGGAACCTCGAGGATCGTCTTGCGCAGGTTGACGAGGGCATTGGTGCGGGCGTTCAGATCGGTCGGAGATTCGGTCTGCTTCCCCAGCAGCTCCTCCTGCAAGATCTCCAGCTCGTCGTAAATGCGACTCAACGCCTTTTCCTTGGCGTCGCGTGTTTGCAGGTACACGCCCCAAATCGGAAGGATCAGGGCCAACAGGCTGCCTAGTGACGACAGGCCAACTACCATCAGTCCGGACAACCCGCTCGGCATGCCCAATGGAATGATCAGCAGAACCATTACGCCGACGAGCGTCAGGCTGTGCAGCAGGCTGAGCGTACCGAAGGGGACCAGATTGTCCGGGTCAAAGACGTTGATGACCAACGGGGCCTGCGCCAGCCGTCTCAGACCCAGGGCATGCTGGAGCGCCGTCGACACCAGGGACAAACCGAGCCAGCCGATGAGCACGTAGGTCGCCAGGAAGAAGGCGGCTACCCAAGGCGACGGCGTCATCGCCACCGTTCCGCCGAACGGGAAATCGCTTTTGAGGCCGACGAACAGGCCCGCCACGACGGCCAATGACGCCAGGAGCAGGCCGTACTCAACCCAGCGTGACGGGCGGATTATGCGGCGCGTCAGGTTGGCAAAGACCGCCGGATCCAAATCGACTGCGCGGCGCAGGCGCGCCAGGCTCAGCACGACCTGGCGCTTGAGGAACAGGATCGCCAGCAACAGATAGACAGCCAGCGCGCCCAACAGGAGTCTGGCGAATAATCGCTCAAGCGTCATATTGCCGCTGAACAGGATTTCTTCGGCAACCTGCTCGGCCGTGACCAGTCCAATCAGGATCAGCACGCTGACACGGGCGGGCCAGGGGAAACGGTCAAAAACCGGTTTGGCCAAGTCCCGCCAGCGGTGGGAAGTCGTTTCCCTGGGCGGCGATCGGTCAGCGCTCAAGCGGCACCTCAGAGGCGAGTTAGTTGTCGGCGGCGAGGCGACGATGACTGGGTGCCGCGAGTGTACATCAGGCTCAAGTAGGGTCCAAGGGCGTCAGGAAGCCCGTCCGGATGGTCCATCCGCAAGGGGTTTTGCTATGTTGATGGCCCTGGCGCTAACGACGCGGCAATTGCCACAGAGCTCACAAGCAACCGGCTGGACGTGCTTGGCTGCCGTGCTCGCCAAGCCCGCAAACTCGAAACGCGGTTAGCCCAGGGCGCGCCGTTCAAGTGCTGCCTTGGTCATCGGGGTCAGGTCGGCGGCGTAGGTGCAGGTTCGCCGGTAGGTCTTCAGGCTGAACTCGTTGCGGGCATGATGGTAGGCGTCCATAGCAGTGTCCCAATTGACCTCCCCCCGAAAGAAGGCCGACAGTTGGTCCGCCAGCAGCGTGGCGCCGGTCGTGGCCTGGTCGATACCCTGCCCCGACCACGGGTCCATCACCATGGCGGCATCGCCGACCAGCGCCCAGCCGGGACCGTAAGGCACACGCAGGTAGCCGGGGATGCTTCCGCTGCCCTGGACCGGTGCAACCCGGTCGCCGCCATTAAGGCGCGGCGCCAGCGCCTCCATCTGCCGCAACTCCGCCAGCAGGTTGCCTTCCGGATCGCGCCGGAATTCCTTGAATTGGTCAATCGGCACCGAGATTGCCAGGAGCGTCAATCCGGCGTCGGTCGGGATGCAGTAAGCCAGATTGTTGCCGCGGAAATGAAACTCGGCCGCCGGCCCGTCCTGCGGCGGGATACCCTGGAAGTAGGCATAGTACATGGCCCGCTGCACCGGCGCCTCATGTTCGACAGCCGGCTTGACCTGACGGGCCACGAACGAGTGCACGCCGTCGGCGCCGACGACTGCCCGAGCGCGGGCCTCACGCGCCTGCGTGTCCTCCTTCCAGCGCACACCTATGCAGCGGTCGTCCTCCCACAACAAGCCAGTCGCCACGGCACCCTGGCGCAGCTCAACCCCGGCCGTACTTTGCGCGCGGCGAACGAGGATGTCATCGAGTGTGAGGCGCCGGACGCACATGTAGTAGGGATAGTCCTCCGGCTCGTCAAGCGCCTCGGGGAATACGATGCCGTCAATCACGTTGTAATCGACACTGAGGCGAGGTGCGGTGGCCTCGACGGACTGGCGAACGCCGATGCGTTCAAAGGCGCGCAAGGCAGGGGCGCGGAAGAAGTGGGTTGACAGTGTGTCGCTGGGAAAGCTGGCCCGGTCAAGCAGCAGCACGCGCTGGCCGGCGTCGCCCAGCAGGCTGGCAAGCACGGAGCCGGCCACGCGGGCGCCGATGATGATGACGTCATAATCCAAGGTCTTCTTCCTCCCGGTTCAAGGCGGCCATCAACGCTGGGTATCCAATTGTAGGGGGATGGGGCGCTTGCTCAAAGGGGGATCTGTTGCCGCTGACGCGGCGAGGCTCCTTGCTCACGGCGCATGCAATTCGACACCGTGGCTCGTCACCAACATTGCTTCTTTCCTTCTCCCCCCATACAGCTCCCCCCTCAAGGGGGGAGCCCTGGGGGCAGGAGTGTAGTGCACCCCATTTTCTGGACACATGGGAAAGGGGGAACGTATGATGTCCAGAAGAGGAGTGCGAAGATGGCGAAACGTCGGCGACGAAGCTTCAACTCCGAGTTCAAGGCTAAGGTCGTTCTCGAAGTTCTCACGGGCGTGAAGAGCGGAGGCGAAGCCTGCCGGGAGTATGGGATCCGTTCACAGCTACTGTCGAAATGGAAAGCGGAGTTCCTCGAAAACGCGGGC
>DASWJQ010000038.1:0-30077 GCA_036397095.1 Anaerolineales bacterium
CATGGCCAGCGCCTCGTCAGCCGAAAGCTGCCGGTTGTTGAGCACCATCTCCATGGCGACCGCCTTGCCCACCGCCCGTGTCAGGCGCTGGGTTCCGCCGGCCCCCGGAATCACCCCCAGGTTGATTTCAGGTTGGCCGAAGCGAGCGGTTTCCGAGGCCACGATCATGTCGCAGGCCATCGCCAGCTCATTGCCTCCCCCCAAGCACCAACCCGATACGGCGGCCACAAGCGGGATCTTGATCTTACGCAGCCGGTCCCACAGCGAAATGCGATCGGTTTGCAGCATCTCAACGGCGCTGGCATCGGCCATCTCCTTGATGTCGGCGCCGGCGGCAAAGGCGCGTTCGTCGCCGGTGAGGACGATGGCCCCAATGGCCGGATCCCGGTCGAACACTTCCATCGCCTCGACAACTTCGAGCATCACCTGGCCGTTGAGGGCGTTGAGCGCTTCGGGGCGGTTGAGCCGAATCAGGCCGACAGCCCCGTGCGCCTCGGTATGGATGATGGTGGCCGCCATGTCGCCTCCTTGGGCCGGGCCGCTAGTTGCCGCCGGCTGCTTTGCTCAACTGCTCGAGATGCTCGCTGGCATGTCCCACGCTGTACTCCAACCACCAAAGCAGGGTTCGCTCGCCACGCAACGGGTGAAGGCCGGTCCGGTTCCATGCCGGGTCGTCGACCGACCGCAGCCGATCCGCGGCCGTCTGGCGGCCCACGCGGAAACGGGTCAGGAGCTCTTCGGCCAGCAACCCCGCATCGTAGTCCGTCTCCATCCAGGCCTCCCCGTCCCAATCGGGCAGCATCGGTTTGTCTTCCTCCAAGATACGCCCGAGGCGGGGCAAGAGGGCCTGCTCATCAACCACCACGGTATGCGCCAACACCTGGTGGCCCGTCCACCCGCCGGGTTCGAGCGGGCGGTGTAGCCGCTTGGCGGCCAAGGAGGACACTCCCCGTTCCAGAGCCTGGGGTTGGGCCTCGAACCGATCGAGCAAACCTGCCAGGTATTCCCTGAGTTCTTCCACCTCAGCCACCTTTTTCGCTCAGCTCATTACCTTGCCGCCATCCACGTTGATCGCCTGACCGGTCAAATAGCTGGCGGCCGACGAACACAAAAAGAGGACGACACTGGCGACATCATCGGTCGTGCCCAAGCGCCCCTGGGGAATCTCGGCCAGCCAGCGGGTCATCATGGTTTCATCGCGGCGCAGCCTGGCGGTCATCTCCGTTTCAATCACGCCCGGGCAGACTGCATTGACCCGGATGCCATGGGCGGCCAGCTCGCGCGCCGCCTCGCGTGTCAGGCCAATCAACCCCATCTTGCTGGCAACATAGGCCGCCCGGTTGGTCAGGCCCTGGGCCCGGCCGGCGATCGAGCCAATGTTGACAATGCATCCGCCGCCGGCATCGGCCATCACGCGGCCGACGGATTGTGTCAGAAGAAAGGGACCCTTCAAATTGACGGCCAGCGTTCGGTCCCAATCCCACTCATCCAATTCGAGCAGGCTGGCGTGCGGTTCGACACCGGCGTTGTTGACCAGAACGGCGATCTCGCCCAACGACTGGCGCACCAACTCGATCATGGATTGGATTTGCATCTTTTTGGAGACATCGGCGTGAAAGGCGTCGGCCACGCCACCCGCCTGGCGAATGGCCTCCACCGTCAGTTGGCAGCTATCGGGCGACAGATCGTTCACCGCAACCCGGGCGCCGGCCCGGCCAAAGGCCTCGGCGATTGTCCGGCCGATGCCGCGCCCGGCGCCGGTGATCAAGGCCACCTTGCCTTCGAACTCGGTCAAGTCACCCGTCCTGTCGGCACCCGGTCTGGCGCCCGTTATACCATCGGCGCCGGCCAGCCGATACCGGCCGCCGGCGACTGCTGAGGGCACACCGGCGGCAGCTCACCGACATGATCGGCGTTGACCTCGATCCCCAAGTAGGGACTAGGATCGAGTGTATTGCCAATGTCAAGCTCGTTGAGGAAACGCCCGCGCCCGTCATCCAACACAATCGAGAAATGCAGGTGCATCCCGGTCGGGTTGGTCGTGTCGCCGGAGTAGTTCCCCTGGTAGCCCAGCAAGGTGCCGGCCCGCACAAACCGCTCGCTCGTGCCGGGCGGGAAACCAGGCTCGATGAACGAATTTCCGCGCTCGTCGGCCATATGAGTGTAGTAGGTCCAGATCTGGCGACCCGGATCGAGCGGGTCACTTGGGTGGCGCAGGATGACGGCCGAACGCCAATCGGCTTCGCGCGTCACGTAGCCATCGTAGGCGGCGACGACCGGTGTTTGACCCAGCCCATCCGGGCCCGTCGGGCCGAAGATATCGAGCCCTTGATGGGGTCCGACGCGAAATCCATCCCCCCAGACGAAGCCGATGTAGCCGTCGGTTGGCTGAAGGAAAGGGGCTGTGTTGCAGCGATCGCCGGCCAGAATGATCCAATCGGGGTGGGCACTGGGATCGTCCCAATACGTGCGCAGGCGCTGCAGCCGGGCCGAGGCCGGCCGTAGTCGAGGATAGGCCCACAGGCCAAGGGCAAACAGGAGCAGCGCCAGCAATGCCAACCCGAGCAACCAGCCAGGGCGCTGGCGACGCCTCAATTGCCTGCCCAGCATCAGCCGGTGTCCGGGACCTGACGCAAATCGAGCACATAGGCGCCGGTCGCCTCGAGCAGTTCTTCGGTGGCAATCCGCAGCAACGCACGCTCCGAACCCCCGCCGGCGAAGACCTCGGGTTGGCCGAGCAGTGCCCGATCGATCAATGTGGTCAGAGGCCGTCGGTGGCCAAAGGGTGGCATAGCGCCAACCGGAAAGCCGCTGACTTCCAGGACCTCGGCCGGGCGCGCCAGGCGAATCCGATCGGTTGGCAGCCCCAAATGGGCCGCTACCACCGCCGGCTCGATACGATCGAGCCCACTGGCAATCGCCAGCACGAAGCCGTCCGGCGTGGAGAACAGCAAGGACTTGGCGATGCGCCTCTCATCGGTGCCAGCCGCCTCGGCAGCCGAAGCCACCGTCGGGGTCTTGACGGTCAAATGCACCAGCTCTGCACGCAGGTCATGTTGGCGCAGGTAGGCCTCGAGATCCTCGGCAGTCAATACACTCATGGGAAATCAACCGGGGTGTTCAACGGCGGCTGGCAGGACGCGGGATGTCTTCCAGATGTTCGGCGAACAACAGCTGCACATGGTCACCGGCAATCTCCATCAGCAGCCTGCCAGCAACCTGGCCGATGGGCGAGGCCATGGCCGCCTCGAGCGATGGTTGGTCATCAAAATGCAGTTCATGCAGCAAGTGAATGGAAGCAACGCCGCTGGGACTGCCCCGCACCCGGCCGACCGTGATGCGGCGCAAACCAGGCATGTCCTCCACCAGAGGCACGAACCGTTGGCTCCAAGCCAGGTCAAAGGCCGGGATGTCATCGATATCGCCAAAGACGAGCACAAGCTTGTGCACCGATCGGATGGCCTCTCCTGCGAGCCGGCACCTTACAGTTGCCTTACAAGCGCTGTAGGAGCGCCTTGGAGCTATTGAACCGGTCCGGTTCTACCCTATACTAAGAGCATCATTTCTTCATTCATCCATCGCTCCGGGGGCATTATGCTTAATTTCAACCCCCGAGGCCAGGGCCTGGTTGAGTATGCCATGATCATCCTGCTGGTGGGCATCGCGGTGATCGTGCTGGTGGCACTCTTCGGCACTGGGATCGGGAACATGTTCAGCAATGTGATAGCGAACTTCTAGTTCGCTGGCACAGGCACGCCCAAGGCTTGGTATTCAGGAGGAGCCGGGAAGCGGCGGTCGGCCGTTGGACCCGGCTCTGACTTGCTTTACGTAGGCCACCAACAATTCAGCGATTTCCTGGGCGGCTTTGGGCCTGGCAATGCGCCGGCAATTGTCGACGGCCCGCTTGACTGCCTCGGGCGACTCGAGCCAGTCCCGCACGGCTGCCGCGGTGGCCGACGGGCTGGGCGCCCATTTACCGACCCCCTTCGCAACCACATAGTCGACGTTGCCGTCTTCTTGGCCGGGGATGCGGTTGTAAAGGATGATTGGCAGGCCGGCGTTGATAGCCTCGGTTATCGTTCCGGGTCCGGCCTTGGTCACCAAGAAGGTGGCCGCCTGCATCAATTCGGGCATGCGGCGCTCAAACCCGTAGATGAAAGTTGGCACTTCCCAATCGGTCCGTTCCAGACGCTGGCGCAGGGCTTCATTGCGCCCACTGACCACCGCCAATGCGAAGTCGCCCGGCAGGCGGGCGACGGCGCGAGCGGTATCGTACACCGGTCCCAGCCCTTCAGCCCCGCCAACCAGCAGCACCACTGGCCGGTCGTTGGGCCAACCCAGCTGTTGGCGAAGCACGGTCTTGTCGGCCGGTGCCAAACAGAAGCGCTGGGCAACGGGCAGGCCGATGACCGAAACACGGTCGTCATCAAGCCCGCATTCGATTGCCCTTAGTCGGGCCTCGTCGGTGGGCACGACGGTCAAATCCACCTTGCGGTGGTACCACAAGGCATGTGGCGTCACCAGGTCGGTCACGACGGTCACGAACCTGGGGCCGTCCACGCCCAGGGCCCGCCAAACGGGGGCGATCAAGAGCGGATGGACCGAGACAACCAAATCGGCCGGTTGCTCCTCGACCAATTGCTTCACCCGCGACCGCACGTACGGCCAGACCGCCGCCGACAGCGCCCGTCCCCGATGATGGCCGTCGAGCAGCCGGTAGCCGAATTCCCAGGCCTGCGGAATCTTGACCATGATCGGGTAGCTTTCGGGCAGCAAATGGAACGGAGTGGGCGCGTAGTCCTTCAGCACGTCGAGCAGTTCGGTGCTGGCCTGGCCCGGGTAGTAGGTTTCCAGTGCTTCGATGATGGCTTCGGCGGCGCTACGATGGCCGCCGCCGGTGTCCGAGAAGAGGAATAGAATCCTGGGTGCTTCAGGCATGGTCGGCCGGCTGGCCACCCTTTACAACGTATCCCTTCATGCGTTTGGCCACGTCGCGTCGGGGTAGCAGCAAACGGCGGCCGCATCCTGTGCACTTCAATCCGATATCTGCACCTACTCGTACCACAGTCCAATCGGTTGCGCCACACGGGTGCGGCTTGCGCAAGCGAACAATGTCTTCCAATTGGATATCGGGGAGCAAGCTTGATCCTCAAGGGAAGCGACCGCCAGGATTATACCATCGGGGCCTTCCCAGCCCGAATGATATAATCGGCCCGCCATGCTCAACCAGCCGCTCTCTGTCTTCATTTCGCGCGCGGTGACCCTGGTGATCGCTTTCACCATCCACGAGTTCGCCCATGCCTGGTCGGCGGACGAGCTCGGCGACAACACCCCGCGCGCCAACGGCCGCCTGACGCTCAACCCCTTGGCCCACCTCGATCCGATTGGGTCGCTGCTCTTGCTGGTAGCAGGATTCGGTTGGGCCAAACCAGTTCCGATCAACCCGTATGCACTCGAACGCCGCACTCCGGCCGGGCCAATGATGGTAGCCGCCGCCGGTCCCTTGTCCAATCTAATGCTGGCGATCGTAGCCGCCATTCCGTTTCGAATCGGCCTGCTTGAGCCTTCGCAAACCGCCGGCCTGATGCCAACGCCAGCCTCGTTCCTGACCGAGTTCATCTGGATCAACTTGATCTTGCTTTTCTTCAACCTGATCCCTGTCGCCCCACTCGACGGAGAAAAGGTGTTGGAATACTTCGTCCCGGCCGGCGCAAGATCTACGCTCTACCAACTGCGGCCGTACGGTCCGATGCTGCTCATGGTGCTGATCTTTGTCGGGCCGCTGCTCGGCCTGGATTTGCTCAGCATCTTGATCGGATGGCCCACCCGCCAGGTGTTCCAAGCCCTGGTCCTGTGACCCGCGCCGGCTACCGGGTCCGCCAAATGCTGGCAGCCCTGCGGCCACGGCCGGACAGCCGGGGACTGCGCCGGGCGTCTGAGCTCCTGCCGCCGGCCCAGTGGCGCTTGTTCCAGGCTCTGCCGGCCGCCGAGCAAGCCCACGCTTTGCGTGTGCTCCATCGGCTTGAGCACAAGGGCGAGCAAGTCGCCGATCTGCTGGCCGCGGCGCTGCTGCATGACGTCGGCAAGTCGCTCCAACCGATCAGCCCGTTGGAACGCGCACTGGTTGTGTTCGTCGGCAGGCTTGCGCCGCAACTGCGCCGGCGGTGGGGTTCCCCTGAGGCCAACGGCTGGCGGCGCGGCTTCGTTGTAGCCCAGCAGCACCCGGCCTGGGGCGCTGAGCTGCTCGCCAAAACCGGCGCTTCACCCGCCTTGATCGAACTGGTCCGGCTGCACCAGACTGAACCTGATGAAGCCGCCAGCGGTGAAGATAGTAGACGATTGCGCGCCTTGCAGGCCGCCGACGATTGGAGTTAGGCGCTTACCGTGACGCTTGAGATTCTCTTCATTGGTTTGCAGGAAACCGGGGCTTCGCTGGCCATGGCTTTGGCCGAGGCCAAGGTTGATGCCGAGTGCATTGGCTATGACCGCGACAAGCAGGCTGCCCGCGCCAGCCAGGAATCAGGCGCCGTCGGCCGGCTCGTCATCAATCCTTACAAGGCTGCCCGGACAGCCGACGTGATCCTGCTGACAGGGTCCCCGGCCGAAGCCGACAAGTTCCTCGATGACGTTGTCGGCAATCTGAAGCCCGGCGCCGCCATTATCGATTGCTCGCCCTTGCGGGCTTCCCGCTTCCGCTGGGCTACCGATGAGCTCGGCGAACGGGCGCACTATCTGGCGGCGATCCCCGTCACCGGGGTCGACGCGCTCTACGACCTCAAAACCGACTACACCAACGCCCGCAGCGACTTGTTTCACAACAGCCAATTGGCGCTTGTGATCCCGGTGTCAACGCCCGAGCAGATCGTCAACATCACCGTCAACCTGGCGCAGGCGATTGGCAGCGAACCATTCTTCCTCGACCAAGCCGAGGTCGAGGCCGTCACGACCTTACTCGATACGCTGCCGGCCTTACTGGGCGCCTGTTTGTTGCGGATGGCAGCGGCAGCCCGCGGCTGGCCGGACATCCAACGCATCGCCGGCCGTCCCTTCGCCACGACGACCCATCACGCCGGGGAGCAGGATTCCGCCCAACTCAGCCGCCAACTGGTTGACAACCGGCAGAGTCTGATTGCCCACGTCGATGGCTTGATCGCTGAGCTGTCTGAGTTCCGGCGACTGATGGATGAAGACGAAGCAGACGCCATCGAAGAGCGGCTTGAAGCGGCCCTGGCCGCCCACGAAACCTGGTTGGCCAAGCGGCGCCGGGCCGATTGGCGCGGCGATGAAATCGCCCGCGGCAAGATTAGCAGCACCGGCGTGATCGGCAACCTGTTTGGCTTTGATCCATCCCGCAAGCGGGGTTCCGACCGGCCCGAGTGAACGGTTCCCTCCAAACCTACTTCGAGCTTCCGGGGCACGAGCAAGAGCGCGCCCAGCTGCCGATCCTGGCCGAGCTGATCGACCGGTACCGGCAAGAGACGCCATTCCACGGCCAAACCGTGGTCTTTGGCCATGTGCTGGCGCGCAACAGCCTGGTGATGGTGGAGGCAATGGTCGCCGGCGGCGCCGAAGTTGTGTTGTCCGACGCACACGACGCCCCCGGCGCCCGCCAGGTCCGGGCCGACCTGGCGCAGTTGTCAATCCCGGTGCTGCCGGTTGACCAGGCAGTGCAGCAGGCCGGCCTGTACTTGGATGTAGCCGCCGTGTTGGCCCGAGCCAAAGCGCCGCTGGCCGCCGCCGAGGTAACACGGACCGGTGTGCTGCACTACCTCACCGTGGACGTGCCGGTCGTCAGCGCCGACGATGCCCGCAGTAAGCTTATCGAGGGCTTTTACGGCACCGGCGAGTCATTCCTGCGTGCCTGGCAGCTGCTGAGGCCGGAGGATCCGCTGCCTGGCAAGCGGCTGGTGACCTTTGGCTACGGCAAGATCGGCCGCGGTGTCGCCTTCCGGGCCCGGGCCGGCGGCCTGGCGGTGACGGTCTTCGACCGAGATGATGGCGCCCGGGCGCGGGCCCGCGGCGACGGTTTCGCCGCGCTGGCGCCGGGCCAGACCGAGGCGGTCGAGCTGGCCCTGGAACGGGCCGATATCGTCATTGCCGTCACCGGGGTGGCCGGCGCGGTGGGCAGCAGCGTCCCTGTCGAGTGGCTGCGCCAAGGTGCGGTACTGGTCAACCTGGGCGCCGACGATGAGTACGGGCCGGCGTTCGGCGACGATGAGGTGCTCGGCGGTAAGATCCCTCCGCTCAACTTTCACCTGCCCCAACCGACGCTCAACCGCTATGTCGACGCCCCGCTGTCGGCTCACTTGCTGGCGCTTGAGCATCTTGTCAAGCAGCGAGCCAGCCTGCCAGCCGGCGTCCATCCACTGCCGGCCGCGCTGGACCGCTGGGTGATCGAACGCTGGCGCATGCACCAGCCGACGGAAGACCTGACGGGCATCGGACCCGATCTCGGCCTGTCGGCCTGACCACGCCGTTTCGCCCAGGTTGCGGCCCGACCTATAATGGCGGCGTGGCCGAGTACTTCTGCTACATCCTTGAGTGCGCCGACGGCACGTTGTACACCGGTTGGACGACCGATCCCGATCGACGCCTGCATGAACACAATACCGGCCGCGGCGCCCACTACACGCGCGCCCGGCGGCCGCTGCGTCTGGTCTACCTTGAGGAACACCCCGACCGGCGCAGCGCCATGCAGCGCGAACTGCAAATCAAGCGACGTGGCCGCCGGCACAAGCTGGCGTTGATCGAACGCACCCCCGATGCCATGGATCCCGAGCTGAACGAGGCCTAACATGACCGAACCCGAAACAGGTCCTTCTCCCACCCAGTGGATCGCCGACGAACTGGACGAGCTGCGCCAGCAGGGTCTGTTCACGCAAATTCGCACGCTCAGTTCGCCGCAGGGCGCCTGGCTGACGGTCGACGGACGCCAGGTGCTCAATTTCTGTTCCAACAACTACTTAGGGCTGGCCAATCATCCCCGGCTGGTGGCGGCGGCGAAAAAGGCGATGGACGAGCTGGGTGTTGGACCGGCCGCCGTGCGCACCATCGCCGGCACCATGGCATTGCACACCCAGTTGGAGCAGCGGATGGCCGCCTTCAAGCGCGTTGAAGCCGCCATCACATTCCAGTCGGGCTTCAATGCCAACCTGGCGGCCATCCCGGCGTTGGTAGGCAAGGGCGACGTCATCTACTCGGACGCCCTCAATCACGCCAGCATTATCGACGGCTGCCGTCTGTCCGGAGCCCAGACCTTGCGCTTCGAACACGCAGACCCCGACGACCTGGCCAAGCAGGTCAAGGCCAGTCGCGGCGACTTCGGGCGGGCACTGGTGGTTACTGATGGCGTCTTCAGCATGGACGGCGACGTGGCACCCCTGGATGCCATACAGACTGTCGCCGCCGATCACGATTGCTTAATGATGGTGGATGATGCCCATGGCGAAGGCGTGCTGGGCGAAGGCGGCCGCGGCATCGTCGATCATTTCAAGCTCCACGGCAAGGTCGATGTGGAAGTTGGCACGATGTCGAAGGCATTCGGCGTTGTCGGCGGCGTGGTCGCCGGCTCGCAGCGCGTCGTCGACTGGCTGCGGCAACGCGGCCGGCCTTTCCTCTTTTCATCAGCCATGACCGTGCCCGACACCGCCGCCTGCCTGGCGGCGCTTGACGTGCTCGAGGAATCGACCGAGCTGGTCGACAAGCTGTGGTCCAACACGGAGTACTTCAAGACCCGAATGGCCGAGGCCGGCTTCGACACGGGCCGGAGCACGACCCCCATCACGCCAATCATGTTGGGCGAGGCGCCCCTGGCTCAGGAGTTCAGCCGCCAACTGTTCGACGAGGGCGTGTTCGCCATGGCGATCGGTTACCCGACGGTTGCGCAAGGCAAGGCCCGCATCCGGGTCATGATCTCAGCCGCGCACAGTCAAGAGGATTTGGAGCGCGGCCTGTCGGCGTTTCAGCAGGTGGGCCGGGCGTTAGGCGTCATCTAACCCGCGGCTCCATCCCGAAACAAAAAAAGCCCTGACGAGGGCACGGTGTTCGTCAAGGGCGATGAAACGGCGATGTTCGGTGCGTCAGGGCACCCTAACTATAGCACAAATTGTGAAACTTGTCACGTGCGGGGGTGAGGGCTAGAACTGAAACCGTTCGCGAACGGGCACGATCTTGCGTTGGTAGTTGGTGACGAATTCCTTGAGACGGTCTTCCAACTCCTGGAAGGCTTCAGAGGCCAGCACCTGTTCCATGCTGATTTCGTCGGGTGCGGTGAAAGCGGATAAGCGCAGCGGATACTCGCCGTAGGCCGTATGCCAGGCCTCGCACATCGTCAACCCCAGATGCTCCAACGCCGGCACGAATTCGCCGAGCATGTAACGGAAATAGGCTTCCCAGCGCTCGGGAATGGGGTCGTAGGTGATCAGGAGCTTGACCGCGTCCTGCTGCGGATTCATCGCGCCGTTGCGCTCCTAGCGTGACCGTGTCGAGGACTGCCTGGCCGATATTTAGCCTTGGGCGTAGGGCGGATTATAACACCCAGGGTCCAACCCTGCCCCAGCCGCCGATTCCAAGATGAGGCACATGATGGCTTTTGACGTACAGCATTGGCGCAGCTTGTTCCCGGCGCTCACCTCGGGCCAGGTCTTTCTGGACAACCCGGGCGGCACGCAGATCGCCCGACCTGCGCTCGATCGCATGCAGCGCTACCTGGTGGAAACCAATGCCAACCGGGGCGGCGCCTTTCCCACCAGCCGCCAAACGGACGCCGTACTCGACAGCGCCCGGCAAGCCATGGCCACCTTCGTCAACGCCTCCCGCCCCGACGAAATCGTCTTCGGCCCCAACATGACCAGCCTGACGCTGGCGGCCAGCCGCTCGCTGGCCACCCGACTTATCCCTGACGATGAGATTGTGGTTACGCGGCTGGACCACGACGCCAACGTCAGCCCGTGGCTGCAGGCAGCCGAGGCGAGCGGAGCTCGAGTGCGCTGGGCCGATTTCGATGTTGAGGACTGCCGTCTGCGCATGGACGACTTGCTGGCGCTGATTGGCCCGCGGACCCGCCTGGTGGCGGTTGGCTTCGCCTCCAATGCCGTCGGCACCATCAACGATGTCGCCCGCGTGGCGGCAGCCGCCCACCAGGTCGGCGCACTGTGTTACGTCGATGCCGTCCAGCTGGCGCCCCATCGCGCCATCGATGTACAGGCCCTTGACTGTGATTTTCTGGCATTGTCGGTCTACAAGCTCTTCGGGCCGCATGCTGGTGCCCTGTACGGCCGCTTCGAACTACTGGATGAACTGCCGGCCTTCAACGTCCGCCCGGCTTCTCAGCGGGCCCCGCGCAAATTCGAAACCGGCACGCAAAACCACGAGGGAATCGCCGGCACGCTGGGCGCACTCGAATATATTGCCCAGATCGGCCACAGCCACGAGCCCACCCGGGCGATCGAGGCGACCGGCGCCGACGACAACTTGCGGCCCGCCCTAAAGCACGGCATGCGTGCGATCGAGACCTACGAGCGGCCGTTGACAGCCAGGTTGGTCGAAGGACTGCAGGCCTTGCCTGGCGTCCGAATCTTTGGGCTGACCGAACCCGAGGATCTGGCGGAGCGGGTGCCCACCGTGTCCATTCGCATCGAAGGCCATGCCCCACAGCGGGTAGCCCATCAATTGGGTGAGCGAGGCATCTACGTGTGGGACGGCAACTTTTACGCGCCGTCGGTCACCGAACGGCTGGGTCTCGAGCAATCCGGAGGCCTGATCCGCCTGGGTCTGGCCCACTACAACACGGCAGAAGAGGTCGACTTCTTACTCGAAAACCTCGAGCACATAGCGAAACAGGGGGCTTAAAGCACAGTCAGACATTCAGGTGAGGGGGGCACCCAAATGTCTGACTGTGTGTTCTGAGTATACCAACATCAGGAGGGTCGTCAAGGGGCGGGACGGTACCCGCAGTCTGTCGATAGAACCACACCTAGTTGGAGGGAGAATGATGAATCTGTACATACTCTTGCTGCGAGTGTTGCATATCGGCGCCGGAGTTTTCTGGGCTGGCGCCAGTTGGACGGTCGCCGGATTCTTGACGCCGGCCGTCAAGGCAACCGGCCAGAGTGGTCAGCAGGTGATGGGGTATGTCAACAACCAACGCCGGCTAACTGGGATCTTCACGCTGGCGGCCGTGGTCAATATCCTCAGCGGCCTGCTCCTGCTCTGGAATAGTTCGGCCGGCTTGAATCCAAACTGGTTCCGGACTGGTCCGGGCATTGCACTGTCTCTGGGCGCGCTGGCCGGCATCGTGGTCTTTGCCTTGGGCTTCTTCGTCCACCGTCCGGTTGGGGCCCGCCTTGGCGCTATCGGCGCACAGCTGGCCGCCGGCCCGCCCGAGCCCGAGCTGGTGCAGGAGGCCGGCACGCTCCAGGCCCGCCTGGAATCCGCCGGTGTGTGGTCGTCCATCCTGCTGGCAATTGCCGTGATCCTGATGGCCGCCGCCGAGCAGGTGTACTAATCGGATGAGCGAGTCCATCGGACTCTGGCACACGGACCGACGCCCATTCGCCTCGTGTAGGGACGTTGTATACAACGCCCCTACGGATTTCATACAGATGAACCTGCCCGAGCCCGCCGCAGGCGGCGTGGGTGGTGATACGTGATAGGGATTCGGGATTGGTGATTGGGGATCAGGTCTCCTCGTGCGCTTCCTCAATGCTCATAAGCGCGCTTCAACGGGTTCAGCGCGCAGAATGCGGGGATCCCACCCCAAACAGATCAGCCTCCCTGAACTTGACGAAGGGGGCGTTGGTGGTGATAGGCAATACGGGATCCGGAATGCCGGATTCGCGTTACCTACCGCCTGATTCCTTTCCGTAGGGGCAAACGCCGGCTGCCCCTGAGAAGAGCGGCTAGATTGCACATCAATTCGGTACACGAAACATAGATGTAGGGACGTTGCCTACAACGTCCCTACATCATTTCTAGAGGAGCCTCCCCTGGCCATCCACAGGCGGCCCTCAGCCCTTCGACGAGCTCTGGACGGGCTTTGTGTCGAAGGCTTGCCGACCTGCACACCAGGGCCCCCGGGTGGCGAATGGGGTAGCCCTTCTCCTGCCTGGTTGGATGGGCGCATTTGATCCTTTGGCCGCAGGCCAACAAAAAAACTCCCTTGCCTTTGTGGCAAGGGAGTCTTGGTCTCAACCCGACGATCCATGTGACTATCTGGATCCCAAGCCCGGCTCAGGCCGCGGGGCTCTCCCTGTCTGCAGCCTCGACCGGACCGGCGTCGGCCGTGATAACCAATCCCGAATTGGCGAGATAGGCGATCACCTGGCGCGCGTTCTCCTCCGAAGTTCGATCCGTTGTTGTCAGCCGAATCTCGGGATTGAGTGGCTCCTCATACGGATCGTCTATTCCGGTGAAACCCTTCAGGTCACCCCTGCGGGCGCTGGCGTACAGGCCTTTAGTGTCTCGCGCTTCGCAGATCTCAATCGGCGTATCGACATAGACTTCAATAAAGCGACCCCCGCCGACCATGCTGCGGACATCGTTGCGCGTCGCCAGATAGGGGCTAATGGCGGCACAGATCGCTATCCCCCCATGGCGCGCAATCTCGCTGGCGACGAATCCGATGCGCCGGATGTTGGTGTCCCGGTCTTCCTTGCTGAACCCCAGGCCATTCGATAGGTGGGTCCGGATAACGTCTCCATCTAGCAGAGTGACGGTGCGCCCATGTTCCTGCAAAAGCACCGCCAGCACTTCGGCAGTGGTGGACTTCCCCGCCCCGCTTAAGCCCGTGAACCATATGCAGGCGCCTTGCTTATGGCGAGGCGGATAAGTGTCGCCAAGGATCTCCGCTACTTCCGGGCGAGTAAACCATTCCGGGAGCTTTCGCCCCTTGTTCAGGTACTGCTCGCGCACCTCCGTCCCAGAGATGCTAGCAGTCTTGCCGTTTCTGGACACCCGTGTGACCTCTTCGTATCGGCTCTCCTCTGGCAGGTAGACAAACTCTTGAAACGGTACCGGGACGACCCCGGTCTCGCCCGAGTAGCGCGCCACCATCTCCTGGGCCTCGTAGGGCCCATAAAAGGGCTTCCCTTGAGAATCATCACCGGGGCTGGCGTGATCCCTGCCAACAATCAGGTGGTTGGCCCCGTAGTTGCGGCGAATGATGGCGTGCCACAGGGCTTCCTTGGGTCCTGCCAACCTCATCGCCAGGGGCAGGAGCGCCAGCAACACCCGATCCTTATCGTAGTACTTCGAGGCGAGCGCCCGGTATGTGCGCACCCGAGTGTAATGGTCTACATCACCTGGCTTGGTCAGTCCAACAACTGGATGGAGGAGCAGCGTTCCATCGAGATCCTGGATAGCGCGCTTGGTGAGCTCTTCATGGACGCGATGAAGCGGGTTGCGTGTCTGAAAGGCCACAACATTGGTATGGCCCGTCTCCGCCAGGCGGCGTCGGGTGGCAGCCGGAGACAGTCGGAGTTCTTTGAAGTCGAAATGATGCGGCAGTTCAAGTACGTGCAGGGGGCCTGAGATGTACCGCCTCCCTTGACGATGCAAGGCGGCAATCCACGGGTGACGGGAGTCGCTGCTGCCGATCACCGAATGCGCTTCTTCCTCCAAGTCCCACTCATAAATCTCGTCGATCCGCATAATGGCCAGGAGCTCGTTCGTGGCGCTTCGTAACGCGATTTCGTGATCCAGCCTCACCCCCTCGGAGAGAGGAACGGGGAGGGTCACGGGAAGGGGAAACAGTGTGCCGTCTGCAAGGCGCATTTCTCCGAGGACTCGCTCATAGTCGGCACGACCCATGAACCGGTCCAGAGGCGAGAACCCTCCCTGGGCTAGCAGTTCTATGTCACAAACTGCCCTCTGTCCGAGTTGTAATGAGGGGAGGGCGTTTGCACGGGACCGATACGACTCCACCTCCTCGGAAATCAACAGGTCCACGAGCGTCCCCCCATAAGGAGGGATCAATTTGTCGGTGGCGGCAATCATCTGGTTGGCCAAGGAGGTCTCCTTCTGCCGGTCATGTCCGATGCGGGATGCCGTTTCGCCGATCGGCTGGAACCCCGTACCGCACCGGTCAAGTCGGCTGCGCGTCGAAGCTGATCGAAAGTGAACGCGGTGCGGCGCTATCGCGGCCCGGAGGGAAGTTGGGATCGAGCCTGGGTAACGGGTAAAAGGTACGGCTGCAGCCTCCGCGTCGGCCGCGGCTTCACCATTGCACCCCGCAGCAAAACGCCCTCCCACCGATCCAAGAGGAGAGGCATGCCGCTACGGTGCTGTCGAGGGGTAAAGGGGTGAACAGCCGACGACGTGCGGGCAACCACACTAGGAACTAAGACGGGCTTGAGCCTGACGGGGGTTTGGCGGATGATGATACAACGACGGCATGAGCGACGCGGAAGAAACCATTGCGCATTTTGCTCCGCCTTCGTAACGAAGCAGTCGCCAGTTCGTTCTAATCTTATATACGGTTCAACCCACCGTGTCGGATTGGGCACGGGTGATCAACGCAATCGCTGAATTGAGTGAGGGATGCCAACCATGGTGGACGACGGGCTCAACGCCTCCATCCTAGTCGCCGACGATGACCCATTGGTTTGCGACCTGCTCCGCATCCGACTCCAGGCAGCCGGCTTCTCGGTCGTGAACGTGGTCACCGATGGCCGCTCCGCGATCGAAGCCGTGGCCTCGATGAGGCCGGACATCCTCCTCCTCGACATCAGCATGCCGGATTTGGACGGTTTGGAAGTACTCAATGTGGTCAAAGCGACTTCCCCTGTCACCCAGGTGCTCATGCTGACAGCCCGCGAGAATCCCGACTATGTCGCGCGGGCAATTGCGATGGGAGCAGCCGGCTATATTGTCAAACGCCCCGCCGCCATCGAGTCTCTGAGCGAGACGATCCGATTGGCCCTAGAGGGGGACGCAGTAGTCGTCGACCAAACGCTATTGCGGGAAGCCGCACTCCGAACAAGTCACTCCAATGGATCCGCCGAGCCTGAAATCCCCCCCAGCCTGGCAGCCCTGACTCCTCAGGAGACGGAGGTTCTGAAGCTCATTGCAGGCGGTCTGACGAATGAGGAGATCGGCGCATCGCTCCACGTCAGCTACAACACAGTTAAGAGCCATGTAAGCAGCATCTACGACAAGCTCCAGGTTTCGGATCGAACGCAGGCGGCCATCTTCGCCCTACGCCAGGGGATTGGGCCGAAGGAATAACCCCTGGCCCTCCCCGTTGCCGTAAGCAGCTAACTCGCTGGTCCATCAGCTGCCCACCCCAGGCAGCTCCTCCTCCACGTTTCCCAACTCGCCGACCAACGCGAACAACTGCTCGCGATCGTCCAGTCTGAGTTTCTTGAGAATTCCGGCAACATGCTCTTGGACATGCTCGGCGGTCAGTACCAATTCCTTGGCGATATCATCATCGATATAGCGCCGTGCAATAAGTCGGAGTACGCCGAACTCGCGAACAGTCAGGCTCTGCAAGGTCCCTGTCCGGAGCTCGTGAAAACGCGCCTGGAGCTGCAGCTTCACCATCGATGGAAAAAGCGTGGCCCGGATCGATTCGCCATCCACGATGGATTCGCGACCCACTTGCAGTCTCCGTATCATTTCCGGAAGCTGCGCCATCCTCAAGTTCTGTTTGGTCAGGAAACCTGAAGCGCCACGAACCAATGCGCCCGCCACGTGGACAGGTGAGCTATGAGCGCTAATGATCAGGATCCTCATCTCAGGATGGGCGTCCACGAGGCTTGAAAGGACCTCGAGCCCGTTCATATCTGGCATCAAGAGATCCAGGAGAACGACATCGGGCAGCAGGTCCTCAGCCATCGCCAAAGTCTGATGCCCGTCAAAGGCCAAGGCAACGACGTCCATTCCCGATTCCAGCAGGTGCAGCCGAAGCGCTTCACAAGCAAGCGGGTCATCATCAGCGATCAGCACTCGTACCGCGGATCCGGTCATGAGTCGTCCTTTCCGAAGTGAGCTCCCATTGGGTTCAGGGACCCCCGCGGGCTGCCCCACGGTGTGCCGAGAGGGAAATGTAGGGGAGAACCCATACAGCGGTCCCGATCGATGACTAAAACTGCCTGCGTCGGGTCGAAGGCGAATTGTTCTTTGCCTGAGATCCGCGGTGCCCTCGGTCGCCGCCGATCAGGTCGATGAGTGGGAGGTCGGCCGGCCTTCGATAGAGCCAAAGCAATCGGGCGAGCCATATGGACGGGCTGGGCGGATCGGATTTTGGTGCCGGGCACAGATATGCCGCCCTTGGGTTGGCACGAATATGGGCGCCTTTGTTAGGCAAGTTCCCACAACGTGATTTGCGGGCGACACAGGAAGCGTACGCGCGGGGCACTGGCGCCCTCCATTCCAAGCCCCCGCGTCACAAAGAGAGTCATCCCCCCCACTTTCATACGGCCGACCTCCATAGCCTTGCCGTAAAGCGAGGAGGTGTAGATCGCCCCCAGCACTGGCAGCCGAACCTGGCCCCCGTGGGTGTGCCCGGAGAACTGGAGATCGATCCCGATGGTGGCGGCATGCGGCGCCAAGTCAGGAGAGTGATAGAGAAGCAAGCGGAACCCTCCGCTTGATTCGGACACCAGTTGCTCGAGAGTCTTTGCATCCAGGAAGGGCCTGTGAGAACAGGCCACGCCGATGAGTTCGATTTCGCCGCCGTGGGCCCGTATCGTGATCCGCTCGTCATTGAGCAGACGAACTGGCGTGCCCTCGAAGACCTCGCTCAATACGTCGGGGCGATCCACTGGGGGGCTTCCGGGGACAGCGTAAACACCCAGAGAAGCATCAAGCCGCTGGAAGACGCGGCGCGCCGCCATCCAGGCTTCCGGATCATCAACGCAGGAGTAGCTGATCGCATCGCCCGAGAACAGGATGAGATCAGGCCGCAGTCTTGAGATCTCAGCCACGACCTGGTCATCCAGCCGACAAGGACGGTGCATGTGCAAATCGCCGAAGTGCACAATCCTGATCGGTCGCCGCAGCCCCAGTCGCTCGCTGGCCAGCTGCTCGTGGGTAACCTCCAGCCAAGTGGGCTCCAGTCCGAACCCGTACACGACCAGCGCGGTCCCTAATCCTTGGACAGCCGGCGCCCAAACGCCGGGAAGGAGGGCGGCCGGTATACGCATCAGGGCCAACGCTAGCGATTGCGGCTGCGGGTGCCCATATGAGATCCTGAATCGGGGGAGCAGGGCCAGGATGATCCAGTCAAACAAGAAGATCAGCCACAGACTCAGCGCCGGGCCCCATTGACCGCCGCTGGGGATCAGGCTCAGGAGAAGCAGAACGACAGCGTAAGCGGTGGGCGGAATTCGCTCGATCCACACCCCCGAACGAACGAGGATCTCGAATGGACCGCCAATCGTCCCCGGAAAGCTCTTCCGACGAGAGAAATCGCGGATCGGGACTGACGTCGGAGGTTGGCTTGTCATAGGCAGTCGTGATTCAGCAGTCGACGGAACGAGGGGTCGGTTGAGATCCGGCTGCCTGAATGGCCCAACTCAGCCGGGGGGGCCGGGCGTCTCTCCCACCAAGTGCAGCGCCAATTCAATCGCTTCATACAACCCCGGGACCGTCCCCTCTCGAGCAAGTCCTGCCTTCAGCGCCAATGGTGCCTCTGCTCGACCACGGCCCGTCTCCACCAAGATGGAATGTGGGATGCCGGCCGCCTGGGCCGCCTGCAGATCACTCAACGCGTCCCCAATGAGGATCGACCGCTTCGGGTCGATTCCGAGCTGCTTGGCCGCCCTCTGGATCAGGCCCGGCTTGGGCTTCCGGCACTCACAGCCATCGAGCGGTGCGTGGGGGCACATGAACAACCCATCGATCCTCCCGCCCGCCTTCCGGATCGTCTCGACGATGCGGCGATTGATCGCCTCCGCCCGCTGACGGCTGATAATTCCCCTGCCAACCGCGGACTGATTTGTCACAACTACAACCTTGGCCTGGATCATGGCCGCCAGCCGGAGCGCCTCCAGGGAACGGGGGAGGAAGGCGACCTCCGACCACTGCTGGACATAGGTCGCCCGATTCTCAATAATGACGCCGTCACGATCCAGATAGATCGCCGGCACGAGATCAGTGAGCCCCATGCACCTGTACTCTCTCCGCCATGGCCCTCCGCAAAGCCTCCAATGGGGGAAGGCGGAGTCCGAATGTGTTTTCAAACCGGCTGCAGTCCAACGATGAGCAGCTTGGACGTTCTGCCCGACCAGCGAAGTCGGAGGTCTAGGCCGCGACCAGTACTTTGGGCCGGATGTTCCTTGCCTCGGCGTTGAGCGCCACAATTCGCCCGGCTCAGTACAGTCTAGTAGTATGCCCGTCTCCGGCAAGTAGATACACGCCCAATCGCTCGGCCAACGAGTCGAGTCCATAAGCATGGCCCCGCGCGAGCAGTTGGCCCGCTGCCTCGGCGGGCGACCGGGTCCAGTCCGGGATGTCGACCTGATCGTCTACGACTTTCATCACCCCATGGTAACGGGCCCAGCGAAGGACCTTAGTAGGAAAGCTTGTCCTGCGGAAACTGTACACCCAGCTCGACCGGATGATCAGGTATTGGCGAGCCGAGTTTTGCACCGCCCTCTCGCCTTCGAGCTTGGTGCGCCCATTCGCATTGAGCGGATTCGGGGAGTCAGACTCGACGTAGGGGAACCCTTCCTCTCGTCGAACACGTAGTCAGTTGAGTAGTAGACCAGACGCGCCTTGCTGGAGCACGCCTCGGCGATTATGGCAGGCGCATGGGCGATTGGCGGCCGCCGCTCGATCCTGTTCGGTTCCTGCCCTGTCTACTACGGTGGACGCGGAGTTGTTCACCACGATCTGGGGTGGGGTGATTCTCACCAGTGTGCGGAGCTTCTTGTGTGTATCACTTGCCAGGTCAAAATCCTCCCGGCCAGCGGCGACCACGCGTGCTAGCGGGGACAGGCAGCCGTCAAACTACACGAGCTGCCCGCTCTTGCCGAAGACGAACAGGGTCTCCCGATTCAAGGCCGGGATGCGACGGCCTCGCGCTCGCTCAAGACGCCAATCAGGTACTCGCGGTATCCGTTGTCGCTCATCAGCTCCGCCTCCGCCCTTAACTGGTCGTTGCTAATGTAGCCCATTCTCCAAGCGATTTCTTCGGGACAGGCGATCATCATCCCTTGCCGCTCCTGCACCGCGTGCACGAAGCTGGCCGCCTGCAACAACGCCTCGTGCGTCCCGGCATCCAACCATGCGGTGCCCCGTCCCAAGACCTCGACGTGCAGGCTGCCCCGTTCCAGGTAATGTCGCTGCACATCGGTGATCTCAAGCTCTCCCCGCTCCGATGGCACCAGCCTTGATGCGACATTGACAACATCAGAATCGAAGAAGTAGATGCCCGGAACGGCGTAGCGGGACCGCGGCTTGTCCGGCTTCTCGACGATGCTCAGAGCTCGGCCTTCTTCGTCGAACCCCACCACCCCATAGCGCTCCGGGTCATTCACCGGATACGCAAAAACGATTCCCCCCGATTCCAACTCCGCCGCGCGGCGCAGGGCACTGCCCAACCCGTGCCCGAAGAGCACGTTGTCGCCAAGAACAAGGCAAACGCTGTTATCGCCTATGAATTCCCGTCCCACGTCGAATGCATCCGCCAAGCCCTTCGGCTCGGCTTAGCTGAATTCGAGTCTCAAACGACGGTCGTCTCCCAAGAGCGCGCGGCAGGATGCCAGGTGTTCTGGCGTCCTGACCACCAGGACCTCCCGAACCCCAGCCAACATCAGTATCGAAAGTGGGTAGTAGATCAGTGGCTTATCATAGAGCGGCAGAAGCTGCTTACTCGTCGGAATGGTGAGCGGGTGAAGTCGTGTCCCCCGGCCGCCAGCCAAGCCAAAATGATACCCCTCATGCAACCTCCTGCCGTTCCCGGTAGTTCAGAGTAAGCCACTCCTCGTAAGACGGTCTGGCCTCGATCGCCTCAATCCATGATTGGTTCGCAAGATACCAGTCAATCGTCAGACGGAGCCCGTCCTTCAAGGAATGACGTGGACTCCAGCCGAGCTCGGCCTGGATCTTGCCGATGTTCATGGCGTAGCGTCGATCATGACCCGGCCGATCCCTGACTCTGGTGATCAGAGACCGATGGGGGTAGCAGGCTGCGTCTGGGAAGCGTGCATCCAATTCGGCGCAGATGAGCTCGACGATCTCTAAGTTCGTCGGCTGATTCACCCCGCCGACGTTGTATACCTCGCCGACCTTGCCGCGTTCCAATACCAGGGAGATGGCCTCGCAATGGTCGTCCACGTAGAGCCAGTCCCGCACTTGCTTGCCGTCGCCGTAGATGGGTATGGGCTCCCCGCGCAGCGCATTGAGGATGACCAGCGGCACGAGTTTCTCCGGGAATTGCCGCGGGCCATAGTTGTTCGAACAGTTTGTGATCGTTGCCGGTAGGCCATAAGTGTGGGCGAAGGATCGCACCAGGTGATCGCTGGCAGCCTTCGAGGCAGCGTATGGCGAATTGGGTGCGTAGGGCGTTGCTTCCGAGAAAGGGGGAGCCTCCGGCGACAGCGAGCCATAGACCTCGTCGGTAGAGATGTGGTGGAAGTGGATCCGGGAAGCCGAATCCTCTTCCGAACTGGTCAAGCGCACACGGGCCGCCTGCAGCAAGTTGAAGGTTCCCAAGATATTGGTTTCCATAAATTCGTGAGGCGCGTGGATCGAACGGTCCACATGCGACTCGGCAGCCAGATGGATAATCGTGTCGATTCGATAGTCCCCAACGATCTCGCGCATCGCCTTCGCATCGCGGATGTCCTGGTGCAGGAAGGTATGCCGATGCGGATCGGGGAGATCGGCCAGGTTCTCAAGGCTAGCTGCGTAGGTGAGGGCATCCAGGTTGAATAGCGCAACGTCGGGATAGCGCCGCTGTAGGAATCGAACAAGGTTGGAGCCGATGAAGCCGGCGCCACCGGTAACGAGGATTCTTCTCACAAGTGAGCTCCTGTTGGTGATAGCCAGGCGAGACGATTGACGGTCAAGATTTCAGGGCGCAAAACAGGAATCCTGCCGCGTCTGCAGCCGAGGACATTGCCGAATTCGAACCGTGCAGCCGCTAGGTTACGCCGAGGGAGGAGTCATCCCGACGCATAGTTCGCGCCCAGTGGGAAATGTCAAAGTCCGGGGGCTTGTCCATCCGCTCGGCCGATGAAGCACGGCCCTTGAACGGCGCGCCAAGGCAGGGAGGACAGGCACGGGCCGCCGCGACTTCGCATGCAAGTTCAGTCCCAGCCCGGCTCCAAGGGCCGTTAGGCTCACGCCCCTCCCATTTGTCACGAAGCAGGTCAGACCGCGGTCAACCCACACGAACCTGTCATCGGGCCGCCCGATGGGGGACTGCGATCTGCGCAGCAACCCCGGCGTGACCGGACGAGCCCGTCACGGACGAAACGATGCCGGGGCCTACAGTCTGAACACGCCGGTGCTGGCAGGTCTAGCTGCTGGGGGCCCGCTCGTCCTGATGCACATGCAGACCAAGCAGGGCTCTAGTGGCCATTCGAGTCGGCTGGGCTAACGGAGAAGGTCGAGCCCCAATGGGCAGTCCGTGTTAAAGCTGGTCGAAGCGACCCCGTCCAATCCCTCGCTTATGGCTCGGGTGCCTCACTCGGTTCCTCGTGCTCCTCTTCCCTGACCCACAGCCGGCGCAACGCGGTTAGCCTCCCGGCCAGCAAGCCGCCTCCGTTTTCACCGCCGATTGGGTCTGGTGCGTAATGACCGAGGTAGGTCCTAACCGAGAGTAACGAGCCCCCGCCGACCTGGTTGAGTACTACGCCCACCACCCTGGCGCCCGCCCGGCGGAGCTGCTCCCGCATCGAGCGGATCGCGTTCTCCATCGTATGCCCAAGCCTGACGACCATGATGACGCCATCTACTTTGGATGCCAGGACAGAGGCGTCGGCGAGTAGGAACGGCGGGCTGTCGATGATCACCGTGTCGACTTCCTGCTTCAAGACTCGCAATAGGGCGTCCATCCGCTTCGAGCCAAGCACTTCGGTTGGATTCGGAGGAGGTGTACCTCCTGTGATGACGGTTAGCGCGGGCTCTTGCGTGCGGCGGGAGGCTTCGCTTACCCCGATCTCACCCAGGACCAAGTCGCTCAGTCCGCCGACATTGCTCAGGTTGAGGAAGTTGTGAATGCTCGGTTTGCGCAGATCAGCATCGAGCAACAAGACCCTCCGCCCGCCGCGGGCCATCGTCATCGCTAGGTTCACGGCGACCGTGCTCTTGCCATCCTCGGTCCCTGGACTAGCGACGAGCAAGGTTTGCACCGCCTGGTCGACTTCGGCGAAGTCGAGGTTGGTTTTCAGTGTGCGGAACGCCTCGATCAATGGCGAGCGCGGGGCATCAATGAGCAACCCTGGAGGCAAATCGAGATTTCTGCGCCAGCGCGGGTTGGGCAGCCTCGTGATCCGGCCTATTATTGGCAGCTGCAGCACTCGCTCCACATCTTCCTCAGTCCCCAGTGTGTTATTCAGTGATTCCAGCAGGTAGGCAGCTACGATCCCCAACGTCATGCCGAGCGTGGCCCCTAGCAGGACGATTAGCCAACTCGACTGTTCTGTGCCACTCGGTCTCCTTGGCAACACAGCCGGCTCCACCACGCTAATCGTGTTAACCGCCTCCTGATCAGTGCTCTGCAAGAAGGAGGAGTAAACCGAGCGGAAGGAGGCCAGCTTGGATTCGAGCGCGGTGAGATCGGTTGCGGCCTGGGCGATCGTCGCGGCGCTCACCAGGTCGGCGAGCTCTTCATGCTTTGCGGCAATCTCAATCTCGGTCTGTTCGATGCTCGCCTCGATGGCGACAAGCTGTGACTCGATGAATTCGTTCCGGGTGCCGTCCTCCTGGTCGGCATTTGCCGGACTGCGCTCGATCAATTGCTCCGCCAATGCGTTGGCGACCGCCTGCGCCCGAACCGGAACTGTGTCGCGGACCGTGACCTCGATGAGTTGTGAGTCATCGGGCACGTTGACCTCGTAGGCTGGCAGGACCTCCAGGTCTAACTGCTCCATCACCGCTTCGCGCACCGGATCGCGCGTGATGATGTCGGCATACAACGTCGCCAACTGCCGGCTGAGCTTGAAGTCGGCGTCGGTCGGATTGGGGAGTGAAATAGTGGTGCCAACGATGAGCGTTGTTCGAGCAGTGTAAATGTCGGGGCTGTTGTCTTCAACCCAGTAGCTCGTCACGCCCGACAGGAAGGCGGCGAGCAAGATCAGCCACCACCACGCCCGTAAAGGCCTCGCCAGTTCTCGGAGTTCCATCGTCACCAACCTCCTGTGGATGTATTAGGCGCGACGTTCGCCAGGGTAGAGGCCTGCCCCCTGATGGAGGCGTCGGCGGGATCGTAAAGGAAGACATTCATGTTGAATTTCCTCGCTTCGACGTGCACATCGTAGTTGGCCACCAATCGAGCGTGGGCCCATATCCACTCATGCAGCCAGGGCCACTTCTGCACTACGTTAAGATCCTCGACGAACCAGATCCTGCGGTTGGCGGCCAACAACGGCTCAAGCTGTAGGGTAGCCATCCCAAGGGTTTCGCCTCCGAGGTAGTAGTCGCCCAACCGTCGATCGGGTGTGACTACGAAATCCCCCTCTTTCCTGTGCAATTCGACGTAGCCAAAGGCCGCTTTCCAGTTGTCCCGGTTTCCGTGCTGATAGCCGAAATACAGAACGTCCTGGCTCAGCGGAGCGAGAACCAGGGCCGCCACCACGCCGTAGGCCAATACGCGGCGGGCCGGCTTACCCGCCCGCAACAGCGCCGTCGCCGCGGCCGCCGCCAGCACGACCCATCCGCCAAGCGAGATAAAAACGTAACGGTTGGCAGTGTACTGGAAGAGCGAGAGTAGCATGACACCAAGCAGGGGCAGAACGCTGAGCAGCAACAGCAACAGGCCGGCTCGGTTTCGCCGGGCTATCAAGTCCCAGGCTCCGGCCAAGGCGAGGCAGACGGTGGGGATGCCCAGGTAGAACACGACCCCGCCGGCAATCCAGAATGGCGTGGTGTTGACCCAGCCGAAAATCTCTTCCCACGACGTTGGCGTCCGCAATGCGGGGAAGGTCAGGAGGAGATAGATGCCCGCCAGAAGTCCCGACCCGACAAGCCAGGCCATGTTCCGCCAGCGCATTCCCTTCGGGACGCCGAAGAGCGGCGGGCGGGCCACGATCAGGTAGACGCCGGCGACTGGGACGAAGGCGATCGCCAGCGGCCGCTCGAGCGCCGCCAACCCCAGGCAGATGGCGGCCAACAGGAAGTACACGCCCCGATCCCTCTCGAGCCCCAGGTAGAACAGGAAAATTGCCAGCGTGAAGAACAGGAGCAGCGACGTGTAGAATCTGGCATTCTGTGACCAGTAGAGATGCCACGGGGAGATCGCCAGAAGGACGGCGGCCAGGATGGCGGTCGGGCGGTCGAAGACGATGCGGACCAGGAAGTAGAGCACCGGGACTGTCGCCACGCCTAGCAGCGCCGGCATCAACCTAGCGCTCGCCTCCGACACGCCCCACCGGGCCAAAGCGAAATGGGTCAGGAGGATCGATAGCGACCAGCGGCTCGGTGCCAGCCCTCCGAGATCGACGGCCCGCTCGACCGTAATGATCTCATCGCCCCAGAAGCTCCATGTCCCAAGTTGGTACAGGCGCAGGGCGGCAGCAACCAGCGCGATGATTCCTACAGCGAGCAACTCACCGCGACGACCGCTCACCAGCCGACCGAGCGTCGACATGATCCGCCGACCGGGCCCGCCGCCCACCTCAAGATCAAGGCTCAAGGCAGCCGGGTGACTACGAGGACGGCATCGGCCTCGAAGGGCGCCGTCCATTGGCTGAAGGCCCGATCCTCGGCGCTGATTACCTGACGTTCCCCCGTCGCCGGGTCAATCCACAATGCCGAGAAACTTGCGCTGGAAGTCGACAAGTCGAGGTCCAGCGCACCGCCCTTCGGCAGGTAGACGAGGTACACCTCGCCCGGTTTCGCCAGTACGTACCCTTCGCCACGAACGATCAGTTCATTATGTGGTCGCATTTCCCAAAATGGGTGCTGCTCAATGATCGCTCTCGCCCGGGCCAGGTCCTGCAAGTGGAGCCCGAAGTCGCGATAGTCCCTCAAGGGGGACGTATGTATTTCGAAATTGCCGCCACCCATGTAGATCGACCACACAATGTGGCGGCTCAGCGCTCGGTCGTTGGACCCGATCTTGCCGGTCTCGTCGAACGACAGCGCAATCGGATGCCTCGACTCAGCCAGCATCCTGTACCAACCAACGGCATCCGCATTGGAGGGGTGGCGCCCCGTCTGCAGGCTGGTGAGGTCGAAGCGTGTATCGCCGACGAACGGTTGCCACGCCCTTAGCCCCCCAGCATGGTGAACGGTGACCGGATGGTGATAGGCGTCCAGCGCCCGCAGCTGATCGGCAAAGTCACCGACCTCGGCCGGCGAGTAATTTTCATTGAACTCCTCGGAGAGGTTCCAGACAATTGCGTTGTGATGCGCAAACCTGGCGACGATCTCGCGGTAGTACAGGCTTCGATCGAACTGCGTCCAGCCCGAGTCGTCCTCGAGCACCAGGTGGAGCACGATCCCTTTTGCCTGAATGTGGTCGAACAGCAGCTCCCATTCGGCGAGTTTGGCGATATCGAAGTGTTCGGTATGCTGCATGGCCTGGCGTTCGTCCTGACCATGCCACGGCCACACGTTCCGACCATCCCCACCGATGTTCATCAGCATGATGTACACGGAGTTCACGCCGACGCTCGCCAAGTAGTCCACCGCGGCGATCTTCGATTCGAACCCGGCCGTCTGTCCGGCGGCCAGGAAGTCCTCCGGGTCATCAATTCCCCCCTTGAGCCAGTACAGTCCTGCTTCAAACCTGAGGTACGGGCCAGCCACGGGGAGCAGTCTCCCGACACAGGCAAACGTTGGCAGCCCCCCCGCAAAGTAGTCCGGACAGCTGGCGGGCTCTTCAACCTCGAAGCTTCCTTGCTGTTCATCAAGGGACGGCTCATCGCTGTGAGTAGTGTACGACCATGGACCGGCCAACGGCGGGCTGAAACGGGCGCGCCAGATGTTGCCATCCATCCCGCCGGCACCATCCCCGTCATAAAATGCCGGGATTTCGAAGGCGGATCCATCCGGGCCGGTAAACGTCACCGTGACGTCGATAAGGAACGGGTTCGAGGTCGGGTTCAATCCCTGCATTGACGAGCCGGCGAAGGTCAGTTCGACCTTCGACCACTGCCGGTAGGGCTCATCCGGCCCTTGCACTCCGCCTTGCACGCTCGGTGAGGTCGTGCTCGGCTCGGCATCGACAGGACCCGGGGTGGAACCCTCGCCGGTCGGGAGTGCGACAGTGCGCGGTGTCGGGGTGCAGGCCACCCAAACCGAGGCCGCGGTCCCGATCAGTAGGCCCAGCAGGACTGCGGGCCGGCCCACGGCGCGCCAACCGAAAATCGTGGCCCTTCGTGACGGACCAGCCACCCCAGACAAGTCAATCCCCGACACTCGGATCACCCGGGGGGCGCCGTAACCAGCAAGCCGTTCACGGTCATGGTGAGGAGCGCAACACTCGGCCATGAAACGTACCAGCGAGATGCATCCGGGACGAACCCGAGCTCAGTCCAGTACATGTGATCGGCAAATGGGACCGTGACCACATCGAGCACCTCCCGACACGCGTTCGGAACCTCATCAAGAGCGCCGCGCAAGCTTTGCGCCAGGTCGAATTGGCCGAAGACCAACACCGTCGGCGAGCGTGGGCAAGGGGAGAACAGGCGCTGCGGCGTGAAGCGCGCTCCTTCCGCGGCAATTCGCTCGGCGGAGACGCTGGCGCCCATATTTGCCCGGAACTTGGCGGCATACGCCTGCATTTCCGAGGGGTCATCGAGGAAGGTGCGCATGTCGCCAGGGCCGATGGCAACGACCAGGGAATACGCTTGGTCTTGGCCCGCCCGCAGTACTTGGAGAGCGCCAAGCGAATGCCCCATCAGGATAATGTTGGATGGCGTCACGCCGTACGCCGTTGACAGGTGCGCCACGGCGGCCTCGATATCACCAGTCCGATCGAGGATCGGATCGTCCTCCGTCAAGCCATCCGTCAGTGACGCCCCGAAGCCGCGCATGTCCAGAGCTAGCACCGAGACGTCCTCGCGGAGGTTGCCCACCAGCCGGCGGTAGAGGCTGTGATCCTGGCCCCCTGCCCGGTTCCCATGCAGGAAGATGACCCATGTGGCCGTATCACGGCTGCCTTCTGCGATGGAACCGGCCAGGTGATATCCATCGGCCTCGATCTGGATTGGCCGCGGGCTCCGCAAAGACACGGTGTCCCGCACGACCCAGGCGCCGAACGCCAACACGGGCAACGCCGCGAGCAGGAAAGCCCGCCGAGGCAAGGTTGTCGACTTAGTCAGCGCCCCTCCTGGCGAGTGCCGTTTGGGACCGAAAATACACGGGTCTGCATGGCAGGTGGCGCCACCGGAATCCGCCGTCCGGCCCCACGGGAGCAGCATCGCAAGGAGCTGTTCGAGGAGAATCCAATTCCATACGACCCTGGCGCGGATCCACTCGTCCATGCCGAGGTAGTGGCGCTCGCCGGGCCAAAGGGTAGGGTGGGCGTAGGGCCAGCCGAATCCGTGGCGCCGCCGGTCTGGGCCGTCCTCGCGTTGAGATCTGCGCTCAAAGATTCGATCGTCGCCGTCGCTGTGGCCGGAATCCACGTCGAAGTCTCAGTGCTTGGCGCGGAGGGTGTCTGCATGGGCCGATGGCCGATCGGTGTGTCGGTCGGTCTAGCCGCTGGCGCTTCCAGTCCCATCGTCGGCGCTGGGGACGGAGTTGCCATACCTGTCGGGGACGGCGTGGACGCCGGTTCGCTGCCCGAGTCCGAGCCGGGCGCTGCCGACGGCGTCGGGCTGGGGGTCGCAGTCGTCGGGGCCGAACGTGGCTCGTCGTCAGCAGTGCAAGTCGCGGTCAGCAAGATAGGTACGCTCAGCCTGGTGGGAGTGGGCTCGGGGTCCTGGTTGGCCGGCCACCCGGGCCATCCGTCGCGGTCACGGTCGGCGCGGTGGCGGAAGCGGTTGCCGCGGTGGTGGGCGTCTTGGTTGAGCGCCCGCCACCGGGCGTGTGGGTCGCTGTCGCCGGTTGGGTTGTCACCGTCGCCGATCTGGCGGCAGTGGCGGTTGCGGACGAGTTAGGTGGTTGCGTCGCCCGGCCGTCGCTCGTGCTGGTCACCGTCGGCGGGATCTCGCTGGCGGTCGGTGTGCCCTCCGCCGGAGTCGGCGTGGCCAGCGGGTTTTCCGTGGCGACCACCGTTAGATCATCCCAGCAGGCGCGGGGCCCTTGCTTCTTGCGCAGCCCAACCCGACCTGAGGTGAAGCGGGCCGGGCTGTAGTCGTCGAATTCAAGTGTGTTCTCGCCCCCCTCGTCATCGACCGCGAGGGAAAAGTGGGTGTGATCCGGATAGGTTTCGACTTGCAGCCGGAACTGGTAACGAGTGTCGGTGGCGAAGTGCAGCGTATTGTCTTCGATCAATTGCGTCTCCACTCCGTTGTTGAATCGCCTTAGCCGGA
Source organism: Anaerolineales bacterium (assembly GCA_036397095.1). Lineage (GTDB taxonomy): Bacteria > Chloroflexota > Anaerolineae > Anaerolineales > E44-bin32 > DASWJQ01. The sequence continues at coordinate 29,595 of DASWJQ010000038.1, forward strand.
ACCCGCCTTGGAGCGGATCGGTATCCCCGGATTGTATGTTCACCTGGTAAAGATTGTCGGGGTCCTGGTAATACAGCACAACCCCGGCGCGTGAGCCGAGGCCATCGAACTGAATGACGCCTGAGTACAAGTAATTGCTTTCGCGGGACCACGCGGGAACGGTCGCGCTAATATACAGATTGCCTGCGTGGTGCCCGCTGCAGATCATCAGGTTTAGGTCGTTTGACTCGATGCTGTAACCCGCCAGTTTCCCAGTGAATTCGCTCAGGTCGGATTGATTCCACGTCCAGATCGTGTCCCCCGAGCCGGCAACCGCCTGAACTGTGAGCACGGCGACGAGCGACATGAGAATGATCGGGGTTAGATACTTGGCAATGGGGGCTCGTCGGCCCACAACTGGCCGTTCGTTGCCGTGTTCAAACATCATCCTGGTCTCCCTCCGTGAAGGCCCGGCGATAGTCCGCAGGTAGAATCCAACGGTGT
>DASWJQ010000039.1:0-71493 GCA_036397095.1 Anaerolineales bacterium
TCCATGGCGCCCCGCAGGCCGTCGGCCGTCGGATGCGCGTCCAGGTCAATCTCGGCATGCTGGCGGATGGCGTCGCTCAGGGTCATTCGAGTCCACGGCGGCGTCAGGTCAATGCGGTGCTCGCCGAAATTGATTGTGGTCGAGCCGGTCACCTGCTCGGCGATGTAGGCGACCAGCAACTCGGTCAGCTCCATCATCTGATGATAGTCGGCGTAGGCCATGTAGAACTCGAGTTGGGTGAACTCGGGGTTGTGCTTGAAGGACACGCCCTCATTGCGGAAATCGCGCCCGATTTCATAGACCCGTTCCAGATTGCCGACCAGAAGCCGCTTGAGGTAAAGCTCGAACGAAATCCGCAGATATAGGTCCTGATGCAGCTGTTCATGATGAGTGGTGAAGGGTGTCGAAGCGGCCCCGCCGTAGATCGGCTGCAGGATTGGCGTCTCCACCTCGAGAAAGCCGCGCTCGTCGAGGAAGGTCTGGGCGGCGCGCAGGATGCGCGCCCGCGTGCGGAAGATTTGGCGCACGTCGGGGTTGACGGCCAAGTCTACGTAGCGTTGGCGGTAGCGGGCTTCGGGATCGGCAAAGGCGTCGTGCACCACCTGCTGGCCATCGATCACTTCGACCTTGGGGGTGGGCAGCGGCGTAATGGCCTTGGCCAGCATGCGGAAGTGCTCGACATGCAGCGTGACCTCACCGGTCTTGGTGCGGAAGAGGAAGCCCTGGGCCTGGATGAAGTCGCCCAGGTCGAAGGCCTGCTCGAGCAGATCAAGCCGTTCTTCGCCGACTTCATTGACGCGGAAATAGAGCTGGAGCCGGCCGCTGCCGTCTTCAATATGGACAAAGCTGGTCTTGCCCATGTGGCGGGCCGACTTGATGCGGCCGACGACGGAGGCTTCGAGGCGGTCATCCACGGCGGCTTCGAACTCGGCGATGACCTGGGCGGCGGTGTGGGTCCGCTCGGCCGAAAGCGCATAGGCTGGCATGCCGGCGGCGCGGAGCCGCTCGATCTTCTCGGCGCGCACTCGTTCCAGATCTGTCAACTCGGGCATCAGGTCAGTCCGATCCGTCGGGTGTCAGGGGCAGGTGGAGTGTACAACGAAAAAGCCCCGCGCCGGCTGGGCGCGGGGCCGGTCTGGCTTAGCAGGCTTACTTGGATTCGACGATGCGGATCTTGCGCACGCCGGAAGGCGTTTTGACTTCGACGGTGTCGCCAACCTTATGGTCGAGAAGGGCCTGACCCAGTGGGGACTCGTTGGAGATCAAGCCTTCCTTGGGATTGGCTTCGGCGGCGCCGACGATGCGGTAGGTTTCCGGCTTGTGCCGCCCTTCCTTGATCGTGACCGTGCTGCCGACGTGTACCTTGCCGTCCTTGCCCGGGCTCTCGATCTTCTTGGCCCGCGACAGCAGGTCTTCCAACTCGAGGATGCGGCCTTCGATGAAGGCCTGCTCGTTCTTGGCGGCCTCCATCTCGGCGTTTTCGATCAGTTCTCCACCTTCAAGCGCCTCGTGCAGCCGGACGGCCACTTCCTGGCGGCGCACGGTGCGGAGATGTTCCAGCTCGGCCGCCAGCTTGTGGCGGCCCTCTTCGGTCAAATAAACTGCGTGGTTCACCATGAATCACCTGTTCTACGGGTTAGAAAGCGCAAGAAGGGTCCGGGGGGCGTACTTGGGATAAAAAAGAACTGAGAGTCGTCTCTCAGCCCGGGCCAGCTTGCTGCCGCAGTAGATCATAGCACAGTCGTGCGGGGGTGTCCAGTTGTGGCCGGTCGGTGGATGTGTCACTTTATTGCCGAGAGGAGGAAAGAGAAGTAGGCTCACTTGAGTAATCGCGAAATCACCAAGGGAGCCTACTATGACCCGCGTCGAAACGAAGGTCACACTTAGTATAGACGCAAAGGGAGTGAGTCTGCAGGATCTGGAATGCGAAATCGGTGAAGCTCTGAAGCAAGCGGGACAGCAGCTCCTTCTGCAGGCTTGCCAGGTGCTGGAAGATCAACTGTTGGAGCAGGAGAAAGGCCGGTATCTGCGAGACAAGCGCAGATCGCGGCACCTTCTGACTCGGTTCGGCTGGGTCCGCCTTCACCGCTGGCAGGCTCGGAAGAGGGACGGTGGCTACTGCCGTCCGCTGGACGAACGGCTGGGGCTCGAACCGCACCAGCACGCCAGCCCCTGGATCCTCGCTCAGTCCGTGGCACTGGCCACGCGCCTGCCCTACCGTCAGGCAACATCCTTGCTGGGCAGCTTTGTCGAGGCACCGATCGATCATCGCAGTTTGTACCGCTGGGTGCAGCGGGAAGGGGCAGCGATCGTCGCGGAAGAAGACGATCTGCAGGAAGCCGTCTTTCAGCATGGCGAAGTGCCGGCTCGCGACCCCAAGGAGCGGGAACTGATCCTGGCGGAGGTGGATGGCACCTTCCTGCGTGCGCAGCGGGAAGAGGGCGACAAATTCGAGGTGCGTCTGGGTGTGCTCACGACAGGCAAGGAACTGGAAAGCCTCACGGCCAAAAACCGCCGCTATCGGCTGCAGGAGCGGGTGCGTTATGGCGGGGCGGAAGCCGCCGGAGATTTCGGAGAACGCCTGTTCCTGAAAGGAGAAGCGCACCTCGGCCTCTCCCATGCTCAGCATCTGCTCCTGGTGGGGGACGGCGCCGAATGGATTGAAGCTCTGGCGGGTCATCGTCGCTGGCGTGCCACCTATCAGCTCGATTGGTGGCACCTGACCCATGCGTTCCACCGCACCTTCCCCGAGCATCCCAAGCTCGTCAAGCGGCTCAAGCGTGATCTCTACCGGGGCCAGGGGAAAAAGATCATCCCCGCCGTTCGCCTGGCCAGGCTGAGCGGCATCGGCGATCCGGAGCAGGTCGACAAGCTGCTGACGTACCTGGAGGCCAACCAGGCAGGTTTCTATGGCGCTCGCTCGCTGCGGCCGCTGCTCTCCGAAGAAGCCAAATTGGTTTGCGTGGAAGGTTCGGGCGCCGTTGAGAAGCACATTGATCTGTCCATCTGTCGGCGCTTCAAGGGTCAGGGTATGCGCTGGACACGGAAAGGAGCCAATCGCCTGCTCAAGCTTCGGATTCGGGAGTTGGATCGGGCAGCCTAGCCAAACAAGCACAACAGGCATGGTTCTCGTCCGACCGGTAGACATTGTTCAAGGGTGGAGGTGACGAAACCCCAGAAAATGAAAGCCGAAATACCGGAACCGTCTACCAAGGCCCTGTAAACTGGTTTCAGGTCGGTCTACTTCTGATTTTCCCTCGGCTAAAGTGAGACACTACTCCGGTCGGTTAGGGAATCCCCGGGCGATCACTCGGCGCCAGGATCGGCACGCCGCTGTGTTCGGCCAAATAGGCTTCCAGTTCGCGCTGCAGCTGCGCCGGGTTCTGCCAGAAGGTCGAGCGCTGCGAGCGGTAGGTCCAAATGGCCGAGGCCCAGGCGTCCTGCTCGGCCTCGTCGAGCGGCAGCACGCTGGCCAGACCGCCGGGGCGGCCAAAGCCCGCGGCCGGCTGCCCTTGGCGGGCGCTGTAAGGGAAGTCGTGGTAGCGCCAAAGTGGGCGGTCAAGCGCTTCGGCGGCCCGTCGCACCAACTGGTGGTCAACATGGCCACCGATGCCCAACGGGGCGTAGAGTTGGGCACTGTCGGAAGCGACTTCGTCCAGGGCGCCTGCCAACAGCTCGATCAACGGCTCGTCGACCGGATGCAGTCCACCAAACAAGCTATTTTCGTCGGGATACAGGGGGTGGCCGTCTTCCTGCAACCGGTAGATGGCGTCGGGCAGCCCGATGTGGACGGCGGCAACGCCCAACAGGGCGCAGGCTTCCAGATCCTCCTGGCGCCGTTGCTCGACGGCCTGCTCGGCGGAGCCCCAGCGCACTTCGAGCTCGCGGGCCAACGGCGATCGCAAGCCCGGCGGCGGATCGCCGGCGCACACCGTCACCACCGTGACCGAAGCCCCCTGCCCGACCTGGCGGGCGATCAGCCCGCCGCACGAATAGACGGCGTCGTCGAGGTGGGGGGAGAGGTAGATGGCGCTCGGTGGCATGTTGGTGGGGATTATAGGGGAGCAAAGGCAGAGATCGCGGCCGATCAGTCGACGTCAGCGACTAGCTACTAGCCACTAGCAGAGAGATTGTCCGAATGGTGCCGCTCTGCATATCGGGGAAGGTCAACGCCCAGGAAAGGAGAACGCCCAGGGGATTGCCCTGGGCGTCCGTCTTCTGGCTATTTGCTAGGTGCTAGATGCCAGCGACTCGCTAACCCTTCTTTGCCTTAACCGTAATCTGCCGCGGCTTGGCGGCTTCGGCCTTGGGGATGCGCAGGGTCAGAATGCCGTTCTCGATCTCGGCCTGGGCCTTGCTCGAGTCGACCGTGGACGGCAGGGTCAGCGAGCGGGCGAAGCGGCGGTAGCGGCGCTCCCGGACATGATAGTCGCGCTCGCCTTCGACCTCTTTCTCCTGGCGAATCTCGCCCCGCAGGGTCAGAGTGTCGCCGGTCACCGAAATCTCGATGTCATCCGGCTTCACGCCGGGCATGGCCGCCTCGATCACGACCTCGTCAGCGGTCTGGTAGACATCAATCGGGGCCAGCCCCTCGTACCAGCCGCCGTTGGTGCGCCCGGACATGCTGTCGTCCATCACCCTGTCGAGCATGTCGTGCATGCGGCGCATCTCGCGGAACGGTTCCCAACGTGTCAACATGGCAATTCCTCCTCGTCCTAAGTGCAGAACGTTGCTGGTTGATTCCAGTTATAGAAATCGTCCGTAGGAAGAGCGTTAAAGACGCCTAGGAAAGCCGTTAACGTGGAAGGGCAGCGCAGCGGCCGTGATAGAATCGGCCTGCGCGCCGTTAGCTCAATTGGCAGAGCAGGGGCCTTTTAAGCCCACGGTTGCAGGTTCGAGTCCTGCACGGCGCATTGGACCCGCCGACAAGGCGGGTTCTCCATTGGTCGACACCGCACCAATCTGTGCGGTGAGGGGAACCGGACTTCCCGGAAGTCCTGAAGCTGGACTTCCGGGAAGTCCGTCCTTTCTCCCCCTGCAGCCAGTCCTCTCATCGCCCTTGAAACAACCGATTCACAAATACGGGCACCCACCTTGTGCCCTCCCCTACTCCCGCCTATAGTCACGGTGTGACCCCCCACCACGACGGCGGACCGGCTTCGAGCCTGCGGACGATCCTTCGCCGAGACCCGATGCTCGCCGCCGAAATCACCCTACTATTGTTGGTCGGTTTCAGTCTGCGGTTCCTCAGGCTGGGCTACTCAGACTTTCAAGGCGACGAGATCAACGCCATCTGCCACGCCTCGGAATACGAGTCGCTGCTCAGCTTCGCCCGCTTCCTGCTCGACCAGCGCAAAGGCCCGGTTCAGTATCTGATCACCTGCGCCTACAGCCTGCTCGACCCGGCATTCAGCAGCGAGCTGGCGCTGCGGCTGCCGTTCGCCGTCGCCAGCGGGCTTGGCCTGGCTGCCTTCTATCTGCTGGTGTGGCGCTGGTTCGGCAAGCGAACTGCCGCCCTGGCCGGCTTCCTGCTGGCGACCAACGGGCTGTTCGTTGCCTTCGGCCGCATCGTGCAGTACCAGTCGGTCGTCCTGCTGACGACGACCGCCAGCCTGCTTCTCCTCACGCTGGCAATCGACCGGCCGCGTTGGAGGCTCGCCGGGCTGTACGCCAGTGCCACCCTGGCGGCCGTGGGCCTGCTGACCCATTTCGACGCCGTCTTCGCCCTGCTCCCGCTGGCCGTCCTGGCTGTCCTTTGGCAGCGCGCCTACCGCCAAGCCCAGGGCCGCGGCTGGCCCCACCTGGCGGCCGCCACGGTCTGGGCCGGGCTGCTGGTGCTGCCCTTCTATCTGGCCTACGCCCGCCGGCTCGGCCCATTCCAACTCGCCTACTGGGGCGATCGTGTGACGGCGGCCCCGACGGACACGCTCGGTCTCCTGCGTTTCTACAATCCGGGTCCTATTGTCTGGGTCTACCTGATTGCCGCCGCCCTTGCCGTCTTCCAGCTGCAACGCACGCGCGGCTGGGTGCTAACCCTGGCCTGGTTGTTGCCTCCCCTGGTCTTCATGGAGTTCGTCTTCCACGACTCACGCACCCATGTCTACACCTACCTACTGCCGCTCATGATCGTGGCAGGGCATGGCCTGGCGGGCGCACTTGCATGGGCCCGGTCCTATGCAGGCGACGTGCCGGGACGGATTGCACAGGTTGTGGTTGGGATGGTGGTTCTGGGGTTGGCCTGGGCCAGCTTTGCGGTGTTGATCGACCCCCAGCCAGAGTACCCATGGAGCCCGAAGCGCGTTCTATGGTGGCAGGCCGACGGCGGCTACCTGCAGGGCACCTTTGGCTTCCCTTACAACCGCCAGTGGCGCGCCATTGGCCAATGGTTCGAAACAGCCGCCGGGGAGGCGCCGATTGTGGTTACCAACGAAAAGTTGGTGATCACGACCTTCTATCTGCCGCCGGACTCAACCATCCACTACCGGTCCCGGGTTCAGCCGGAGTCGTTGGCCCCGGGGGACCAAGTCTACGTGTTGGTTGTCGAGCGGCCCCAGAGCTGGGTCGACGGATTGTGGGGGTGGCCGCTGGCCCACTGGTCCGAAGAATTCACAGCCGTCGAGCAATTCAGCCGGACCGACGGCGGCTTGCAGGCGAGCGTCTACCGGCTGACCGCAGACCAGATCGCCGAATACTTCCCGTGATGGCAAGAATCTCTCCCCGGAAGCCCTGAACTCGGAATGCCGGGAAGGATGCTTTCCGTTACCGCCGCCGGCCCACGGCCGCCAGGACGACCAGCAGCAGCGTCACGACGACCAAGATCACAATCAACGGCTGCCACTGCGCCGCCGAGCCCTCCGAGCCCGACTGAAACGGCCACTGGAAATTCAGGCTGAATCCACCGCTGCAGCCGGCCAGAAAGATTGCCCCGCCGGTCAACAGAAGCAGGATCCGCCGGGCCGAGTCTGTACCGCGCTCCACTCGTTGCCGCCACATGATTTTGCCTCCTCAGCAATGCCCACCTTCACGAACGTCCGATCCCAAAGGAACGGACGCTGCGCTTGACACTAGCGTCGGCCAGCCTGGTGCGACAGGTATCGGAGGCACAATGCCTGTCCGGTGACGGGCACAGCTACGGAAAGTCCACCCTCGACGGTCGATTCAAGACGACGCAATTCGTTAACCCTACGAAACCACAAACAAGAATGGGAGACCCATGGAACCGGTAATCCTTCAAACCATCGAAGTACATTGTTCGCCGCAAACTGCCTTTGACCACTTTACCCAGCAGGACCTGCTCGAGACGTTCTTCTGCGTTGAAGCCGAGGTTGAGGCCGTGGTCGGCGGCAAATACGAGTTGGCCTGGGACCCACCCAACAAGCCCGACAGCGCCACCATCGGCTGCCGCATTACCGCCCTGGCCGAGCCATCGCTGCTGGCATTCGACTGGAAGGGGCCGCCGCAATTTGAGGCGACGATGAACGTTGCCGAGCCGCTGACGCATGTCGTTGTCAGTTTCTACCCGCTGGCTGGCGACCGCACCCGCGTCCTCATCGTTCACAGTGGCTGGCGGCCAGGTGAAGAATGGCAGCAGGCGCGCGACTATTTTGACCGCGCCTGGCAGATTGTGCTTGAGGCCCTAGAATCAACCATTGCCGGGGAAGAATGAGCGCCGTGCGCAAGCACTCGATCCGAGTTTCCAAGGAGGCAGAGTCATGAAATACGTCATGTTGGTCTACCAGAATGAACAGCGGGCGAAAGCCGCCACCGAACAGGAGATGGCCGAGTCGGTCGCGCTCTACAACGCTTTTCACGAGCAGGTAGCGGCCAGCGGTCAAATGGTCGATGGCACCCGGCTCCGGCACAGCGATACGGCGACCACGGTCAGCGTCCGCCAGGGGAAGACGATTACCACCGACGGTCCCTTCGCCGAGACCAAGGAGCAGCTGGGCGGTTTCTACCTGATGGACTGCACCGACCTCGACGAAGCCATCGAAGTGGCCGCCCGCATCCCGGGTGCGCTCAGCGGCCGTATTGAAATCCGGCCGGTGTACGGCGAGAGCTAGGAAGAGGACGGGGAGTAGGAGCCGCACGATGCCTGGGCTACTGATCCGTCGGCTGCCCCTCCTGGCCGGTGCGCTGTGCTCCAAATCGCCGTTGCCGTTGGCCGGCCGGACTGGGGCGATCACAAGGATCGCCCATACGAAGCGAGGCTCCAAGATGGAAGGCCTGACCGTCGAGTGAGGGCCGAGTCCCATGAGCCTGGTAAGGGAATCCTGGCAAGGGCGAAGCTTGTGTTCGTCCGACCTGAGCTGCAGGCGCGTTCGCGGTACAAACCGGCCGGCAGATCGGTACAATGGCCGGCGATGGACGCAAGACGTCAAGCATTGGACCCGGCCTTCCGCCAACACCACGGCCGCGTGCTGGCCAACTTGATGGCCCGCTTTGGAGACCTTGACCTGGCCGAGGAGGCCCTGGCCGAAGCCTATCTGACTGCGCTGGAACGCTGGCCGGACGATGGCCAACCGGCCAACCCGGGTGCTTGGCTGACGGTCACTGCCGGGCGCAAGGCGCTCGACCGGCTCCGACGTGAAGGTATCTATCAGAAAAAGCTCGCGGAGCTGGCCCACGACCCCAGCCAGTCTTCCCGGTCGGGTCCACCCGAGCTGCCGGACGAGTACCCCGACGAGCGTCTCAAACTGATTTTCACCTGTTGTCACCCGGCCCTGACAGTGGAAGCCCAGGTTGCCCTGACGCTGCGCTCGTTAGGCGGTCTGACCACCTGCGAAATCGCCCGAGCCTTCCTGGTGCCGGAGGCCACCATGGCCCAGCGATTGGTACGGGCCAAGCGCAAGATCCGCCAAGCGGGGATTCCGTTTCGCGTGCCGGACCCGGCCGCCCTCTCCGACAGGCTGGGTGCGGTGTTGGTAGTTATTTATCTCGTCTACAACGAAGGCTACCGGGCCACCGGCGGCGGCGTGCTGGATCGGCCTGACTTGTCGGCCGAGGCCGTTCGGTTGGCCGGCTTGCTTGTCGCCCTCCTGCGCCAACAGGCGAAGGAAGAAGTTTTGGCCGAGCCGCTTGGTCTGCAGGCCCTGCTCCTGCTCATCGAGGCCCGCCGGCCCGCCCGCCTGGATGCAGCGGGGGATCTGGTGCTGCTGCGTGATCAGAACCGATCGCGTTGGGATCATGTGCAGATTGACCGGGGTCGCCGGCTACTGGCCCGGGCGGCCGCCCTGCGGGCCCCGGGTCCATACCAATTGCAGGCCGCCATCCAATTGGCCCACAACCAGGCCGCCAGCGCCGATGCCACGCCATGGGCCGAGATTGCTCGCCTCTACCAAAGCCTGGACTCCCTGCAGCCCACGCCCGTGGTTCAACTCAACTGGGCGGTGGCTCTGGCCTTCAACGGCGAGCATGGGCGCGCCTGGCACCTGCTCGAGGCCCTGGATCAATCCGGTTTGTTGGCCGACTACAGCCCGTACTACGTCGCCCGGGCCGAGCTGCTGCGCCAGCAGGGCGACCTCGCCGCTGCCGCCGGCGCGCTGCGCAAGGCGGCCGCCGTCAGCACCAACCGGATCGAGCAGCGCCGGCTGCGGCAGCAAGCTGCCGAGTTGCAAGGCTAGCCGGGAGAGTACCCATGCATGCAAACCAACCACAGCCGGGTGATCCGCCGGCCCGCATGGTCCAACTGATCCTGGGCTTCTTCAAGAAGGGTCCAACCTGGAGCGCCGAGTCATCTCCCCAGGTCGAGGCCGACCAACGGCGTCACCTGGCGACCTTGCATGAGCTTCGCCAAAGCGGCATGCTGCTGTTGTCCGGCCCGACGCCGGAAAGCGGCGACCTGCGCGGCCTGGTGGTCTTCCGGCCTGGCAGCCGCCGGCAAGTCGAAGGCTGGCTGGCCGACGACGCCCACGTGCGCAGCGGCCGGCTGGTGATCGAGTTGCACGAATGGTGGCTGGATGCCGAAGTGGTGGAGCGGTTGGGGGCTGCGGAGTAGGGATTTGGGACTGGGGACTGGGGATTGGGAGCGGTGATAAGTGACAGGTGAAAGGTGATATGCAAGAACGGTGAAGCGGGAATGGTGGGCCACATTGCCGAGCTCCCGCCCAACCCGAAGGGGAATCCAGGCTACCGAAACTTGCAGGACGGTGAGTGGGTGTCTGCCCCTCTCTGTGCTCAGGGTGCTTCGCTTAGGGGCGGCACAAGTGCAGGGATTGGGGATTGGGAGCGGTGATAAGTGATAAGTTACAGGTAATAGGTGATACGGAATACGGAAGCGCACGGAAGACCGAACGGGATAACGCCAACCTCGCGCAACCCGAAGGGGAATCCAGGCTACCGAAGCTTGCACGACGGTGAGTGGGGGTCTGGGGTCGCACTACATCCCCGCCCCCAGGGCCCCCCCTTGAGGGGGGAGCTGTATGGGGGGAGAAAGAGACAATCAACGTCGATAACGAGCTACGGTGTCGAACTGTCTGCACCGAGAGCAAGAAGCCCCGCCGCGGCAGCGGCATACCCCCCTCCCCCTTGAGGGGGGAGCTGTATGGGGGGAGAAAGAGACAATCAACGTCGATGACGAGCTGCGGTATGGAACTGTCTGCGTCGAGAGAAAGAAGCCCTGCCGCGGCAGCGCCTTAAACCCCCCTAAACACTAACCCCTGGCACTGCGTTTGGACGTCTGCACGGGGAAGATCGCGCCAACAACACGGTAGATGCTCAAGAACAACAGCGATGCGCCGCTGGCCACATACGCCGCCTGCACCAGAAGCGAGCTGGAATCGCTGCCGCTGGTGATGCCGTGCAGCAAGGCCATGGCGAAAGCGCCAAACGTTAGAAAGTGGAGCCAGCGCCAGAGTTTGTGTCCGATTCGCTTACGAACGTAGAAGCTCAGGCTGATCACAATCAGGGCATAAAAGGCAAGTTGGCCCAGGCCGACCCACAACGGCTCATAGGCCGTACTCTGGAATGGCACCAGGACCTGACTCAGCGAGTACTGAATGTATCGGTCACCCAAAAGAATCAGTGCATGAAACAACGCCAGGTTGAGGCCCAGCAGGCTCAAGTACTGGTGGAGTTCGAAGGCCAGCGGGCCCCCGGGCCAAAGGCGCGCCAGCTTGTTGGAAATCGAGATGCCTAAGGCCATTGAAAGCCACATCAGCCCGTAGGCGGTCAGCCCGCTGGCACGTGACAGGTACCAATAGGCTTTCGGTGCGTCACCAAAGAGCGTGGCCGCCAGGTCCGGCGCCCAGGCCGGCACCAGTACAACCGCCAACAGCACCCCAAAGAGCACCGACAAGAACATGATGGCAACCGTCCCAAATGGAACTGCCGTCTCCAGTTCGTCGAGATCCACCGTCGTCTGTTCAGCCATCTAGCCCTTCCACACAAATGCATCCCAGCCACGAGACGCCCATGCTTGCCCATGGTCGCCGATCAGCAACCCCTCGGTTGCCGGCTGGCCGTGGAGCCAGCCGAGGCCCAACGAATGGCCAAGCAGCAGGGACGCCTTGGCAGCCGCTTCCGCCTGGAGCCCATCGGCGGCGATGACGGTTGACCGCACCACATCACTGCGTGACGGGGCTGCGGTGCGCGGATCGATCAAGTGATGCTGGTCGCCGGCCGGCCCAGACCAGCGCCGCCGGTCGCGGCCGGAGGTGGCGACAAAGCCGTCTTCGACCACGAGCAGGCCCAGGGGCTCGCCCGCCTCATCCCCCAACCCGTCGATGTCAATGGCCCAAGGATGACCATCGCGCCGCGGACCCCGGACGGCAATGTCGCCGCCGGCGTCGACCAAAGCCGGCCCAAGCCGAGAAAGGCGGTTGGCCGCCTGGTCGGCCGCCCAGCCTTTGGCAATGCCGCCCAGGTCGATCCGCACATCCGGCGGGAGCCAAATCCGGCTGTCAGCCTCATCAATCTTGACTGCCGACCACATGCCAGCCGGGATACCGTCCGGCGCCTCGCGAACCGGGCCTTGTCCCAGACCCAGCTCAAAGCCGCGGTCGTAACCAGCGAACTCGAGGGCAGGCAGCACCGTCGGATCCACCAATCCACCGGTAAGACCGGCCGCCCGCACGGCGGCAGTGGTGACGGCCAGCATCGTGTTGGACACACGCTGCCAGCCACCGCCTCGAGCGTTGACGTGGCAAAGCTCGCTATCCGGCCGGAAGCGACTGAGCTTGGCCTCCCATTCCTCGAACCAGGCCGGCACCTGGCGCAGGGTGGCCTCCGCCACCGGGTTGTCGGCGTCCACGACGGCCTTCATTTGACAACCCATCGCACGGAACGTGATCTCAAGCATCTAACCCTATCCGGACGAGCGTGTCGAGGCCGATGACGATGGCCGGGAAGACGATGAGGACGAGGCAGACGAGGCCGCCGGAGCACTGACGCGACGCAAAGCCGGGGGAGCTGCCGTCGGGGCGGCGTTGACAGCCGTCGTTTGAAGATCGTCGGGCGCCGGTATCACCGTCGGAACCGGCGGCAGCGCCAACACCAGCGGCGTCACGGTCGGCTCGGGCTGGCTCTCGCCCGCCCCTTCGGCCGAAAGCTTGGCCCACCCTCCAAGCGTTCCGGCCAACGCCAGTAGCGTCAGGAGGGTCTTACTCAGACCGCCGGCGATCGGGGGCTTGCGCCGCCTGGCGGCCGGGGAGGAGCTAGCCACTGTCCTCGTCCTCGTCTTCGTGTTCATCTTCGTGCTCGTCATCGTCATCACCATCATGCTCGCCGTAGCTGCCGCCATCGTCCGCTGGCGGGCTGCTGGCGCCGTTGTAGAGCAGGATGGCGTCGGTGGCCGAGATATAGACCGGGCCGCCGTCCAGCAGCACCTCGTAGGCAACCGTGCCCCGGAAGTCGACAAGTTCCGGCCAGTGGCGCAGCTCACTGCCCGGCGCCAGATTCAACGCCAACCCGACGGCCAGTTCCGCAGACACCGGGTACACCGCAGTCTGAGGCTCAGCCGGCGGTTCGGCGATCCCGCTGGCGGCAATCGTCTCGTAGGCCTCCGCCAACTGGACGTTGGCCTGCTCGAGCGCCTGCTGGTATTCGGCCTCCCGTACCTGCCACTCGGCTTCGATCTCCGGCGGGAGCTCCACCGCCGGAGCCGGCCCGACTCCCTCGGCTTGTTGAGCGGCGACGGCCGCAACCGCCCCAATGGCGACCAGCAGAAAAGCAGTCAGCCCTACCGACAGAAAAAGCGCCGTTCTTTGACCCATGCTGTGCACCTCCCAGATACAGGCTGAAGCTTAGGTTTCGATGCTAAGATTCGTCTGGGAATGGCGACCCAACATTCCAAGGATTTTCCAATCCAACGCCGCTACCCTGCCACGGAGGTCGCCCATGAAGCTGCTCGTTGTAGAAGACGATCCCAAACTGGGTCGGTTAATCCAGTCTGTCCTGGCTGAGTCTGGTTTTCCGGCGGAACTGGCGGCCGACGGCGACACCGGCCTCGATCTGGCGCTGCGCGGTCACTATGATGTTGCCGTTATTGACTGGATGCTGCCCGGGCGGGATGGCCCTGCCATTTGCCGGGCGGTTCGAGCGGCAGGCATTCCTACCGCCCTGATTCTTCTGACGGCCCGCAGCCAGATCGAGGACCGCGTTGCCGGTCTCGACAGCGGCGCCGATGATTACCTGGTCAAACCGTTTGCCTTCGAGGAACTGCTGGCCAGGGTGCGGGCACTTGGCCGGCGCGGCGCCCCCTTAAACCGGGACACCTGGGAACTTCGGACAGGCCAGGTGGTGATGGATTTGGGCGCACACACTGCCCGGCGCGGCGAGACCCCGCTCGACCTGACCAAGACCGAGTGGTCACTGCTTGAGTTCTTCCTGCGTCACCCGGGCCAAATCCTGACCCGGCAGCAGATACTTGATTACGTTTGGTCTTACGACACCTCGGTCCAGCCGAGCCTGGTCGATGTGTACGTTTCCTACCTGCGCAAGAAGCTTGATCAACCTGGCCTGGGTGACCCCATTCTGACGGTCCGTGGCGTGGGCTACCGCTGGCAGGCACCCGATGTTCCATAACCTGCGTCTGCGCCTGACCCTGCTCTACCTGGCCGCCGGCGCCGGCCTTTCGCTGGCGATGGCGCTGACAGCCTATGGCCTGGTCAGCTATTACTTCCAGCGCACCACGGACCGCGCGCTGCAGCATGTGATGGCCGAGCATATGGAATTGCTGGGAGCCGAGCTGCCAACCGAATTGTGGCAAGCCGAGGAGACCTGGTACAGCGGCGCCGCCAGCTTGCTCCCCCCCCAAATCAGCGCCGCACTGCGCCCTGTGCTCGAGCAGGATCCATCCTTTGATCCGGGCCAAGTCGAATTTCATGAGACCGCCGGCGAGCAGGCGCTCGATGCCGAATTGGCCGCCATTTTCGTACTGGCGCTCAATGAACGCGGCCGGCTCCTGCCCGGCTTCAACCTGGAAGCCTCCCCGCTGGCACCGGACACGGAAGCGGTTGAAGAGGCGCTGGAACACGGCCACGATTTCCGCACGGTCCGGGCCGGTGGCACACGAATCCGACTGTTGACCTACCAACTGCAGGGGATCGATCAACCCCGCATCCTGCAGGTCGGCCGCTCGCTGCGCGACCAGCAGCAACTGCTTGCCCTGCTGGGGGTCGGGCTATTTGTGTTTGGTGCTGTCACCCTGGCCGGGTTGGCCGCTGCTAGTTGGTGGCTGGCGGGCGAGAGCCTGCGTCCCACAGAACTCGCTTTCGAGCGCCAACAGTCGTTCGTGGCCAACGCAAGCCATGAGCTGAGGGCGCCGTTGACGCTGATACGGTCGAGCGCCGAGGTTGCCAGGTCGAAAGCCAGCGGCAAACAGGCCTCACTGCTCGACGACATCCTGCACGAAGTCGATCACATGAGCCGCCTAATTGAGGACCAATTGCTCCTATCGCGACTGGATGTCGACCGGCTGCCATTGACCCTGCAGCCGATCGCCTTGCACACGCTGGCAGGTGAATTGGTCCGCCAGGTACAAGACTTGCCGGCGGCAACCGGATTGGCCATTGGCTGCTCGGCCGAGCCCATCTGGACACAGGGCGATCCGACAAGGTTACGGCAAGTCCTTCACATCATTCTGGACAACGCCATCCAACACACACCGGATGGAGGCACCATTGACGTTCAGGTGTTGGCAAACGGCTCGGATGTTATCGTGCGGGTTGAGGATGATGGTCCGGGGATCCCGCCGGCCGACCTGGGGCACGTTCTTGACCGCTTCTACCGGGTGGACAAAGCCCGTCGTCGTGGCCAGGGATCTGGTCTTGGCTTGTCGATCGCAACGGCACTGGTGCGGGCACACCGGGGCGAACTCACCATCGAAAGCCAGCCTGGCCAGGGAACGACCGTCAGCGTGCGGTTGCCAAGGCTGCACCGGAGCTGATAGGTATTCCAAACCCAGATCAATAAGCCTACAAAACACAAAGACTCAAAGACTCGAACAGAAACTAGCAGCCGGAGTCCGACATGCTTGGAGAACACCGTGTCTCGCCGTTGTCAAATCTAGAGCCCTTCCTGGCCCGGCGGATAGGCAAACCTTCCCACTAACTCTTCCACCGCAGGGGTGGTACCCTTACGCGCCATGGCCCAGCTAAAGACCCCTCACCGAGTTCTCCATACTCTCTTGCTGGTCACAGTACTGGCGGCCGGCGCAGCCGTGCCGGTGGCGGCCCAGGGCTGGACCCCCGTGGCGCCGGGCGTCGACTATCAGCAGTTCCGCGGCGCTGGCCCCAGCCGGGTCTTCGTCGTGCGCATGGACCGCTCCCAACCGAACCTCACGCTGGAAACGGCCATTGCGCAACGGCAGCTCGAGGACGGCAAGGCCACGGTCAGCGAAATGGTGGGCGTCTACGATCAATCCCTGACGGCCTGGGAGCCGGCCTGGGGTGCCCGCATGGACGTCATCGCCGCCATCAATGGATCGTTCCATGACATCGAAACGGGCGTGCCGCAGAGCGGAATGGTCAGCGGCGGTTGGTACATCCGCCGCTTCGACGACCTGGGGGGCGGCAGCGGCTTCGCCTGGCGGCTGGACCGCTCGGCCATGATCGGCAGCTGTGTGCGCCATCCGCCCGATGGCCAGTTGCTGACCGTGATCGAAACCAATGCCAGCCATCGCCTGGCCAAAATCAACGGTCGACCCGCCGGCAACGAATTGGCCGTGTTCACCCACCATTATGGGCGGCGGATGCCGGCGGCGGGCAACCTGTCGGTGATGGTCCAGATGGATCAGCCACTGACCA
Source organism: Anaerolineales bacterium (assembly GCA_036397095.1). Lineage (GTDB taxonomy): Bacteria > Chloroflexota > Anaerolineae > Anaerolineales > E44-bin32 > DASWJQ01. The sequence goes on from DASWJQ010000039.1 coordinate 16,245, forward strand.
TTTTGGAATACCCGGAGATGGCCACCGGCACGGTCGTCGAGGTGGCCGCCGGCAGCGAGGGCCGGACGATTCCGTTCGACCAGGCGATTGTCACCGGCCGTGGCTCGGCCGCCAGCTGGCTGCGGGACAACGTCGAGGTCGGCGACCGGGTTGGCTTCTCTATGCGCATCGACCACTACCAATCCGACTGTCAGGCTTGGCGGGGCGTGACCTGGGCGGAGACCTATGCCAGCCTGTCTGGCAGCTTTGAGTTCCTGATGGACGGTGAAATCCGGTCCTTCGATGACCTTGGGGCCACCGTCCGCAACCCGCGCACGGCCATCTGCTTCAACGACGACTACCTGTACTTTGTGGTCGTCGACGGCCGCAATCCAGGCATGAGCGAAGGCATGACCATCGAAGAACTCGGGGCGTTCTGCCGCGATGATCTCGGGGCCAATTGGGGCATCAACCAGGACGGGGGTGGATCATCGGCCTTGTGGGTCGATGGCGACATCGTCAACAACCCCTCCGACGGCCACGAGCGCCCGGTAGCGAATGCGTTGATGTTGGTGGCGGTTGAACCCATAGAGCGATCGACCCGCTTCTCGCCGGGCGCGCAGATCGAGACGACCGGCCCTGTCGACCTGAGCGTCGGCCCTGGCCAAAACTTCCAGACGCCGCAAGATGTCGGCGCCGGCGAAGTCGGTACTGTCCTGGCCGATCCGCACGGCCTCGATGGCGTGCTGGCCACCGGCAGCTACTGGTGGAAGATCGGCTTCCAAGGCCGCGTAGGCTGGGTAGCGGAGCAAGACCTGGAGCTCGTAGGCGGCGAATCGGCGGCCGGCGCCAAGCCCCCGCAAGCCGAACTGGACGACGTCAAGAACCTGCTTGCCAGCCAGTTGTGGCTTCAGGCTCGCGCCGTGCACCTGCGTCAGATACTTCTGGGCGGTTGGTAGGCTGGCGCGACGGGCGGCTACCAGCCATAGGACCCGCAGTAGTAGATCTCATCCTCGTCTAAGGTTATCTGGCTCGAGCCCCACTCATCCTCTTCAATTGGATAGTCTGCAAGCTGCCCGGCCACCGCCTCCAGTGCAGAGGCCGCCTGGGCAGCTGGCAGACGGAAAGATGGCCAGCTGCTGGTCTCGGCCCGTTCGGCCAGGATATGCCGGCGGCAAGAAAGCCCGGCCAACAGCGTTGGGCGCTCGTCGTCCGGCACGCGGTCGAGCCGCGCAACAATGGCAGGCACGGCGTCGTCCGATAGGGTGGTCAAGTACCACGCATCCAGCTGACCGATGGACTGCTGATGCTGGAAGTTCTGGCGAACGATGAAGTCGTCCACATTGAGGGCGGCCAGGCTCAGCGCAAAGCCTACAGCCGCCAGCAGGCTGGCGGGGGCAAAGCGGCGCAATTGATCGCGCACGAGCAGCACAACAAAGCCGGCGAAGAGCAGCCCCAACCACAGGATGAAAACGTGGGTGTAGCTGCGCAGCCGGGTGAAGCCGTAGGCCTGTTCGTAAAGCAGAAGCCGCTGGAATGCCGAGACCAGCATCACCATGACCATGGCCACCAGTCCCACGCTGAATCCATCGAACAGACGGCGATCCCGCTGTGCCTCTCGTCGGCTGACCGCTGCCAGCGTGAAAATCAGACCTAACGCCAAGGCGCCGGCGAATACCAGTTCGCCGAAACCTTGCCGGGCGTACTCGGCGTAGGTGTAGGCGGTTGCCGTGATGTTGGCCTCCCCGCCAAAGAAGTAGCGGAACTGCACCGCCACAAACAGCAGAAAAATCAGGTCGACCGCTCCCAGCACGATCAGGGTCTCGATCATTCCCAGGAAGGCCGGCACCAACGGCTTGCCCTGGCGCACAACGGGCTCGTCTTCCGACCGTCGCAGCGCCGCTACCAGGGCGCCTAGCAGAAACAAGGCCGCCAGCAGCACGAAGGTGGCGCGCCCAAAGAATTCGAGCAGGCGCTCCAAGTTGAGCCAGGCCAATGCCTGCTCCACCATATCGCCAAACACCAGGTCGGCGGCGCTGAGCAAGGCTGTGAAGATGATGAGCACCGGCAGGGCCAGGATCAGGCCGCGCACAACGGAAACTGTGCGGGCCTTGGCTCGCTCGCCGCCGGTGGCCTTCTGCTCGACCGAGGCCAGTGTTGGCCAGGGTCGCAGCCAGGCCTCGAGCGGTACCCACACACCCGCCAGGGCCAGATCGAGCCACCCCCAATGGAGGAAGCCGCCCGGTCGGAAAAGACGAACCTGGACAGCCAACAGCCCCAGAGTCAATACGACAGCCAGGAAGGTCGTCATTGGCTCGACGCGCAGCGGAACCAGCGCGGCTAGAGCCACCGTTGGCACCAGCAAGGCCAGGGCCGCGGGAGCCGGTCGGCGGTCCTCGTACCACGCGCTGACAAGCAGCGCAATCAAAATGGCCGCCACCCATAGCGGAAACGACACGCCGAGCGCCCGGTCGTAGAACAAACGCTCAGTGATCAGACCAAGCAGCAGGCCAGCTCCGGCCAGGGCCAGCGGGCGCCGCGCATTCCACTCGGTGTCGGCGACGATGTTGGGCATTTCGGATTTCATTGCGATCTCCAGGGGGAAGCCGGCGCTGAACGCCGGTGGCGAAAGGATGGACCAACCATGCCAGCCGGGGCCTCTCAATCTCCCACACGAGCCTGTCAGAACCCGTCCGATAGGTTTTGAGAGACTCTCCCGGTGAGCGGACTACGGGAAGTTGGCCAGCACCGTCTCCGCCAGAAGCCGCAGGCCATCCAGGTCGTCCAACTCGAGCCACTGCAGCATCATGCGCTGGGCGCCGGCCCGGCGGTAGGCCTCCAGCTGTTCGGGGATTTCGTCTGGGGTACCAACAATGGCCGGCCATGACCGAACCTCGTCCAGGCTTGTCCCGCGGGCCGCCGCCTTGGCTTCAAGTTCGGCCTGGCTGGCAGCCATGGTCACATTGACCATCACCGAACGCTGCACTGCGTCGGCCCCCCGGCCGTTCTCCTCGAGCAGCTCATTGAGCAGCCGGTTGCGCTGACCATACTCATCGGCGGCTAGGAAGACGCCGTTCCACTCATCGGCCCAACGGGCGGCCAGCGGCAGAGTGCGTTGGCGCCCATTGCCGCCGATCACGATCGGCGGCCGTCCCTGGTGGGCCGGTCTGGGCAACAAGACCGCTTTGTTCAACTGATAGTAGTCGCCCTCAAAGAACTGCGGCTCGGATTGGCGCAGGAGACGATGGATGACCTCCGTGCCTTCGGCGAAGCGGTCGAAGCGATGCTTGGGCCCGAGCAGCGGAAAGCCGTACATCCGATGCTCCCGATCCTGCCAGCCGGCGCCAACGCCCAACTGGAATCTGCCCCCCGACAGCGCATCCAGGTCCTTGGCCCAGCGGGCCAGGAACACCGGATGGCGGAACGACACCGGCGAGACCAGCGGGCCGAACTCAATCCGGCGTGTGTTGTTCGCCAGCCAGGCGAGCGACAGCCAACACTCCAAGGAGTCTTTGGCCGGCGATCGGGCCCCGGTGAAATGGTCGGAACGGTACAGTCCGGCGAAGCCCAGCGATTCGGCGGCCTGCGCCAGCCGCTGCCAACGTTGCCAGGTAAGACCGTCCTGGCCTTCGATCATGAGGGCAAGGTCCATGGGGGCTCCTTTGGGAGGGTGATGACTTCATGATAATAGGTAGGGGTGTAAGGGACCATGGATGATGGACCGCGGACGGCAGACCGCGGACGGGCAGACCGCGGACGAACAGACCGCCGACCGCGAATTCGCGCACCCGTAGGGGCGCATGGCAATGCGCCCAGCGTAGTCGATGACCTCCGAGGTCCACACAGCGACTGGCGATTGCAAGCCCGGCCCAGGTGGACCTCGGAGGTCGGGTGGATGTCGGTCGGCCCAGCACCGCAGCGGCTAAGCGGCTCCATGCGTGCCGACCAAGTCACAGGTTGACCAGTATCAGGTGCACGCGATCGCGCCTGCGCGATTCTCGACCCCGGGGGTCCGACAAGGGGCTGTTCGAATCGGACTGACCTCATCCGGACCCCCGGGGTCATGAGGAGGTCGGGCCGATCCCGAATGAAACCCGTAGGGGCGCATGGCAATGCGCCCGGCGATGTCGGGGCGATGACCGGCGGCCGGGAACCCAGCCCCGGCGGGATTCGTCATATGATTGGAACCGGCCCTAACCCAAGGGAGCGCACCATGACCTACAAACTTCACGCCCTGCTGGCGTTGCTATGTGTCCTGCTTCTGGCTGCTTGTGCCCCGGCGGCCGACCCACTTCCTATGTCGGAGAATTTACCTACGCCGAGCGACACGTCACCTGTGGAGGGCTCCCCGCCGCCCGGCGGCGGACCGCAACTGCCAGTGCAGCCGGTCGATGATCCAGTCCCGGGCATCACTTCGGCCATGGTCAGCGATCTGGCCGCAATGCTTGCGCTGGCCGAGGACGCCGTCGTGGTTGAGTCGGTTGACCACGTGATCTGGCCGAGCGCCGCCCTGGGCTGCCCGCTGCCGACGGTTGACTACGCCCAGGTGGAGACGCCGGGCTACCTGGTGATCCTGCGAGCCAACGGCGCCCCTTACGAGTACCACACTGACGAAGCCGGCCGCTACATACTGTGCGCCGGCGGCCAGCCGTTCCTGCCCTTCCTACCGATCAAGCCGGGCGATATCGACGACGGCCGGCCGTGGATGCCGGCCGGCACGCCGCCGCCCGGAGATCCCGAACCGATCTACTAGGCAATGAAAGACTTCCGGGAAGCCAGTTGGCTTCCCGGAAGTCTGTGTTTAGGCAACGAGCGCGCCGTTTGACGGGCTCGCTGGACCTCTCAGGATGGACTTGACTACTTGGGCTTGCCTCCGCCTGAGATCAGATCGAAGCTGTAATCCGCGTAGGAAGTCACGCCCACTCCCGCGTCGTAGGTGACCATCAAGACCAGGCTCCGATAGTTGTCGAACATCTCGGCTATCGGTGCCCAATCCTGCATGTATCCTCCGCTCAGGATCGTCATAACCTCGTACTCGGATTGACCGCGGTGGTTGCGCTCACCGACCAGCTGGACGGTGAAGTCGTTGGAGATCCCAAGGACTTCGTTCAAGCTCTGGAAGCCATCCGTGGATGAACCGTCCGAGCTGAAGACGCCGGCGATATCGACATTGTCGATGTACCAGCCTTCCTCGTTGACCGCCCAGTCGGTCATGTAGCGGAAAGCGACCAGAACGTCTTGGCCATCATAGGCCGACAGATCGTAAGTCAGGTTGATCCACCCGCCACTCGACCCAGTCAGGCCAGGCAACTGAGCGATGATGCCCTCAGTAGTCGCTTCATGATCCAGCGTCGTGTAGGGCGCGTTCTCGATCGTCTCCCATGTGTTGCCACCGTCGGTCGAAACCTGGACAAAGCCGAAGTCCCAGCCCGCCTCGATCTCGTACATGGTGTCGAAGTTGAGGCTGGCCCCGATGACGCCGGTCAGGTCAGCTTCGGCGATCAGGAAGTTGTCGACCAAGTTGCCCTCACCGCCCCACAGGACATCACCGTCCGAGGTCCATTGCGTGGGATTGAATTGCACGCCGTTGAACACCAGGTTCTTGACGCTTTCAAAGCCCCACATCAGGTGGTAGTCGGTGCCCCACGGCGGTGCACCCGGCGTGGCGAAGGCCTCAGGGTTCGGTTTGCCCGGATGCCCGACGTCGACAGAGAAGTCCGGCAGTGAGTTAAACGTGCCTTCTATGTACAGCCCAGGTGCGTATTGGTGATACACATCGGCAAACGTCGTTGACTCTCCAGACAACGCTGCGTCGGCTCCCACAATCCCGTTGCCCGGATTGAGGAATAGGTCCTGTAGCACGCCGCCGCCGAACTGCTCGAACAGATAGAGCATATACAGGTAGGCGTGGCCATAATCCGACAGGATCTCCAACGGACCCTGGTCTTCCCACACGACCAGCGAGTTCTCCGGCAGCGCGGCGGTGTCGCGGACATGCGAATCCGGGTGGCCATAGCCAACCAGGAACTCGGCGAAGTCCGACAGGCCCTCATTCACCCAGTTCTCTTCGTCGCTGTCGTAGTCATCGTGGAGCAGATGCTGGTACTCGTGGGCGAAGACCCCTTCGTACAGATTGGGCCGGGCGGCGTCGTCACCGACGCGGTTCTCCCAGTCGTAGGCATCAATCGAGATGACGTTGCGGTCAAGGTACAGTTCGAAGACCGCGCCCCAGTAGAAGCCAGCGATGTATAGCGGGTAGTTCGGGTCGTAGTAGTTTTCGTCGCCAACGTTCATGATCATGGCGATCGAGCGCCCTTCGGGATCGTAGTAGTCGAAGGGCAGTGCGGCGTTGCTGCCATCATGGAAGTCCGGTGCGCCAAAGAAGGCGACTTCCTGCGGATAGATGGTGTTGTCGAACTCATCGACCAGGTAGTCGATCTGCTCGTCTGTGATCACCACCGGGTTGCGCGGGTCGCCATCAGGGAAGTTGAGGTCGGTCATAACCCAGACCTCGATATGCTCGCCGATGGCCCGCACCTCAAACGGCGCTAGGTACAGCCCAGACAGATCGTCGTACCAGATGGCGGTGATGACGTCCCCCTCTACGTATTCCTGTGGCTGCGTCGAGGAGGAGGCAGCTTGTTCGTAGGCTCCTTCAAACCCATTCAGGTGAAGCGGGACTTCACTGGGCGACAGGTCACGGAGCCTGGGGCCGACATCGACAGGCCGATAGGTAGGCCCAGGCGGGGCGGCCAGGGCCGGTGCGGCACTGCCAATAGAGCCGGCCAGCATGGCAACGGCAGCGACGACATTCAGTAATCTTTGGTTCATTTCCATCTCCCTACAATTGAAGGTTGGTCATCTCGGGTTGGAGCGTATCCGGTCTGGTGGTGCACCACCTCCTCCCGAACTCGGATTTAACTTCAAGATTCCAGCAGATCATACGCGGTGACAAAAGCTGGCGGCACACGCCGCCTGGATATCCCAAACCCAGCTACTGACAAGGGCAACTTCCGGGAAGCCAAACGGCCTCCCGGAAGTCTATCCAACGATCATCGGCCCCATCGACCAAGTTGTTAAGGGTTGATAATCTTAGAACCCGTTGATCCAGTCAAGAACCTCAGGGATGTCGACACGGCTCGAGTACCCAGTGCCGGAGCAGTTGGAATTCGTCACATATGAGTTGACGGCGAGCACTGTGTTAGTACCCCCAAGCAGGTTGGGGCCACCCGAATCACCAAAGCAAGTTCCACCCTTGCCTTGGCTGTGATTGAGCGAAATTCGCATGAACTCATCGCTGTGAGTGAAGTTGCCGGAGATCATCTGGCTGGGTGCGTACAACCGGACCCTAAGCCCTGCCCACAGCGGTGGACCGCCCCCGTGAATCTGCTCCTGCACGCCGTATCCGACGTTGTCCAGTTCCGCCTTGTTGCGGAGTTCATCCACATCGCCGGCGTCCGGTAGTTGAGCGTATTCACTGACTACCGAATTCGGAACCGGCTCCGTCAGCACAACAATGCCGACATCGCGCAGTGCGAAGCCCGGCAAGCCGTTGCCGCAGCCGATGCAGAAGTCGGGATTGGTGTGGGGAACACCGTCATAGGACGTGGTACCGCTGAACGGGTATTCGGTGTTGCTTTGCACGTCCTCGTCAAACCAGATCCGGGCCGCCACCGTTCCATCGGTGCAGTGGCCAGCTGTCAGGACGACAGTGTCTGTCAGCAACGAAGCGGAGCAGCGATGGCTTGGAACTTGAACGCCATCAGAATTCAGGACATCAAAGACAATCAGCCCAACGTACGGATGATCGGTCCCATCGGGCTGCCCATTGGTGATCGCCGCCGCCGGCACAACCAGGGCCAGCGCCGCGATCAGGACCAGTGTCAGAACGATCGAACTGCGTTTCATTCCATCTCCCTCCAAAGTTGGCTCAACTATCCCCCCCGCTAGGCCTCCCATCGCAAACCCGGCCTAACCACCTCCTCTCGGGCTCGGATTGGCCGTCAGAATTCCAGCAGGTCATACGCAGTGACGAAAGCAGGCGGCTCACGCCGCCTGCCCCTGCTAAATTCTTAGCACAAGGCTCTCAACCGAGGCTCATCGGCCGCGTGCGCAAATCCGACCCGACTTGTCTCAAATCAGTCGTTCTGGCACGTTTCATATCGATTCGCTCGGTTTCCACGTCCTTCTGACCGGGTGTCCAGCACTATCTTCCTTTGCCCCGGCTCATGGGCACGGTCACAGTGGCGCTGGCCAGCGTGGTGTTGCCGCTGGCGTCCGTCGCCAGATATGTGATGGTGTAGGTCCTTCCATCGCCGCCGGCGGCGCGTTCGGCTCGCAGGCGGAAATGAGTCTCATCGACGACCACGATGTCGTTGATCGTATTGCCATCGCCGGGTCCATTATCGGGCTCATCCGAGAAGACCGAGATGAAGACCACCGTCGGATTAGGGTCCACGGCGTCCGAGACCGACAACGTGACCTCAACGTCGACGTACTTGTGGTTGGCCGGCCACAGCTCCGACGGCTCGACACTGACGGTCAACTCCGGCGCGACCTGATCAGCCAGGGCTAGGCCGACGATCACCGGGTCGTGATCCGACGAGCGGTAGGCGTTCGGTTCGTAGAGCGCATCTTGCGGCGGCTGCTTGAAGGTCGTGTCGTAGTCCAAGATGTCAGGTTCATCGGCGTTCACGTGCCAGATGGTGGTGCCGGTGATGCTGGCCAGCATTTCTCCGCTGGCCAGACCGTGGTCCAAGTAACCGAGCTGGCCGTCAAACACGTAGGAGTAGGCGTGCTCGCCCTGGTACAGATGCACCAGGTCGGTCCAGTCGTCGCTGGTGCCCGGCGTGTCGTCGGCGCCTTCCAGGATGGCATCGATCGGGTCTTCCTTATCGTAGGCATTCAGGTCGCCCATGATCAGGTAGTTGGGGCTGCCGGAGCCGGTTGGATCGGTGGCGACCCAGTCGACGAGGGCCTGGGCGGCCAGCGTTCGGGTTTGGTTGCAGTTGCCCTGTTGCGGGTCGTCATCGCCCGGGCCACATGCTGAGCCCTTCGATTTCAGGTGGTTGACCACCACCGTGAAAGTGCTGCCCGAGGCCTGCTCGAGGAAGGCCTGGGCCAGGGCCGGCCGGTTGCGGCTGTCGTCATAGCGGCTGTCCACCGCCGAGGTCAGCAGCTGATGGCTGCCGACGGGTTCGACCGAGGCCGGCCGGTAGATCAGGGCCTGCTTGATGGCATCGGTCCCGATGAAGCCCGTGCTGATGTAGTCGTAGGTGCCGGCGCCGAGCGCAGCATTCAAGCCAGCCACTAGGTCGGCGACGGACGTGTCATCATCATTTTGGATTTCGATCAAACCAACGACATCGGCCTGCATGGCCGCCAGGGCGGCCACGATCTTGGCCCGTTGACGCTCGAGCTCTTCGCTGTTATCGGCGCCGCGGCATTCTTGATTCCCAGCCGGTCCGCAGACAAAGGCGCCGGTGTCTATCGTCGTGAAGTAATTGAGCACATTGAAGCTGGCCACCGTCAGGCGGCCGCCGACGTCCTCCGGGGCCGCCGGACGCGGATTGGCCGCCGTGTAGCTGGCGCCGTCGGTTGGATGAATCCGGTACAGGCCAAAGGCGTAATCCATGACACCGGTCACGTTGGCTACGGTGTCACCACCACGGAATCGGTTGGCCAGCGTGAACTCGCTGCCATTGGGATGAATGGCCGGATCGGAGTTCTGGCTGGTGCGTCCATCGTCCAGCATGATGCGCCCCAGTGCGTTGTCGGCTGCAACGTCGGCCGCGGCCGCTGAGCCGGGATCCTCGATGGCCGTCGGCTGGAACTGGCGCTCCGTCGTTAGCACGATTTCGCCGAAGCGATCAAAGTTGAAGTACTCGGAGATGAACAGCGTTTGGGACAGGCTTATGCGCATGCCTTCGAACGCTTCGAAATCGTCCACGGCGGACACGGGCAAGGTCGGGCTGGCGGCTGATGGCAGCGGCTGTCCGCTGCCCATGAGCGTGACGCCGGCAAAGGATGTGATCTCGGTCAAGCCGTTGAACTCGGACACATCCCCTTCGACCCGGACCAGATCGCCGAGCTGCACATCGACGGCCGGTGAGGTGCCGTCAAAGACGAAGATTCCTTCCGACGTTAGCGGATTGGCGTCAACGTCGGCGTCTTCCTCCTGAAGGTAGAAACCGTTCAGATCACCATGCACCCCGCTGGCGGCGTCTTGGAAATCGCCAACGACGATGCCTTCGACAATCACCGTGCTGCCGACCAGCGGACTGGCCGCACCGCTGCCCTGCACCTCATGAATCTTGGCCTCAATGACAGCCGGCGCACAGGCGTTAGCCGCGCCTGGGGTGTCCTGTCCGCCTGAGAAGGAGCCGATCCGCCAACCGTCATCGCAAAGGAAGGCATGACCAGGCACAAAGGATCCGTCGGGCCCAATGGATGGTGGTCCGTAGTGGAACTCGGTGCCGCCTGGCGGGTTGGGCTCTTGGACGAGCGCGATCAGGTCAACCACCGACGTCCACGGGGTGGCGTCCAATATACCGTCGTCATCGGTGTCCAGGTCATCACCATTTGCGCCGCTGAACTCGAATACGAGCACATGGGTGACGTTGTCACCGTTCTCGAAGTTCAAGTCGGTCGTCAGATCCGCTGTTCCAAAGCTGAAGGTGCCCTCGGCGGCGACAAAGAAGCCCGAGGCTGAGATAACGCTGCCGGTAAGATCGGTGGCGTTTTCGATGACACCGCTGCCGCCCGTACCGTCGCCGATGACCAGATAGGTCAGGCCGTCCAGGGCCGTACCGGCTGCGCCGCCCAGTTCGAAGTACTCATCGTTGTCGGTGCTTGGTTGATCGATCCGGATTTCGCTGATGACCACGTCCGGCGCCCCAATTGGCACGCATCCGGTACTGGCTTCGACATTGGTTTCGCCCGGTGTGCTGCAACGCAGGCTCAAGTCCACATTGTTGACATTTGTGTCGCTGCCATCGGGGAAGCGTGAGATGCCCGCCAATTCCACACTGGGGTCGTCTTCCAGCCCTATGCCCGAACCCTCCGTGTAGGGCGCACCCGTATCGCCCTCGTAACTGACGGCGTCGATCAAGACGCTGTCGTCGCGCAAACCGACGGCGTCGGGCGCCCCGTTTTGCACCAGATTGGTGTCGGGTAAGACATCCAGGTCGCAGTTGGCGACATTGGCCGCGTCGCCACAGACGACGAAGTAGTCGCCGGCAGCCAGCGTCACGGAAGGCAAAGCAAATGTTTGATACAGCACGGCACCGCCGCCGGTACCGTTGACCAGCTCAAGGGTGACGGTTGACAGGTCGACAGGTTCGCTCCCTGTGTTCTTGATCTCGACGAACTCGGCTGTGTCGGTGCTCGGCTGGTCGTAGTCAATCTCATTGATGACCAAGCTGGCCGGCGCCGCCGGCACGCAGTCCGAGCTGTCACTGACGTTGGCCTCACCGGGCGTCGCACAACGCAGGCTCAAGTCCACATTGTTGACATCTGTGTCGCTGCCATCGGGGAAGCGTGAGATGCCGGCCAACTCCACACTGGGGTCATCTGCCAACCCTGTGCCCGAACCCTCGGTGTAGGGTGCGCCGGTGTTGCCCTCATAACTGACGGCATCAATCAGCGTGCCGCTATCCCGCAGCCCGACGGCATCCGGTGCGCCGTTCTGGACCAGATTCGTGTCGGGGACTACATCCAGATCACAGTTCGGCACGTTGGCCGCATCGCCACAGACAACGAAGTAGTCACCGGCCGCCAACATGGCCGCCGGCAATGCAAAGGACTGGTAGAGCAACGCACCGCCGCTGCTGCCGTTGACCAGTTCGAGCGTGATGGTTGAAAGATCGACGGTCGTTGTGCCGATATTCTTGATCTCAACAAACTCGGCCGTGTCGGTGCTCGCCTGGTCATAGTCAATCTCATTGATGACCAGGCTGGCCGGCCCCGCCGGGACGTCGGTCGGCGTGGGTGTCGGAGTCGGTCCGCCCGTATCGAAGCTCTGGCCGCTGTTGACCGCGCCGAAAGTGTTCGGGGCTTCGGCAGCCCACGTGAAATCCTCGTACATCGTGCCCGTGCCGGTCAGCTGAAGGGAGTTACCGACCGCACCGGAGCCGTTCTGGGAGACCCCAATGTCGGTGCTGATCATGCCATCGGCGGGTCCGCCGACCGCCATGAACGAGCCTTCATAGCTGAGGAACTGAACGACACTGCTGGCAGCGTCCACCAGAGCCAGACCATCCGGCGCCCCGTTTTGAATCCCAGCAATGGCAACGGAAAGTGTGCCGTAGCCGGCCTCTTGATCCGGCAGGGTTCCCGCCAGGCCGGCGGTGTTATAAACGGCACCGCCATTGCCGTTGTACAGCACGATAGACCAGCCGGTCAGATCGGTGCCGGCAGGGCCGGCGACCTCGATCGCCTCGCCGGTATCGGTACCCGTATTGTCATAATGAATCTCGTTGATGAAGACAGCCGTCGCCGCCGAGGCCGGCATGGTCAGGATCGATCCGACCGGCAGCATGGCAACCAACAAGGCGACGATCGAGGCCAGCGCCCACAAGCGGTGCAGACGGGTTCGCGCGGTCATTTGGCAAGCTCCTTCAGAGTGGGGGATTCAAAACAAGCGCACGTTTGGCGTGCGCACAAATCGCAGTGCCCCCTCATCCACTGTGATCGGCTCGACGGATTGTGGGCCGAACGACAGCTCAACGAGGGCGCCTCCGACAGGGACCCTACGTTCTTATGAACTCGACTGGAATCGACACCTTTGCAGGTGACAAAAGCATAGCAGGCCAGCAGTCTAGCGACAATCTATCCGGGACTCGAATCCCCTACGCTTTCCTTAAAGTCTAGATAGTTTGGATGGCTGGCGATGGCTATACGACCTCGGAGGTCCGAATTCAGACCTCCGAGGTCGTGGGGAAAAGCTACTTCTCTTCAGACCGCTCGGCGCCCAAGCCCCAGATCAGCAGGCCGGCGCCGGCGCCCAAACCAAAGGCGCCCAGGGTGGCACCACCCTCGACCCAGTGGCCGAGCAGGGCGAATGTCCCCAGCAATCCGAGGACCGCGGCGATGGCAAACTGCCAGCTGCCCATCTGCCACTTAATGGCGCGCAAACTCAACCAGCCGACAGCAACGCCAAAAACCAACGACCCCAGCACCCGCAGTACATACCCAAGGAGCTCAAGAACACCGTACAGGTCCATGCCGTCCTTCTCCCTTCACACCGTGTTTGGAGGAACAGCCGGATTATAGACCGCTTGGCACTGGCTGCAAGCCGGCGAGACGCATGGTAGGATGGGCCCCAGGAGGCCGAGCAATCATGAGTCGCAAATCCCCCAACCGAGCTTCACCCGCCCAGATCGTGTTTGCCGTGATCGCGCTGCTGGTGATCGTCTCCTTTATCGTCAGTACGTTTGCCTTCTGAGCAAATCTGGCGCCCTTCATGCGACGAGCCGGCCAGTGGCCGGCTCGTTCCTGTTTTCGTATGAATTCCTGTGCCGGGACATTGTATACAATGTCCCGGCGAATTAAGGACTGGGCAAGGTAAAAAACATGGCAACAATCGAAAGTGCGCCCGCCACCGCGTAACCCAGCATGGCCACACGGTCCCGGTTCAACCGGTTGGCGTTGACCGCTTCCAGGTATTGGTTCCAGTCCCGGACGAAATCGGCTAGGGCCTGGTTGGCCGTCTCGCCTTCTCGCATCCGGAAGGGCCGGACGGGCTGTTTGGAAAGGCGCCAGTGCTGGAAGGCAAAGGTGAAGAAGACCGCCGCCAAGACCAACCAGATCGGATAGAGCAGCATTGCCTGCGCTCCTTCGCTAAATCAGTGCCGCGTGCCCAATGACGGACAAAGCGTACTCCAAGCTGCGTTGGCTGGCAATTGTCACCGAAGTCCCCCGCAGTACCAATATCCTAGGCAAGAGCGCGTAACGCCCGACGCCGCCGGCCGTTGTTACCGGTACATGCCCAGGCCGGCACACCCGAACCCGCACCGGCGCTTGCAAGCAGGCTGTAAGGTGTGGACAAGCATGACCTGTGTTAAGCTTCGAGTGATAAAGGCCCCGCCGCACTTGCGGCGTAACTTCAGAAGGAAAGGAGGTTAATCCAAATGCTGTACGCTCCGAAGGAAAGAGGTCAGGGATTGGTTGAGTATGCTTTGATCCTTGTTCTAGTTGCTGTCGTTGTGATCGTGATCCTGGCCCTGCTCGGACCCGCGATCGGCAACGTTTTCAGCAATATTGTCGAGAACATCTAAGCGGATCCAGTTACTCCGGAGGCATTCGCCTCCACCTGACAAGAACAGGGCCCTTGCGGGCCCTTTCTTGTTGTCCCCTTCGCCTGGTTTCAACACCAGTTCAGCGCGGAAAGCGCGTGAGCACAGTTGCTGGGGTCGGCACGGCCAACCGGTCGCCGATTTCCGCGCCTCGCCTTGACCCGTCATAGCCACCCTGGAAGATACCGATCGGGCTGTCGGGTTCGGTGTAGGCGAGTTCGAGGTACGCCTGCCCCAACAGGTAACCTTCCTTGTCAATGGCGCACGAAGTGACCCGTCCGATCACCCGGCCACGCCGGTCGACCACAGGGTCGCCGTAGTGAGCCATGCGCACCCCCTTGTCATTGAACCGAAACCGGACCACCTCAGCCTTGCGCTCAGCCTCCTGCGCCAGCACGGCCGACCGACCGATGAACCAGGGCTTATGCGTCTTAACATAGCCAATGAAGCCGGAGTCGCCGACCCCCAGATTCATCTCACCGGACATCTCATGGCCGTACAAGGGAAGTCCGGCCTCGGTCCGAAGTGAATCGCGCGCCCCCAGGCCCGTCGGCATCAGACCGAGCGGTTCGCCGGCCTGGAGCAGAGCCCGCCACAGGGCCGGCGCCTGCTCGGGGTGCACAAACAGCTCGTAGGCGATGCGCTCCCCCGTATAGCCCGTGCGGCTGACGATGAGGTCGATCCCGCCGAAGACTCCTTCCATCACGCCCGCCCATGGCAGACGGGTGAGCGCGGCAGCGCTTTCCTCCGAAGCGCCCAACGCCAGCAAAATAGCGCGGCTCTTCGGACCCTGCAGTGCCAGATCGACGCGTTGGTCCTTGCCCGCGGCCGGATCGCGCAGATTGCGCAGCCGGCAGCCACGGCCATACGCGCTCGCCCATGGCCGGTCAGGGTCAACCAACACCTGGCCGGCGTGCACGGCGCTGAGCCAGGCCCAATCCTTATCGTCATTGGCCGCGTTGACAACCACCAGGTAGCTCGCCGGTCGCCGGTAGATCATCAGGTCGTCAATGACATTCCCGGCCGGGTCAATGAATTGCGTGTAGTGCGACTGGCCGACCCGCAGCGCCAGCACATCATTGCCCACAACCGAATCAAGAAAAGCAGCCGCGCCAGGTCCTTCGACGCCATACACACCCATGTGGCTGACATCGAACAACCCGGCGGCGGTGCGCACCGCTTGGTGCTCCTCGACGACCGAGCTGTACCAGACCGGCATCTCCCAGCCGGCGAACGGCACCATCTTGGCGCCGGCCTCCAGGTGATCTTCGTAGAGCGCTGTCCGGCGGAGCTCCTCGGATTCACTCTGCTGCCAGGCAAAAGCGGGCAGAGCCTTAACCGAACCAGAGGCGCCAATGAACCATGGTTTGTCAAAACCCTCGTGTTCGAAGTCCGCCTTGGGCGCCTTGGCCTGGCCGCCGACCTGGCGCACGACGACTGGACCTGGGATCTTGCGCTGTAGGTCGTCGGGGTCGAGCAGGACAAAACCATCCGACAGGTCCCGCAGCCAGGCCCGGGTCCAGGCGGCCGCCCCACTGGGAAGCGTGAGCAGCCAGCGGTCGGTCGTCTGGCGCTTGGCCCACAGCTCGGTCGCCTCCTCGATGCCGTTCAGGATTCCATGCGCCGTTTGGCCGGTTTCGACGGCGGACGGTCGCAGGCTGGTTGCCCAACGCAGAACCGCATCGGCGTCATCCCCCTCGATCTCAAGTTCGGTGAAAGGTTCGGCCGCGACCGGGTCGTCCAGATAGTAGAAGTGAGGATAACCATGCTCGGGTGGATCGAAATCGATGCCGGCCGCCACGGCCATGTCGCGGATCTCGGATTTGGCCGCATGGAAGGCGTCGAACGGAACCTTGGCCCGGGCCACCTCGCGCTTACGCTTGGCGTAGCTGTAGGGCTGGCAGGCCATCAGCAGTCGACCGATTACATCGCCAAGACGCCGGCTGGCGGCTTCATCGAAGCCGCGCTGGGTAATCCACGGGGTACCCAGCCGGACGCCGCTCGGATAGAGGGCCGAGCTGTCCCCGGGGATGGTATTGCGGTTGCACACGATGCCGGCCAGGTCCAGGATGCGGGCCGCCATGTCGCCCGACAGCTCAGTGCCATCGGACCCAACCACCGACTTGCAGTCGATATTGGTCAGATGCGTGTTGGTCCCGCCGAAGGCGATCCGGAGCCCTTGCGCCGCAATGCCCTCCGTCAGCGCCTGGCAGTTGTCGACCACTGCCTGCTGCATCTGCCGGAATGACTCGGTCTGGGCCAGCTTGAAGGTCAGCGCCTGCGCAGCAATCGTGTTGATGTGGGGACCACCCTGCTCGCCGGGGAAGACCGCCCGATCGAGCAACCGGGCCAGCTTCTTATCGGTCGTCAGCAGCGCGGCGCCGCGCGGCCCGCACAACGACTTGTGGGTGGTGAAGGAGATGACATGCGCATGGCCGACGGGTGATGGGTAGACGCCGGCCGCCACCAGGCCGGCCACATGGGCGATATCGGCCAGCAGGTAGGCGCCGACCGAGTCGGCAATCCGGCGGAACTCGGCCCAATCCACCGTCCACGGGTAGGACGAATAACCGCCAATGATCAGTTTAGGTTTGTGCGCCTGGGCCAGGGCTGCCATTTGGTCGTAGTCGATGCGCTCGGTCTCAGGATCGACGGTGTAATGGACCGCCTGATAATACTTGCCGGAGCGGTTGACCGGCGAACCGTGCGACAGGTGGCCGCCATGCTTCAAGTCCATGCCGAGCACGGTTTGGCCCGGCTCGATCAGCGCGTGGTACACGGCGTTGTTGGCCGGTCCACCGGACAGCGGCTGGACGTTGACATACAGATCGTCGGGGGTGACGCCGTTGGCGGCGAAGGCCTCGGCACAGCGCCGGCGGGCCAGGGCTTCGACGATATCAACGTACTCAACACCTTTGTAATAACGCGGATCCGAGTAGCGCCGGTAGTCGGCCAGCCGCGTTTCCAGGTCCAGGATTTCGTCCTCGGAAAACCAGCGGCTGTCCTCGTCTGGATAGCCCTCGGCGTAAATGTTGTGAAAAGCCGTCGCCAGCAGCTCGAGGACGGCCTTGGGGGCGGTGCTCTCCGACGGAATCAAGATCAAGCGCCGGTACTGGCGCTCGGCTTCGAGTTCGGTCAATTGGTGTAAGGCGGGGTCAAGGTCCTGGAGCGTGCCGCGGGTGAGAAAGTCGGCCATCGAGTCTCCTGGGGCAGTGGCAGGTGGGATCGAAAGCAGGAAAGGCCCCGCGCGTCATTCTATGCCCCGGGCAGGGGGTGGTCAAGAAGGGATGGGGATTGGGGAGTAGGGATTGGGGATTGGGGATTCGTGAGTAGGGAGTGGTGAGAGGTGATAAGTGACAAGGGAAAGGTCGTACATGACCCAGGCAGATGGTTATGCGATTCGTCTTGCGCTCCCCCCATTCAGTAGGAGGCCGCCCCGTCGCTCCTCCCAAGAGGAATGCCGTTTGAGTCTTCGTGCCTTTGTGTTATCAGCATTTGATCTTGCTGACCGCTGATCGCTGAATGTTGACAGCTTATCGCTTGGTGCCTGGCGCTTGGCGCCCGGCGCTTGGTGCTTGGTGCCTGGCGCTCGGCGCCTGGCGCCTGGCGCACGCTTACTCCAGCCCCGGTACCGGCCCGCCCTCAAACACCCACAGGTCGAACAGGTCGTCGAGCTGGCAGCCGCAGGTCGCCTCAGCGCTACGTTCGAAATCGGCGGAACTGGCGATCAGGTAACGGTATTCCTGGAAGAAGCTGCGCAGGAAATCGAAGAAGACGTCGTCGCCAAGCTCCTGGCGCAGCGCGTCGTAAAATAACGACCCCTTGAGGTAGACGAACAAACCGTACTCTCGACCGCCGTACTCACCGACACCCCGTCCGATCGGCATGTCCGGCTGCGGGTGCGTGCGCAAAGCATCGCGGTGGTCGGACAGGTAGCCGGTGTAACGGCCCGTCCCGATGGATCGCTCGTAGTACAGCGCGGTGGCGTAGGTGGCAAAGGCTTCATCCAGCCACGGCTCGGCAATCTGGTCATCGCCGACCAGCCCATAGAACCACTGATGCGCCACCTCGTGAACAACCGGCTCGATCACCCACGAACCGCCCAACGTGCCAACCGTCACCAGCGATGGGTACTCGATGCCGCCATACGCTCCCGGAACATCGACAATGTCCAGCTCGGTGTAGGGATAGGGCCCAACCAGCTCCGTCAGCAGCCCGACCTGGATGCGGGCCGCTTGCAGGACCTTGTCGAACTCGAATTCGTGCTGCGGCAGCACCCACACCCGTATCGCCACCCCGTTGGACGTCGTCTCCTCCATCACCAGACTGCCGAGGGCAAAGGCGAAGTCGCGCACCGGGCCGGAGACATAGGTCACGGCAACTTGGCCATCTTCCACCGGCTGGCGGGTGATCTCGGTCCCGGTGGCCACCAACGCCAAGTCGTCAGGCACCGTCAGTTCGACCCGGTAGCCGGCCACCGCCGAGGTCGTGGTGTCCCCGCCCGGTGGGGCGTCGGCCACCTGCCAGGCGCCGTCGAGGCGCAGCGGGACCAACGGGTAGAACGTCGGGGCGAACAGCACACCCTCGGTGATGCCAAATCGGTGCGGCGTCGATCCGCCGATCGGCCCCTCGGCCACGACGCGGAAGGGCACGCTCACATCGACCGAATCACCGGCGGCCAGCGGCGCCGGCAGGGAGTAGCGCATCGCCAGTCCGCCGCCCAACGGCTCGCCCTGCACCACCGCACCGCCAATCGCCGCCGGCCCGGCAGTCATGCTTGCCCGGTACTGGTCATTGTTGGGCCACAACATAACCACCAGATCTTCCAGCATGTCAGGCCCCGGATGGCGGTAGACAATGCGGGCCACTCCCTCGATCTCGGCCTGGCTGGTGCGGCCTTCGAACACGACGCGGGCTTGAATGGAGTAGGCGGTCGCTGCGTCCAACAAGGCAACATCCTCAACGAAAGCCTCAAGCATGGCCGCCCGCTGATCCTCATCCTCGAGGGCCGCCGGCGTCATCGCCAGCGTCGGCAGCGGTCGAGGGGTGCGGGTGGCGGTCGGCGCGTGCGTCGCAGGATCCGGGTCCAAAACCGGCGTGACCGTTGCCTGTCCCAATGGAAACTGGCTGCAGGCCAGCAGGGCAGTCCCGACCGCCAGCAATGCCATCAGCTTGCGCATGCCGCCTCCATCTCTCGCCTTGTGAAGAAAACGGCGCCCGCTTGGGACGCCGCAGTGGGCGGAACAGGGCTCGAACCTGCGACCTCTTCCTTGTAAGGGAAGCGCTCTAACCAACTGAGCTATCCGCCCACCCCATTATAGCCATAGACCCCAACACAGGTCGGCCAGACACCGGACCCAGGACTCTCTTAGACTACAATGGTACGTCTCATTTCGTTCGGTCGATCCCACCCGGAGCCGTTTCGACCCACCTTGGCCCTCGCACTGGCAACCGCCGCAATCGTCCTGCTTGTCTGGGAACTGTACATCTGTGAGGGTGCCCACCTGGGTCGCCGCTTCGTGGTTTGGCTCTACGATCTGACGGCTGATCGCTACAATCAGATCAAAGGGTTCGATAGGGCCTGGGAGAAGCGCTTCCTAGGTGAGCCCGTCGCCCAGGTCATTGGAACGCTGCCCGGTGCCAGGCTGCTCGACGCCGGCGCCGGCACCGGCCGGCTCGCCTGGGCCCTGGAGGCCGGCGGGAACTATGCCGCACCTATTGTCTGCCTCGAACCCTCCCGACCGATGATCGGCCGCCAGCTGCCGACGGACGGTCGTGTGCGGCGCGATTGGGCGCAGGGAACACTCGAACGGCTGCCCTTTGACAACGCGACCTTTGACCTGGTTAGCAGCCTGGAGGTGCTCGAATTCACCCCCAGCCCACGCCATACGCTGGCCGAACTTGTACGTGTGCTGCGCCCCGGCGGTTGGCTGTTGGTCACCAACCGCATCGGCTGGCAGGCGCCGCTGATCCTGGGCCGTACCTGCCCCCGCGGCCGCTTCGCCCAGATGCTGGCCGGCCATGGCCTGACCGAGGTGGAAGTCTTCCCATGGCAGAAGGACTATGACCTGGCCTGGGCGCGCAAGCCAGACGCCCTGCCGGAGGTTGAGCTCCCATGAAGATCCTGCGTTACCGCACCCAAGCCGACCCGGCGCCGCAGTGGGGCTGGCTCGATGAAGACAAAGTTGGGGCCCTCGACGGTTCGCCGTTCGAGAGCTACCGGCGCCGGGATGCCAAGACCCCCCTGGCAACGGTCGAGATCTTGCCAGCGTCCTCGCCCAGCAAGATCATCTGCGTCGGCCGCAACTATGCAGCCCATGCCGCCGAGCACGACTCCGAAGTTCCATCGCTGCCGCTGTTGTTTCTCAAGCCACCCAGCAGTCTGCTGGCCCATGGCCAGCCGATCCTGCTCCCTCCGCAATCGTCGCGCGTCGAACACGAAGCCGAGCTGGCCATTGTGATCGGGCGCGGCGGCCGTTGGATCCACCCGGACTCGGTCGACCAGATGATCCTTGGCTACACCATCGCCAACGACGTTACTGCCCGCGACCTGCAGCGGGCCGATGGCCAGTGGACACGCGGCAAAGGGTTCGATACTTTCTGTCCGATTGGACCCTGGATCGAGACCGAACTCGATCCGGCCGACAGCTTGATCACCTGCACCGTGAATGGCTTGCCGCGCCAGATGGGCTCGACGCGCGACATGATCTATCCGGCACGCCAGCTGATCGCCTTCGCCTCCTCGGTCATGTCGCTGGCCGCCGGTGACGTTATCCTGACCGGTACGCCAAGCGGCGTCGGCCCGCTGCAGCCGGGCGACGAGGTTAACGTCGAGATCGAGGGGATTGGCCTGCTGACCAATCCGGTGGAGGCCGACACCCAGACCAGGCCGCCTGGATACTGAGAGGAGCGCTGCATGGGACTCAAGCCAGATCACTGGATCACCAAGATGGCCCGGGAACACAAGATGATTGAGCCGTTCGTTGAGGGTCAGGTCCGCGATGGGGTTATCTCGTACGGGGTGTCATCCTATGGGTACGACATCCGCGTCGCCGACGAGTTCAAGATCTTCACCAATGTCTTCTCGGCTGTGGTCGACCCGAAACAGTTCGACAGCCGGTCGATGGTCGATTTCCGGGGTGAAGTTTGCACGATCCCTCCGAACTCATTTGCGCTGGCACGCACGGTCGAGTACTTCCGCATCCCGCGCTCGGTCCTGACGGTTTGCTTGGGCAAGTCAACCTACGCCCGCTGCGGCATCATCGTCAACGTCACCCCGTTCGAGCCGGAGTGGGAAGGGTTCGTCACACTCGAGATCTCCAACACCACGCCGCTGCCGGCGCGCATTTACGCCAACGAGGGCATCGCCCAGGTCCTTTTCTTCGAAGGGGACGAGACTTGTTCCGTCTCCTATGCCGACAAGAAGGGGAAGTATCAATCCCAACAGCGCATCGAACTGCCCCGGTTGTGAGCCGGCCCGCCGCGCTGCCCGGTCCGACGAAATGGGGCAACAGCCATTCATAGCCCAGGTACGAGGGATACGGAAAGCACAAACGCCATGACCAATCCACGCACGATCATCGCCGTTGGTGCGCTGGCCGCCCTGTTGGCGGTGACGCTGGGCGCGTTCGGGGCCCATGCGCTGCGGCCGCGTTTCGAGGCCGAGCCGCGCCTGGCCGACACTTATCAGACCGCGGTCCGCTATCACTTCTACCACGCGCTGGCACTGGTGGCGGTCGGGGTTGTGGCCGCCCTATGGCCCTCCCAATTGCTGAGCTACGCCGCCTGGGCCTTTCTCGGCGGTCTACTTCTGTTTTCGGGCAGCCTTTACCTGCTCAGCCTGACCGGCGCCAGTTGGCTGGGGATGGTGGCCCCCATCGGCGGGCTGGCCTATGTGGCCGGTTGGGGTTTGTTGGCCGCCGCCGCGCTGCGAGGCTAGCGGCGGTGCCAGACGCAGACCGCGCCGGGCAATCCGGCCCGCTCGCTCCGCTCGTTGTGCTCCTGACCCAGGACCTTTTCCTGCAGCCGCGTTTTAGCGATGTCCTGCACGCGGCCGGCTTCCGGCTGCAAGTCGTAGAGTCACCGGCCGACCTGTCGGCCGAAGGCGAGGTATCCGACCGGCCGGTGCCACTGACCGAGCCACTGACTGGCGCCGATGCCGGACTGGTGCGGACGTTGACCGAATGGCGGCCGGCGCTGATGCTTGTCGATCTGACTGCCGGGGGCCTGCCCTGGGCGCGCTGGATCCACACGCTCAAGACCTCGGCCGCCACCCGCCGCATTCCCATCCTGGCATTCGGTCCGCATGTGGAGGCCGACAAGCTGGCGCAGGCCAAACTGGCCGGCGCCGATCGTGCGCTGCCTCGTGGGCAAATGGTGCGCCAGCTGGCCGAATTGGCCCAGCGTTATGCTCGCACCGATGACCTGGGGCGCTTGCGCTCGGGCTGCCGCCAGCCTTTGTCCGAGCTGGCCCGCCAGGGGGTCCAACTGCACAACGCC
The DNA here is from genome assembly GCA_036397095.1 of Anaerolineales bacterium. Lineage (GTDB taxonomy): Bacteria > Chloroflexota > Anaerolineae > Anaerolineales > E44-bin32 > DASWJQ01. Next base: position 39,017 of record DASWJQ010000039.1, read on the forward strand.
GGTGAGTACTTCGAGGCCCACGAGGCGCTCGAGCATGCCTGGCTGCAGATGCAGGACGAAGCCGGCTACCTATACCGGGCGCTGCTCCAGGTGACCGTCGCCTACCTACACATCGAGCGCGGGAATTACCGGGGCGCCAGCAAGATGCTGCTGCGCATCCGTCAATGGCTCGACCCGCTGCCGGACGAATGCCGCGGCGTCGACGTGGTTGCATTGAAGGCGATGGTCGAAGAGCTGCGCCAGGAGGTGCAGCGGGTCGGTCCCGACGGATTGGATCAGCTGGACCGCAATTTGCTTCGGCCCTTCCCTATTGAATTACCGCCCTCGAAATGAATGCCTCGGTCGCCTGCAATTAATCGGTGTAGGGACGTTGTATACAACGTCCCTACAGGGTTCGGTTGAAGCCGGGGTCCGGAAACCGCGCCAAGTATTGCGTCACGCGTGGCGCGCTTCCTCGGTCTTGCGCCTCGCCGGCTGGCGCCAGGCGAAACGGGCCAGGTCAGGATTGCCGACGCCTTCGACGGCGTCGGCGATCCAATCGCCGAGCAGGGGGGCGAACTTGAAGGCGTGACCGGATCCGCCGCTGGCCACCACCAGCCCCGACCGGCCGGGCACCCTGTCAATGTAGAAGTCACCGTCCCAACTGTCGGCGTAGTAGCAAACGCGGGCGCCGATACGCTCGGCGCCGGCCAGGTCCGGCAGGGACTCGGCCAGGAATCGCCTGAACTTGTACTCATCGGCCGCTGTGATCTGCAATCCGGCGCCCGGCGCCTGGCGAACACCTGGCCCATGGTTGGCCAGCTTGAGGGTTCCATCCTCCAGCGCCGGGAAACCGTACCAGCCGGTCTCGGCGATATCCACGGCCCAGGTGACAAATTTGGGAGATTGAAACCGAGCCAGATCCGGAACTCGGAAGTGCAGCACCGGCTGGCCAACCGGCCAGACGCAGCCCGCCAACTCGGGCAAGAGCGCAGGTGTCCAGGCGCCGGCGGCCAGCACGCTCCAGTCGGCGTGCAAATCGCCCTGATCGGTGCGCACGCCGAGCACGCGCTCACCATCGATCCGCCATCCCCGCAGGGAGATCCCCGGCCGCAGGTCGACGCCTGCCTGCTCGGCCTCGGCCAGCAGTTGGGCCACCACCCGGCCCGAGGAGGCCCAACCACCCTGGGGGTTGTAGTAGCCGTCAACCAAGCCGGCCTCGGACCAGGCCGGGAACCGGCGCCGGATGCTGCCGGCATCCAGTCGCTCCGGCTGGTGTCCGCGCGCCTGCAACAGGGCAAAGCTGGCGCCTTCATACGACGCCGGTTGCATTGGGCTGTGTTTCAGCAGACTGAAGCCGATCTCATGGAACAAGGGCTCAGGCCAGACAGCGCTCCACTGGCGCCAGCCGAGCAGCGCCCGCTCCATCGCTTCCATATAGAAGGCATCGGCCCCGTAGTCCATCCGGATGACTTTGCTGATATCGGTCGAGGCCGCCGCTGGATGGGGCAATGGCCCCGGATCGACCAGCGTCACCCGCCAGCCGCGCCGGCGCAGGCTGAGGGCGGCGGTCACACCGAAGACGCCACCGCCAACGACCAGGACCGAATCCCTCATGGGGCCACCGCCCTCGGTTTCACCGTTCAGCCACCTGCTTCAGGTAGTCCAGCAGCGCAGCTGGCGCCGTCTCATCGTGCAGGCTCATCGCTCGCAGCAAGCCCTTCTGACGCAGCTGCTTCGCCAGCTCACGCTGCTCGACCAGCAGCGTGAGGCAGGCCGCGCCCAGCGCCCGGCTGTCCGCCTCGGCCACCAAGTAGCCGGCGTCGCCCATCACGGCCGAGGCCAACGGGAGGGCAATGCCGGCCACCGGGGTGCCGCTGGCCAGCGCCCAGCGCAGCTCCTGGCCGTTGGCACTGGGTCCGGGATGCAGCATGGCGGCGGCCCCGCGCAGCAACGCCGGCAGGTCGGTCCAGGAAATCGGCGGCAGGATGTGCAGGCTGTCCGCCAGGTCGAGCGACGCAGCCCAGTGCCGGGCGTGGTCGGCCACCGACGGGTCAAGACCGGCCAAGACCAGTGGGTGGGAGTCCCCGACCGAGGCGTCGACCCAGGTCCAGGCCGCCAGCAGCAGTTCGAGTTCGGCCCGTGACGGCTCGAGCGCCAACACGTAACCGTCAAACAGATCAAAGCGCAGGCGTATCCCCCGGTCATCGTCGCCGGCGGTCGGGCGAAACTGGCTAGCAACAAACGGCGGTAGCAGGCGATCCGGAGGGGGGCCTAAATCGACGCCGGCCAGATCCTGCCAGCGGTAGCGGCCGGCAGCCCCCAAGGCCCCGGCGCTGGCCATGGCCCGACGCAAACGCTCGGCCAGGCCGCTCTCCCGGGGAGGCCAGCCAGTCTGCTCGATGAGGACAGGCAACGGGCTGCGCAAGGGCGCCGACGCCTCCAAGCTGAGCAACAGGTCGGCGCCCGCTCGCTGGGCAGCCGGCGCCAACCGCCATTGTTGGAACCTCCAATGGCCAAGTGACCCAGGGCCAACCGGAACCTGCTCGACGTGCCCCTCCGCGTCCATCGGGCCCGGGGTTATCCAGCTGACTTGCAGGTCGGGCTCGTGCGCCCGCAGTTGAGCTAGCAGCTCAGCCGCCCGCCAGGCCAGCCGACCCGAAGGCTTGTGCGCCACCCCCCAGCCATCCACTGCCAGATGCATTGCCACCGCCCGCGAACACGCCACCGGTTGGCCCCAGTGTACGCCAGGCCCTCCTCCGCCTCCACTGTCGGCGCCTCCATTTTGCGGGCCAACTACTTGACAGGCGCCCAGAATCTGTCTATAGTGGTTCCGTTGACATGTAACATTTCAGATGTAACATGTCAACTTTGCCCCTGAGGTCAGGTACCCACCCTGGAGGGAGGGACCGGGACGATGAGCGAATTGTTCTCCGAGCTCAAATCAACCGATCTGACCGAACAGACCTACTCCGTCATCAAGGACCGGATTCTCGCCCGACAACTGCATCCGGGCGAGCGCATTTCGGTGGCCGACGTGGCCCATGCGCTGGGGGTCAGCCGTACGCCAGTCACCGTGGCGCTCAAGCAGCTGGCCGCCGAAGGCCTGGTGGCCATCGTGCCGCGCGTCGGCACCTTCGTCAGCCGGCTGACCGAGCGCGATGTCGAAGAGATTTTCGAGACCCGCCGGCTGATCGAAGGCTACGCCATCCGTCGCCTGTTTGAGTTGGGCAAGGTCGACGAGTACCTGCAGGCGATCGAAGGGCCGCTGGCCCGCATGGATCATGCTACCGAGGACGACGACTACGCGGACTACCAGACCTTCATCGATGCCGACCGCGATCTGCACATGATTCTGGTCGAGTTCTCGGGCAATCAGCGTCTGATCGAGATTTACCGCGAACTTAACGTGCACGTCCATATCACTCGCGCCCACTATATGCAAAGCATCGAAAACGCGCGCGAGGCTCGGCAGGAGCACGACTCCGTGATTGATGCGCTCTCCCACGCCGGCCCGGCCGAAGCCGAAAGCCGGCTTCTGACCCACATTGACAACGTCTGCCGACGCATCCTCGACCTGGTCGAGGAATTGGGTGGCGAGCTGTAATGGGCCGAGCGGCCGACCGCGTAATGACCGGACTGCCTTCCCTCTTCCGGCTCGACCAGCAGGTTGCCATCGTCACCGGCGGCGGCCGCGGGCTGGGTCTGGCGATGGCACAGGCGCTTAGTGAGGCCGGCGCCGCCGTCGCCATCTTCGAGGTCGACCGGGAGACGGGCCAGGCCGCCGCCGAGGGCCTGACGGCCGCCGGCGGGCGATCATGGGCCATGCCGGTGGACGTCGGCCGGGCCGACCAAATCGAAGCGGCGCTCGATCGATGCGAAGCCGAGTTGGGACAACCCACCATTCTGGTCAACAACGCCGGCGTCACCAGCAACTCGCCGTTCGAAGATCTACCGGCCGACGATTGGCAACGAGTCATCGACATCAATCTGGGCGGTGTTTTCCGCACCACGCAGGCGCTAGGCCGGCGGTTGATGGAAGGCGGCGCCGGCGGTTCGATCATCAACGTCGCTTCCATTTCGGGTCTGGTCGGCAATCGTGGCGGCAACAACAGCCACTACTGCGCCAGCAAGGGCGGCGTCATCGCATTGACCCGCTCGCTCGCAATCGAGTGGGCGCCGCACGGCATCCGCTTGAACGCCATCGCACCCGGCTACTTCGTCACCCCCATGACCGACCAGCTCAGAATCCGAGATGCCCGCTTTTATCAGGAGCTGGTCGACCGTGTGCCGCTTGGCCGTTTTGGTCAGGGGTCGGATCTGGCCGGCGCCGTTGTCTTCCTGGCCAGCCAGGCGTCGGCCTTTGTCACCGGCCACACCCTGGTCGTCGACGGCGGCTACACGGCCTGGTAGGGAGGAGTACGGATGACCAGCAGCCTCGTCCCCGAACCCGCCGGCATCGCCAGCGTCCCCATGTTGCGGGCGCCCAGCGACCGGCGCAACCGGATCTTGTCGGCGGCTGCCATCTGGGTGGTGTTGGCGATCTTGATAGTTGCAGCCTCGCTGGTGTCCCCCAACTTCCTGACCACCCGCAACCTGACCGTGCTGCTCAAACAGGCCGCCCCGCTCGGCGTCCTGGCCGTCGGACAGACAATTGTCATCCTGACCGGCGGCATCGACCTGTCGGTCGCCTCGGTCATGGCCACCGTTTCCATCTTCGCCGCCGGCATCACCAATGGCCGGGAGGAATTGGTATGGCCGGTGGTCGCCTTTTGTTTGGTATTCTCGGCGGCCGTTGGTCTGGCCAACGGCCTGATTGTCACCAAGCTCAAGATCCCGCCCTTCATTGCCACCCTCGGCATGATTCTGATCGTGCAGGGCATCCGCTTCTCCTACTCGGGTGGCACGCCGAAAACCTACATTCCTGATGTGCTCCGTTTCTGGGGGCGGGATTCGATTGGACCGGTGCCGATGGCCCTGATCACCTGGCTGCTGATCGCCGGCATCGCCACCTTTGTGCTGGCCCGCACGACCTTTGGCCGCCGCTTGTACGCCGTCGGCGGCAACGTGCGGGCAGCCTACCTGGCCGGCGTCAGCGTTGACCGCATCAAGATCGCCGCCTACACGGTGTGCAGCTTCCTGGCGGGCATCGCCGGTCTGGTGCTGGTCGGCTACGTCGGCACCGCCGACAACTGGCTCGGGGAAGGCTATGAGCTGAACGCCATCGCCGCCGTCGTCGTCGGCGGCGCCGCCTTTGAGGGCGGCAAGGGCAGCCAACTTGGCACAATCGGCGGCGTGCTCATTCTGACAGTGCTTTTCAACCTGGTGCTCATGCTCCAGTTTCAGGAGGAATCGCGCAGGATCGTGAAAGGTCTGGTGATCCTGTTTGCGGTCGCCCTCTACGCCCGCCTACGAACGCGGCGCTAGAGGTTGGTCCACGGCTGGGGGCAGCCAATTCATCATCGGAAGGAGGCACCAACTACTACTCTGGCTGGCAATGCACTACCCACAACGTGCAAGCGTTGCACCCAATGACCCCCTAGGAGGACGAGAAAGATGTCTATCCGCAAAAGCATGACTCTGCTGTCCCTGCTCGTGGTGCTGGCCTTACTGCTGGCAGCCTGCGGGACCGCAACGCAAGCTCCGGCCCCGGTAGTTGAAGAGCCCGCTGCCGAAGAGCCGATGGAAGAGCCGGCCGCAGGGCCGATCTCGGTTGAGCCCGATGCCGACGGCATGATCGACACCACGCCGTTTGCCAAGGACCCGCCGTACACCATCTGCTTCAGCAACGCCTCGATTGCCAATGCCTGGCGCGTCGCCATGGTGCAAAACTTCGAATATGGCATTCAGGAGGCCGAAGAGGCCGGCCTGATCGAGGAGTACCTGTACACCGACGCCAATGACGACCCCAACAAGCAGATCGGTGACATCGAAGACCTGCTGACCAAGGGCTGTGACGTGCTGATTATCAGCGCGGCTGCCCAGGATGTGGTCGACCCCGGTGCCAAGCAAGCGATGGACCAGGGTGTGCCGGTCATCACACTTGACCGTGACGTCAGCAGCCCGGCTAACCGGGTTGCCTACGTTGATGGCGACTCCTGCTTCATGGGCACCGCCCAGGCGGAGTGGCTGGTCGAGGAACTGGGCGGCGAGGGCGATATCGTCCTGCTGTCCGGTGTGGCTGGCGCCAGCCCCGCTGAAGAGCGGCTGCGCTGCGCCCGCGAAGTCTTCGCCGCCAACCCCGGCATCGTTGAACTGGCCCATGCCTACACGGACTGGTCGCCGACTGGCGGTCAGGCCCAGATGGAAGCCTGGATCACCCAGTTTGGCGAGCAGATCGACGGCATCTGGTCCGACAGTGCGCTGCAAACCGTGGGCGCAGTCGAGGCCCTGCTGGCCGCCGAAATGACGGTCCCACCGATCACCGGTGAGGACTGGGCGCTGTTCCTGCACCAGGCGGTGGACAACGACTTCCCGTTCGCCGGAGTCAGCTTCCCCAACCGCATGGGCTACTTTGCAGTCGTCGATGCGCTGGCGCTGCTCCAGGGCGAGCCGATCCCGTTCCACCATCAGGTGGTGGGCATCGTGATCACCATCGAGAACCTGGACGAGTACTACAACACCAGCATGTCGGATGAGCTTTGGCTCGACATGCTGCCCGAGGTTCGCGAGGAGTTCTACGGCGGCTAAATCCCGCCGGCAAGACCGAACAAGTCTGCTGGCCGGAAGGCTCGGCCTTCCGGCCAGCAGGTTTCACCAATCATCTTGGCGTGAGGTGCACGGCGTGACCGACCTGATTGAGATGCGGAACATAACCAAATCCTTCCCTGGCGTGGTCGCCTTGGAAGACGTCTCCTTCAGCTGCCGCGCCGGCGAAGTGCATGCCGTCGTCGGTGAAAACGGCGCCGGTAAGTCGACCTTGATGAAGGTCCTGGCCGGGGTATACCAACCCGACAGCGGCCAGATCTTGATCGACGGCCAACCTGTGCATATGGCCAGCCCGCACGCGGCCCAAGGGCTGGGCATCAGCATCATCTATCAGGAGCTCAATCTGCTGGCCGATATGAACCTGGCCCAAAACGTCTTCCTCGGGCGCGAGCCGCACAGCCGGCTCGGCTTGACCGATGACAAAGAACTCGAGGTTCGGGCGCGTGACATCCTTCGCCGGCTGGGTATCGACCTCGATCCCCGCACCCGGCTCGGCCGGCTCAGCGTCGCCCAGCAGCAGATGGTCGAAATCGCCAAGGCCCTGTCCCTCAACGCCCGTGTGGTCATTATGGACGAGCCGTCGGCCGCCCTTGGTGGCCGCGACCTGGATTACCTCTTCGACGTCATCCGCGCCCTCAAGGAACAAGGCGTCGGTGTGATCTACATTTCCCACCGCATCGCCGAGGTCTTCACGGTGGCCGACCGCGTCACGGTCTTCAAGGACGCCAAGGTCGTCGGCACCCACAGCGTCAGCCAGATCGACCGGGGCACCCTGGTACGGCTGATGATCGGCAAGACCTTCTCCGAAACCTTCCCGCCGCGCGGCGCTGAGGCCGGACCGGAGGTGCTGCGCGTCGAAAAGCTGTCGGTCAACACCGAGCTGCGCGATGTCAACCTGGTCGTGCGCGGCGGTGAAATCGTCGGCATCGCCGGACTGGTCGGCGCCGGCCGGACCAAACTGGCTCATGCCATCTTCGGCACCTGCAAATTGGACCATGGACTTATTCACATTAATGGCATGCCGAGCCGGATCTCCTCCCCGCGCCATGCGTTGCGCCATCGCATGGGCTTTCTGACGGAAGACCGCAACGCCGAAGGACTGGTGCTGGGCCAGACCGTGCTGCACAACGCGGCCCTGCCCAGCCTGGGCAATCGCCAGCGCTGGGGGGTAGTCAACCGCAAAGTCGAGCGCGACGTGATCAACCAGACCACCAGCGGTTTGCGCTTGCGGGCGCCCAGCCTGGCGGCCGAGGTTGAGAACCTGAGCGGTGGCAACCGGCAGAAGGTCGTGCTGGCCAAGTGGCTGATCAGCCAGCCAGAGCTGCTCATTTTCGATGAGCCAACCCGCGGCATTGACGTCGGCGCCAAGGGCGATATCTGGCAGCTGATGCGCGACCTGGCCAACGAGGGCAAAGCCATCCTGATGATCTCATCCGAGCTGCCCGAGATTATTGGCATGAGCGACCGGATTTACGTGATGCACAGCGGCACGATCGTCGGCGAACGCCGGGGGGCCGAAGCCAACGAAGAGGACGTCATGATGCTCGCCACCTACGGCCAAGATCATGGCCACTGAGATCATCCGGGCCCGACCTCCAGCCAGCCGGTTTCAGCGGTTGTGGGATGAGCAGCGCGACGTCATCATCATTTACGGCTTGCTGCTGACCATGGTGCTGCTGGCGGCCATCTTCCTGCCCGACTTCAGGCTCGGCCGCAATCTGTCCAACGTACTGCGCCAGAGCGTGGCGCTGGGTATTGTCAGCATCGGCCAAACGGTCGGTATCCTGATCGGGGGCATCGACCTGTCTGTCGGCGCCACCATCAGCCTGGTCAACGTCTACGCCACCGGCTTCATGGCCAACTACACCACGCCGGTCCAGGTGGCCGGCATGGTGGTGGCCCTGCTGGCACTGGGGTTGGTCATCGGCGCCGTCAACGCCACCGTCATCACCCGGCTGCAGGTGGCCCCTTTCATTGCCACCATGGGCATAGGCGCCATCCTGCAGGGCATGGTGCTGCTGTACGCCAAGAAGCCCGGCGGCAGCATCGCCCCCGGCTGGGATTTCTTCGCCTTTGGCATGGTTGGCCCGGTGCCGTTCCCGGTGATCTTTACCGCGGTGCTGGTGGGCATCACCTGGCTGGCGCTGACTAAGACCGTCTGGGGCCGACACGTCAAAGCCACTGGCGGCAGCGAGCTGATCGCTCGCCTGTCGGGTGTTGAAACCCGCCGCGTGATGACCTATGCCTATATGTTCTGCAGCTTCATGGCCGCCATGACCGGGCTCTACCTGGCGAGCCGGATGGGGGCCGGCGACCCCGGTGTCGGCGGTCTCAACTACGACCGCTTCGACCTGGATTCGATTGCCGCTGTGCTGATTGGCGGTACCCGCCTCGGTGGCGGCAAGGGGAGCGTAATCGGCACGATTGCCGGTGTCCTGATTGTCTCGGTCCTGAACAACATTTTCAACCTGGTCGGCGTCAACCCCTACATTCAATGGATCATCAAGGGCTTGATCCTGTTGGGCGCGGTCGCTATCTACTCGGCACGCAGCAGCTCCCGGTCGTGAATCCTTGGCCAATGGACGCCGCCCGCAACTACGCCCCAAACGTCAGCTGGCTTTTCCCCGAGCTGCCCTTCGCCGAGCGCCTGGCCTCGGTGAGTGCCTTGGGCTTTCGGGCGATCGAATTCGGTTTCCCAAGTCAGGCTGATATCGAGGCGCTGGCAGCCGCCCAGCGGCACGACGGGTTGACCATCGTGCTCTTCAACCAGGATGTGCCGGTGTGGGATGGGGCCAACCGCGGCTACCTGGTCGACCCGGCCCGCCGCCATGAATTCGATCGCCAGCTCGACCGCGCCCTGGATATCGCCGAGCGGCTGCACGTTGCCAAGATCATGCTGCCGGCTGGCGTTCGCCTACCGGCGCTTGCTCGGCAAGCCCAGGTCGATTGCCTGCTCGCCAATCTGGCCCTTGCCGCGCCGCGGGCCGCTTCGGCCGGCGTGCTGCTTACCTTGGAAATGCTCAACCCGGCCGATAACCCGGGCTATTTTCTGGACAGCACCAGCGAAACACTCGATCTGGTCAAGCAAGTTAATCATCCCAACATCCGATTTCAATTTGACAGCTACCATGTCCAGCGAATGGAAGGCGACCCAGTCGAGCGGCTGGCGGGCATCGGCCCCTGGTTGGGCCACGTGCAGTTCGCCGATGAGCCGGGACGACACGAGCCGGGCACTGGCAAAATCGATTTCAACCGCCTGACCAGATGGCTGGCCGATGAGGGCTACCACGATTGGATCGGGCTTGAGTACGTACCCCAACAACCCGGGGCGGCCGCGCTGGCCTGGTGCTTGCCGGCCACCCCGGCCTCCGACCCCACCAACATCCAAGCAAACGCCACAAGGAGGCAAGAATGAGTCCGCTGTACAAGGCGCCGTCAGAGCACGGCCACCACACTGTGTTTAAGCCTGGCCAGGACGGCATCGAGTGGCTTGGCCTTGATATGCTCCGTCTGAAAGCCGGCGAGAGATGGCAAGGTTCCTTCGGCCAGGTCGAGACTGCTTTCGTGATCCTGGGCGGCCGCTGCCATCTCACCCTGGCCGGCCCCCAGCCCAATACATGGCACAACTTGGGCGGCCGGGCCGACGTCTTTAGCGGCGCCGGCACCACCGTCTACCTGCCGCCTAAGGCCGAGATCGAGGTCGAGGCCGTCAGCGGGCTGGAAGTTGCGCTGGCCAGCTCACCGTGCGACGTAGAACTGCCGCCAGTTGTGATCGGACCAGATGACGTCAAAGTGATCTCGGCTGGCGCCTCGAACTGGCGCCGCGACGTTCGGCTGATGATTCCGCCGGGCTCCCCCATCAGCCAGCGCATGATCGTCGGCGAAACGCTCAACCCGCCAGGCAATTGGTCGGGCGTGCCGCCGCACAAGCACGACCTGAACTCCGACATTGAGAACTTCCTCGAGGAGTTCTACCTGTTCAAGGCCAGGCCGGGCGACGGCTACGGGGTCCAACTGATGTACCACGATGACCAGGGCGAAGGCCTGCTGGTTGGCGACAACAGGGTCAGCGTTATGCTCAAGGGCTACCACCCGACGGTGGCCGCCCCCGGCGTTACCCTGTGCTACCTGTGGGTGCTGGCCGGCGAGGTGAAGGACTACGACATCACGATCGATCCGCGCTTCGGCTGGGTCGCCCAGACCGAATCCGTGCTGCGCGAGAACCGCAACGGCTAGGGCGGGACGATGGCCAAGACCTTTCAACCCCGCGGCATCATCCCGGCGATGGTCACGCCGCTGACCAGCGACGACACGATCGACGTCGCCGGCCTGACCGCCCTGACCCGCCACCTGATCGAAGGCGGCTGTCATGGCTTGTTCAGCGTCGGCAGCCAAGGGGAGTTCTGGGCGTTGACGGCCGAGGAAAAACAGCTGACCTGGGAAACGGTCGTGGCCGAGACCAACGGCCAGATCCCGGTGTACGCCGGCAGCAACGCCGTCACCACTCGCGAAGCGGTCGTCCTGACGCAGCTGGCCGAGCGCTGCGGCGTAGACGCCGTGTCGGTGCTCACACCGTTTTTCATATCACCGACCGATGATCAACTGTTCGCCCATTACCGGGCGATTGCTGACGCCAGTTCCCTGCCGGTCGTCCTGTACGCCAACCCGGCCCGCACGGCCGTCAAGCTGTCCGTCGATCTGGTCGCCCGGCTGGCCGAAGTGCCGGGGATCGTCGGCATTAAGGACTCGAGCGGCGATTTGGGCCTGACCGCCGCCTACATCGGTGCCGTTCCCGCCACCTTTTCCGTCTTGATGGGCAACGACGCACTGATCCTGGCCAGTCTGATTTACGGCACCAAGGGCGCCATCGCCGCCACCGCCAACGTCGTGCCGGACATGGTGGTGGCCATCTACGACCTGTTCTTGCAGGGAGACATTGGCGGGGCCCGCCAGGCGCAGGACCGGCTGGCAGCGCTGCGGCGGGCCTTCACCTGGGGCACCTTCCCCGTGGTTATCAAAGAAGCACTGGACTTGATCGGGCTGCCGGCCGGACCGGCGCGGGCCCCGGTCGGTCCCCTTACCGACGACCAACGCCAGCGGCTGCGCCAGCTGCTGGTCAGCCTGGATCAGGCTGTTGTCGCCTGACCGGCCTGTGACATAAGGGAGACGATTGCGCTCATGAAGATGAAGGCCGTTCGCAAAACCAGGGCAGAGCCGGGGCTGGACCTGGTTGAGATCGAGGTCCCTCGGATCCAGCCGGACGAAGTGCTGGTCAAGGTCGAAGCCACTGCCATCTGTGGCACCGATGTCCACTTTTACAACTGGGACGCATTTGCCCAGTCCAAGCTCAAGCCGCCAATCACACTCGGCCACGAATTCGCCGGGGAAATTGTCGAAGTTGGTGCGCAGGTCGCCGGGTACCAGCTTGGCGACTACGTGGCGGCCGATAGCCACATTGTCGACAGCGTTTGCGCCATGTGCCGGATGGGACTACAGCACATCTGCCAAAACCTGAAGATCTTCGGCAACGAGGTCGACGGCAGCTTTGCCGAGTACGTCGCCGTCCCCGAAACCTCGCTCTGGCGCCTGTCACGCGACGTCCCGTCGGAGATCGGCGCCATTATGGAACCGCTGGGTGGCGCTGTGCAGGCCGTATTGATTGAACCGGTGACGGCCCAGAACGTGGTCATCTTTGGCGATGGGCCCATCGGCTTGTTCGCCGTCGGTGTGGCCAAGGCGGCCGGCGCCCGCAGTGTCACCATGGTCGGCGTCATTGAAACCCGCCTCGAGATCGCCAAGCAGATGGGCGCAGACCGTGTCTTCAACAACCGGGAGGGGGAGGTTGATCCGGTCGAGGCCATTATGCAGGCAACCGGCGGCCTCGGCGCCGATGTGGTCATCGAGATGTCGGGGGCGCCCCAGGCGTTCCGGCAGGCCTTCGATACCGTGCGCAAAGGGGGGCGTGTCAGCCTGTTTGGCATTTCATCCGATCCGATGACATTCGACTTCAACTACACCGTAATCCTGCGCCAGGTGCGCGTCTTTGGTGTGGCCGGCCGCCACATGTGGGACACCTGGTTCATGATGGACGGTTTGCTGGCCTCGGGCAAGCTCGATCCGAGGCCGGTCATCACCTGCGAACTCAAGCTCGAGGACTTCGACAAGGGATTTGAGCAGATGGTTTCGAAGGAGTGCGGCAAGGTCATTCTGCGGCCGTTTGCCTAGGCCGGAAGACGCAGTCACAAGGAGCGTGCAATGGAGACCGACGGAAAGATCAACTACGACGACATCCAGATTGTGGGCGACGGCCGCGGCACGATGCAGGGCGACTACCTGCTCAACAAGGACCGTCCGATGGACCGCACCCGCTGGCTGCTCGAGTGCTTCCCCGAATGGGGCCGCTACCTGAACCGCCAAATCGAGGAAACGGTCGTCGAGAAGGGCACCTACGCCATGTGGTGGACCGGCGGTATGGGCTTCGTGCTCAAGTCGCCCGGCGGCGCAGTGCTGCTGGTCGACAACTACGCCGGTCCGGCTCACTACACCGAGTACGAGTACTGCGGCGTGTGCCGCACCTCGGGCTCGCCAACGATCGACTGGCTGCGGCTCAACCCGCAAGTGATCGACATCTTCGGCTTCGAAACGCTGGACGCTGTGTTCTGCAGCCACCAGCACGCCGACCACACCGACATCTACACGCTGAAGGCCGCCACCCAGACGACCGAGGCCCAGTTTTATGCCCCCTTGTCGTCGGTCGAGCGCATGCGCAATTTCAAGGTGCCGGAAGATCGCATTACTGTCGTGCGGCCCGGCCAGTCGTACAAGATCAAGGACGTCGAAGTCCAGATCCTGCCCAATTACGACCGTATCGCCACCATGACCGGCGGCCCCGGCGTCGAGGTTCAACCGGGCGTGCGCCGGCCCTACGACGACGTCGCCGTCACCTTCTTTTTCAAGTTCCCCGGCGGCGTCAATCTGTGCCACCTGGCCGACACCCTGTTCCAGAACGCCTACGTTACCTTCAAGCAGTACGACGTCGACGTAATTACATTCAATATCGGTTCGAATGCCCCCGGCGCCACCGACAAGATGACCCCCTGGGACTCGGTGCGGGTGGCCGAAGCCATCGGCGCCAAGGTGCTTATGCCGATGCACTGGGACAACTGGGGCAACACCTACATCGATCCGGCGACCGTTCCGATGGTCGCTGACAAGATCTTGCCGCAGGCCAAGGTGGTGATTCCGGCCTGGGGCGTAAAGTGGGTCTACCCGGCCCAGGCCGGCATCGGCCGCATGCGCTGGCCCGACTGGCGCGAGCGCTACCGGCCCGAGCACTCGTGGGAGTATGGCCAGCCGGCGCAAGAGGCGGCCGACGCCCGCGGCGAGTTCATCCCGTACTAGCCATGATGTCCAACGGATTGAGGTTCAACCCGTGCCCGCGTTGACAAAAGTCGGATTCATCGGCCTGGGCCTGATGGGCGCGCCGATGGCGGCCAACATCGCCCGCGCCGGCTACCCGCTGACGGTCTACAACCGGTCGGCGGACAAGGCCAAGCCACTTTTGGCGCTGGGGGCTTCGCTGGCGGACACACCGGCGGCGCTCGCCGCCGCCAGCAATGTCGTCATCAGCATGTTGGCCGATGCCGCCGCCGTCCACCAGGTTGCCTTCGGCGCCGGTGGTCTGACCAGCATCCCCGGCGGCTGCCTGACCGACATGAGCACGATTGCCCCCGACCAATCTCAGGAGCACGCCCGCCGTTTGGCAGAACACGGGTGGTCGATGATCGACGCCCCCGTCATCGGCAGCACAGGCCCGGCCGAGGCCGGCACCCTGGGCATCCTGTCCGGCGGCGAGCTTGACCTGGTCGAACAACACCGGGATCTGCTTGAAACCCTGGGCGCGCTCCACTACCTGGGCGCCCAGGGCGCCGGCGCGCTGGCCAAGATGTGCTTCAACTTGATGGTGGCCGCCCAGGTTGGCTCGCTGGCCGAAGCCATGTTCTTAGGGGCCGCCGGTGGACTGGACATTGGCCAACTGGCCGACATCATCAGCGGCAGTGGCATCGCCTCCAGTTTGATCCAGCGCAAAGCGGCCAATATGGTCGCCGGCGACTTCCCGCCGGCTTTCCCGCTCAACCATATGCAGAAGGACCTGGGCTTAATGATCCGCACTTCGGACCGGCTCGGTGCCTTCCTGCCGGGCACAGCCAGTTATCACCAGCTTTACAGCGCCGCCCGCGGCAAGGGAATGGGTGACCTCGACTTCTCGGCGGTCTACCGTTTCTTGGTCGGGGCCGTCAGCAACGGCCAGCCGGCGGCATCATCGGACTTACGAGGAGACTAGGCAATGGCATCAACCAAGCAAGAAGTCCTTTACTTCGCACCCGCCAGCCTGGAAGCGGCCCTCGAACTATTGGACCAGCACGCTGGCAAACTAAACGTGCTGGCGGGCGGCACCGACCTGGTGCGGGATATGAACCTCAAGTTCAAGGTCCCGCCTGGCTTCATGTGGATCGGCAAGATCGGGCTGGAGTACGTCGAACGCCAGAACGGTCATCTGCGGGTTGGGGCCGCCACCCGCATGCAGACCGCCGGCAGTTCCGAAGTGCTGCGCCAGCAGGGCGCCGCCGTCGCCCGGGCCGCCGGCAAGCTGGCCAGTCCGCCAGTGCGTTCGCTGGCCACCCTGGGCGGCAATCTGGTCAACGCCTCTCCGGGCGCCGACACCGCCTGCGCCTTGCTCGGATTGGGCGCCGAGGTCGTGCTCACATCCAAGGGCGGCAGCCGGACGGTTCTGCTCGAGGCGTTCTTCACCGGCCCCGGCGAGACGGTCATCAAGCCCAACGAGCTGATGACCGAGATCGTGTTCAAGCCAACCGGCAAGGGGCAGGGCTCGGCCTACGCCAAGGTCGGGCGCCGTCAGGCGATGACGCTGGCGGTGCTCAACGCCGCCGCTCGCGTCGAGCTTGATGGCGATGGAAAATGCAGCGATGTTCGCATCGCCGTCGGCGCTGCCGCGCCGACCCCGCTGCGGGCGGTCGAAGCCGAAACGCTGCTGCGCGGCCAGCCCTGGACGGAAGAGGCCATTGAGGCCGCCGCCGCCAAGGCCGCCGAAGAGATCAAACCGATCGATGATGTACACGGCACCGCCTGGTACCGGCGTAAGTTGGCCCGCGTTTTGGTCGGGCGCACCTTGCGCGAGGCCGGCGAGATCGCCCAAGGAGCGAGGTAGACACCGATGGACTACCCGATCAAGTTCACCCTTAACAGCGCCGAAGTCGAAGTGGAAGCGCCGGCCACCATCAACTTGCTGCGCTTGCTGCGCGACTACCTCGATGTCACCGGCCCCAAGTTTGGTTGCGAGCAAGGCAACTGCGGCGCCTGTACCGTGCATATTGACGGCGAAGCCGCCAACGCCTGCCTGGTTCACGGCCTGACAATCGACGGGCGTGAAGTGACCACTGTTGAGGGGCTGGGAACGATGGAGGCGCCCGATCCACTGCAGCTGGCTTTCTACGAGCATTACGGCGCCCAGTGCGGCTTCTGCACGCCGGGCATGCTGATGGCCTCCAAGGCCCTGCTCGACCATAACCCCCACCCCACGCGCGACGACGTGGTTGAAGCCATCGTCGGCAACGTCTGCCGCTGCACCGGCTACAACAAGATCATCGAATCGGTGCTAGCAGCGGCCGACGCGGCGCGCGAATAGGCCGAGGGAGGACAACCATGACCGAACACAAGTATGTAGGCCAGCGGCTGCCGCGCTACGACGGCATGCAGCATGTCACCGGCAAGACCCAGTTCGTCGGCGACATGCGGATGCACGGCATGCTCTACGTCAAAGCCTGGCGATCCCCGGTGGCCTCGGCCACCATTAGCCGGATCGATGTCAGCCAGGCGAAGGCACTTCCCGGTGTGGTCGCCGTCATCACCCATGAGCAAGTGCCCAATAACCGCTACGGCTTTGCCGGCGACTTTCCGGTCCTGGCCGACACGGAAATCCGCTACAAGGGTCAGGAAGTGGCGGCCGTTGCCGCCGAGACCGAGGAGATCGCCCGCCAAGCCGTCGAACTGATCAAGGTCGACTACAAGGAACGGCCGGCCGTCCTCGATCCGTTCGAGGCCATGCGGCCCGATTCGGCCAAGGTCAGCCCAACGGGCAACTTCGTGATGTTCGACGGCAAGCCCTACCGGCCGGTGATCCGCGGCGATGTCGAGGCCGCCTTCGCACAGGCTGATCACATCATCGAAGGCTACTTCCGTACCGCCGCCCAAGAACATTGCCCGATCGAAACGCAAACCAGCGTGGTCCAAACCGACTCGATGGGCCGCACCCACATCCATACCGTCACCCAGGCGGTGTTCTTCAACCAGGGTACGCTGGCATCCATCCTGAAGAAGCCGCAATCCATGGTTCATATGCTGGGCGGCATCGTCGGGGGCGGTTTCGGCGCCAAGAACGACCCTCACACCGATCACATCTGCGCCGTCCTGTCGCTCTACACCAACGGGCGGCCGGTGCGTTGGATCTGGACGCGCGAGGAAGAGTTCGTGGCCTCCACCCAACGCGGCGCCACCCACATGTTCTTCAAAGATGCAGTCACCAACGACGGGCACATCATTGGCCGCCAGGTGCGCAGTGTGCGCGACGGCGGGGCTTATGTGTTGACCAACGACTATGTGGCGGCCAAGCACGCCTTCGCCGTCTCGGGCCCGTACAACATCCCCAATATCCGGACGCACGCCTATGCCGTCCTGACCAATCGGCGGCCAACCAGTTCGATGCGCGGCTTTGGCATCTACCAGGCCTCGATTGGCCATGAACTGCAGATCGAGCACATCGCCAAGCAACTGGGGATGGACTCGTGGCGCATCCGGTTCCTCAACGCCGTCCATGACGGCGATCTGTCCGCGACGCAGGCCGTGCTCAAAAACTGCGGGCTGATCGAATCGCTGCAGCAGACGGCCGAGCGGGCCGGTGTGAAGCTTGACGACGAGTTTCTACAACTGTCGTCGAAAGCAGTCAGGGAGGCATAAATGGCGAAGAAACGAGGCGTAGGCATCTCCGCCGTCTGGTATCCAACCGGCATGAGCGGCGGCGGCGATCCCAGCCAGGCCATCATCAAGATGCAGCCGGACGGCAGCGTGGATGTGTTGATTGGCACGGTCGATATCGGCCAAGGCGTGCGGACTGTCGTGCGCCAAATCGCCGCCGAGGAACTGGGCGTGCCGATCGAGCGAGTAAGCGTGACCGTCGTCGATACGGATTCCAGCCCACTAGACACCGGTACGTTTGCCAGCCGTGCCACCCACCAGACGGGCAATGCCGTGCTGCAAGCGGCGGCCGAGGCTCGCCAGGTGCTGCTCGAGGTCGGCGCCCAACAACTGGGCGTTGAACCCGAAGCGTTGGTGCTGGAGAATGACACGGTTGTCGTCAAGGATCACCCCGAGCAGGCCATCCCGATTCCCGACGTGGCCAGTCATGCCACTTGGGCGGAACGCCGGCTGATCGCTGGCCGGGGGGCCTTTGGCTGGGCGGTGGCCAAGGTCGACAGTGAAACCGGCCAAGGCGAACCGCTCCACACCATGGCCTACGGCGCCACCTTGGCCGAGGTCGAGGTCGACACCGAGACCGGCGAGGTCAAGGTGCTCAAGCTGGTCAGCGCTTACGACTGCGGCAAGGCGATCAACCGCTTGCTGGTCGAAGGCCAAATCGACGGGGGCGCCGCCATGGGCCTGGGGTCGGCCTTGATGGAGGAGCTACACCCCTACTACCCGTCCCTCGAGCACCACCCGACCGGATTCTTCTCGTACATGCTGCCAACGGCCAAGGACGTACCGCCACTGGAGGCCGTGATCGTCGAGATGAATTCCGACACCGGTCCCTATGGCGCCAAGGGGATCGGCGAGATGACGGCCAATTCGCAAGCACCGGCCATCATCAACGCCATCCACGACGCTATCGGAGTCTGGATCACCGACATCCCCGCCACCTCGGAAAAGGTGCTGCGGGCGATCGAGGCCCAGGCCGGCGAAGACATCCAGCCGGGCTATGTACCACCCGAGCCGTACTGGCCGCATGAAGCCATTGCCGGCTGATCGAAGCAACTTCCAGATACCGGGAGACGGATTGAGTCCTATGTCGAAGACCCCGAGGAAGCGAGCCCCCAGCGCGGACCAAGGCGAGACCTTCTGCGTCGGCTCGGTCTGTCTCCCGGTTCACCTTGGCAACGACAGCCAGTTCATCCCGCACCCCCAGGTGTATGTCGAACCGTCCCAGGGCTACCTGGAGAAACTGGCCTACGCCGTGGAAACTAACTTGCCGGCGCTGTTGATCGGCGAGACCGGCGTCGGCAAGACGCTGGCGGTGCGCCACCTGGCGTCCAAAACCAACAACGGGCTGCGCCGGGTCAACCTGAACGGTGCGACCACCGTCGACGAGTTCCTCGGCAAGCTGCTGATCAACGAGCAGGGCACCTACTGGGTCAATGGGGTACTCGTCGATGCCATGCTGGCGGGCGACTGGATTCTGCTTGACGAGATCAACGCCACCCTGCCCGAGATCGCCTTCTGTCTTCACTCGCTGCTGGATGACGATCGTATGGTGGTCCTGATGGAATACGACGGTCGGATCGTGCGGCCGCATCCCAACTTCCGCTTATTCGCCAGCATGAACCCCAGCGAGCAGGCTCGTTACGGCGGCACCAAGACGCTCAATGAGGCGTTGCTCGACCGCTTCCCGGTCGTCATTCGGATGGACTACCTGTCGGAGAACGAGGAAGTGGCCGCCGTCATCGCCCAATCCGGCCAAAAGGACGAAGGGGTGGTGCGGCGCATGGTGCGCTGTGCCAACGAGGTGCGGGCCGCCATCGGCCAAGAAAAGGTGTTCGGCTCCTTCAGCACCCGGCGAGTCACCGACTGGGCTCGGATGAGCCTGCAGTTCGATGTGCGCGAAAGCGCCGATGTGACCGTGCTCAGCAAGCTGAACCCGTTCGACGCCGAGGTGGTGGAGGACATCGTTGACAACTACTTCTGAGCCGGCCGCCGACCCCCGGCTCGAGTCCTTGCGCCTGCGCCTCGAACGGCTGCTTCAGGTCACGGCCGGTCAATTCGACCTGCGATTTGCCTTCGGAGACCGTGATTGGCTGGGGGTGGGCGAACTCCAGCTCAATGCCGATCCGGCCCAGGTGATTGCCCTGCCCTACGCGCACCTCAAGGGCCGGGCGCTGCATTTGTTCGGCCACTTGCGCGAAGAGAGTCATCGCTGGCTTCCCCGGGCCCAGCAGCTGGAAGCCGCCGGCCGGCCGCATTTCGCCCGCCTGTGGCACGCACTCGAAGACGCCCGGCTCGAAAACCGGTTGATCGCCCGTTGGCCGGGGATGGCCAAACACCTGGATGCCAAGATCCCGCCCAAGTTGGGCGGCAGCTTGCTCCGCCTGGCCACACCCACCCGCCAGATTGAGCTGGGCCTGTATTACCTGGGACGCGGCCTGGCCGGCGCCCAATTCAGCCGGCGAGTTGCCCGGTTGTTTGACCAGGCCGGGACCCTGATCCAGTCCGCCTGCCAAGCCGAAACGGCCGAAGCCACCGTGGCCGCCGCCGAAGCCTTGTATCCGTTGGCCGTCCCCTTCTTGCGCGGCCAAATGGCCGAATCCGATGAACTGCCCCAGAGCCATCCGCTGCCAAGTGATCCAGCGGAAGACCCGTCGGAGCCTGAAGCCGACCGCTCCCAACCAGCGCCGCTCATCGGGCTCGACAATGACTTGCTTGGGGCCGGTGATCCCGCCGATGTGCCCCAGGCTGACCGCTTTGCAGTCGGCAGCCTGCCCTGGTTCGAGCGCGGCTTGGGCGCCAAACAAGTCCACCCGAGTGTGGTGCAGAGTGACCGGCAGACGATCGTGCTGCCTCCGCCACACGATCCCGCAGCCTACCGAAGCATGCTGGCCGACGTCCAGGGCGATGCCCGCCGCCTGGCCCAACGTCTTCGCCTGGTCTACCAGGAGAGCCAGTACCTTCGTTTTGGCGGCCGCTTCCGCAGCGGCAAGCTCGACAACGCCCGCCTGTGGCGCCAGCGCAGTGGCAGCTACCGCTTGTTCCAGCGACGCCTGGAACCGCTCGACCGCCAGTGGGCGGTCAGCCTGCTGATCGATGAGAGCGCCAGCATGCGATCCGACGCCAGGTGCCGAGTGGCCGCGCTGGCCGCGGTGCTCATTGGCGAGGCGCTGGCCGAGCTCGAGATTCCATTCGAAATCATCGGCTTCAGCACCGACCAGTTCGAGGCCGAAGCCGCCCTGGGCCTTGGCCTGCGGCCGGCGCACGCCTACCGCACCACCCGCTGCAGCCGCCTCGAACACCGGCTCTACAAGAGCTACGACGAGCCATATCGCCTGGCGGCTCGCCGGCTTCCCGGCATCGAAGCCCGGCACAACAACTGGGATGAAGAACACCTGTGGTTTGCCTTCCGTCGGCTCCAAGGAAGGCGCGCCGCCCACCGCATGATGCTGGTCGTCTGCGATGGCCAGCCGAACGGTGATGCCGATCACCTGATCGCCACGGTCCGCCAGCTCGAACGGCTTGGTACGACCGTCATCGGCATCGGGATCGGCGAGGACTTCGTGCGCCGCGCTTATCGGCGCGCCATTGTCGCAACCGATATTCCTTCGCTCGCCCGGGCGCTGATGGAAATCCTGGCGCGCGAGCTAGGGCGCAGCCCGACGGCTGTTCGGGGCGCCGCTCCCGCAGGGGTCGGGCTTCCATAGTGAAGTCAGTCCCAGCCGGCCAGCCGGCGCGCCAGCGGCGGGAACCCACACTAAATGCCGTTCGGGTGCCGCGGCCGGGCGTCGTCGAATTCGTGGACCTGGAGCGGCGCCCACTGGCCGAGGGCGAAGTCCGGCTGCAGGTCGAGGCGATCGGGATCTGCGGATCGGACGTGGCGCTGCTGGCCGGGCGGCATCCATACGCGGCGTATCCGGTCGTCCCCGGGCATGAGGTCGGCGGTCGCGTGCTCGAGGCCGGGCCTGGTGTGGTGCTGGAGATTGGGCAGCGGGTGGCGGTCCGACCGCTACTGACCTGCGGAATCTGCCGGGCCTGCCGCGAAGGCCGCGTGAACCACTGCGCCGAGGTTCGTGTGCTGGGGGTGCACCTGGACGGGGGCATGGCCGAAGAGTTCGTCGTCCCACAGGAGCTGCTGTTCCCGGTGCCGGAGGGGATGAGCGGAGAGTGGGCGGCGCTGGCCGAGCCCACCGCGGTGGCAGTGCACCTGTGCCATCGGGCCGGCATCGGACCGGGCAGCAGTGTCGCGATCCTGGGGACCGGCGTGATCGGGCTGCTGGCGCTGCAGGTGGCCCGGGCCTGGGGTGCGCAGGCCGTACTGGCGGTGGATCAAGTGCCGGAGCGCCTAGAGCTTGCCATGCGGCTGGGCGCCGCCCAGGCGCTAGACAACCGGCAGGAAGACGTCCTGGACGCCGGCCGCCGATTGTGCCCGGACGGGTTTGATGTGGTCCTCGAAATGGTGGGCGCCGAGGCCACCCTGGCCAGTGCGCTGGAGCTCACCCGCCGTGGGGGCGGTATTGTGTTCGTGGCGCTGCCCCACGGGAAGATCGCACTCGATTTTGAGCCGGTCTATCGCAAGGAGCTCTCCCTGCTCGCCACGCGGCTGTATGCAGCGGATTTCGCCGAGGCGATCCCGCTGCTGGCCTCCGGACTGGTGCAGGTGGATCCGATCATCACCCACCGCTTCGGGCTGGCCCAGGCAGCCGAGGCGCTGGCCCTGCCGGGCCAGCGCCCAAGTGAAGCCATCAAGGTCATGGTCATCCCATGAATGCAATCCCAGGCCCTGAACCCAGGGCACAACCTAGTTGAGAAGGAAGAGGATCATGGAAATCACCGGTGAAGTGCAGAAGATGGCGATGCTGATCGACGGGCAACCTGTCGTTGGCAACGGCGACGCGGTCGTCGAGGTGTTCAACCCTTCGACCGGCGAGTTGGTCGGCCGGGTGCCGATCGCCTCGGAGGCCGAGATCAACCTGGCGGTCGAAGCGGCCGACCGCGCCTTCAAAACATGGCGAGACACGCCGGCTGTCGAGCGCGCTGCCCATATACGGGCGCTGATCGCCATCGTGCGTCAGAATATCGATGACCTGGCCCGTACCCTGACCATGGAACAGGGCAAGCCCTTTCCACAAGCCAAGGGCGAGATCAACGGCTTTTGCGCTGTGCTCGAGTTCTACGCCGAGGAAGCCCGCCGCATCAGCGGCATGGTGCTCGAATCGGACCAAACCGACCGCTTCGTGTACGTTCTGCGCCATCCAGTTGGCGTGATCGCCGCCATCCCACCGTGGAATGATCCGCTCCACCTGTTGAGCCGGATGATCGGCCCGGCGCTGGCTGCCGGCTGCACCGTCGTCGCCAAACCCAGCTCCGACACGCCGCTGACCACGCTCCAGATGGCCGAACTGGCCCATAAGGCCGGTTTGCCGGCCGGTGTGTTCAACGTCATCACCGGGCCGGGCGGCCGCGTCGGTGAAGCATTGGTGCGCCATCCAAAGGTGCGCAAGGCCTCGCTGACCGGCAGCCTGGCCGGCGGCCAATCGGTCATGCAGACGGCAGCCGAGGGCATCAAGAGTGTCACGCTGGAATTGGGCGGCCAGTGCCCATGCATCGTGTGGCACGACGCCGATCTGGACAAGGCCGTCGAGGCCCTGACCTTCCAGGCGTTCCGCGGCTGTGGCCAGGTATGCAACCGCGTCAACCGTGTTTACGCCCACGCCGATATTTACGACGAGCTTGTCAACCGGGTTGCCGAGTTGGCCGGGCGCATCCATGTCGGCGATGGCTTTGCCGACGATATCGACATTGGCCCGCTGGTCAACGAACGACAGCTCGCGTGGGTCACTGGACAGGTCGCCGACGCCCTCAATAAGGGCGCCCGGCTTTTGGCCGGCGGCCAGCGCAAGGCCGGCGACGGCTACGACAACGGCTTCTTCTTCGAGCCGACCGTGCTGGCCGACTGCAACCACCAGATGGGTGTGATGACCGAAGAGACTTTCGGGCCGGTGCTGGCCTTCGCCAAGGTTGACGGCGAGCTGGAAGCGGTTATCGACATGGCCAACGACAGCTGGAATGGCTTGAGCGCTTACTTCTTCAGCGCCAACCAGCGCAACTGCTATCTGGCCGCCCGGCGGCTTGAAGCCGGCTCGATCTGGATCAACGATATCCACGGCTCGATGGTGCAGGCCCCCTACGGCGGGATGAAGCTGAGCGGCATCGGCCGCGAGCAGGGCTCGATCGCCATCGACGAGTATCTGGAATGGAAGACCGTTTACCAGGAGATGAGCGAGGAGTCGCGCGGCGCCCGCTTATGCGTCCGCCCTGCCTAACATGAGCGATCCGTCCCGTCGGCCGGTCGTCCTGCTTTTCGAAGAAATCCACCCCAAGGCCGTCGAACGGCTGACGGCCAAGGCCGAGGTGCGCCTGGCGACCAGCCTGGCCCCGGAGGCCCTGCTCCACCAAGTGGCCGACGTCGACGGCATCATCATCCGCGCCAACGGCAAGGTCGACCGGCGCCTGATGGAGGCTGCTCCAAGGCTCAAGGTGGTGGGTCGCCATGGCACCGGCGTCGAGGCCATTGACCTGGAGGCTGCCGTCGAACGCAGCATTGCCATCGTGAACACCCCCTTGGCCAACGTCGAGTCGGTCGCCGAACACGCCCTGGGCATGATGATCGCCCTGGCCAAACGGCTGCCCGAGGCCGACCGGGCCATCCGCGCCGGCGACTGGGACGCCCGCTACCGCTTGACCGGCCGCGAGCTGGCCGGCAAGACGCTGGGGCTGGTCGGGATGGGCCGCATCGGCGGCCGCCTGGCCGAGCTAGCCCACGGTGCATTTGCCATGCGCCTGCTCTACCGCGATATCCAACCGTACCCGGATTATGAGGCCCGTCTCAAAGCCGAACGAGTCGAACTTGACCAACTGCTGGTCGAATCGGATGTGGTTTCGGTCCATGTTCCGCTGCTGCCTGAGACCCACAGCCTGATTGGCGAAGCCGAGCTGCGGTCCATGCGCTCGACTGCATTCCTGCTCAACACGGCGCGCGGCGCCGTTGTCGACAGCCAAGCGCTGCTGCAAGCGCTAACCGAGGGTTGGATTGCTGGCGCCGGCCTGGACGTATTCGAGCCAGAGCCGCTGCCGCCCGACCACCCGCTGCTGGCGCTCGAGAATGTCATCCTGTCGCCGCACATGGCGGCGCACACCGATGAGGCGCTGCTGCGCATGGCCCTGGTGGCCGACGACATCCTGGCCGTCCTCGACGGCCGTGAACCGACCCATCGCGTCGCCTGACGGGCGGCACGTCCTTAGCTGCAAGGAGTATTCATCGTGGACCCCAACTGGCAAGATTTCTGCACACTGAGCATCGTCCACTTCATGGCCTTCCCCAAGGTCATGCCAGGCGACGGGCCGATCGTAGAGACTGTTCAACAGATCGCCGAAGATCCGTTCTTCCAAGGGATCGAAATCGGGTGGATTAAGGATCCGGCCGTGCGGCGTGAAGTAAAGGCCGTCCTGGATGCCAACGACATGAAGGTCGGTCATGGTGCGCAATCGGCCCTGCTCATCGGCAAGCACAATCTCAACAGCCTAGACGCGGCCGAACGCCAGGCCGCCGTCGGCCAGCTCAAGGCCAATATCGATGAGGCCGCCGAGCTGGGCGCCAAGCGGGTTGCCTTCCTGTCGGGAAAGGACCCGGGGGATGAGCTTCGCGCCGAGGCGCTCGAGGCGCTCGTCGCCTCGCTCGAGGAAGCCTGTGCCTATGGCCAGGAGCGCGCCATCGCCCTTGCCTGCGAGACCTTCGACCGCACCGTGGACAAGAAGTGCCTGATCGGCCCCAGCCCATACGCTGCCGAGTTTGCCCGCCGCGTGCGTCAGAAGTACCCTGACTTCGGCCTGATGTACGACCTGAGCCACATGCCGCTGCTGTACGAGGAGCCGCTTCCCGCGCTGGCCACTCTCAAGGACGTCCTGGTTCACATTCACGTAGGCAACTGCGTGCTCGACCCAGCTAGCCCGGCTTACGGCGATTTGCACCCCCGTTTTGGATTTCCAGGCGGGGAAAACGACGTTGACGAGCTGACCGCCTTCCTTAAGGCGCTGTTCGAGATTGGCTACCTGGCCGAGGGCAAGCAGGACAAACCGTGGGTCGGGTTTGAGGTCAAACCGCAGAGCGAAGCGGAAAGCTCCACCGAACTGATCGAGGCCACCAAAGACGTCTGGCGCCGGGCCTGGTCGCGCCTGTAGCCACTGGTTGAAAGTAAGGAGTCGTGATGACCAAACCCAAGGTTTTTGTGTCGCGCATCATCCCGGACAAGGGCTTGGAGCGTCTGCAAGCACTGGCCGAAGCCGAGATTTGGCCGGGCGACGAACCGCCACCCTATGAGACTTTGATCGACAAGGTCAAGGGAGTCGACGGCCTGGTTTGTCTGTTGACCGACCGAATCGATGGTTCGTTGATGGACGCCGCCGGCAACCAGCTTAAGGTCATCTCGCAGATGGCCGTTGGCTTCGACAATATCGACGTCGCCGCCGCCACTGAGCGCGGCATCCCGGTCGGACACACACCCGGCGTGCTGACCGACACGACCGCCGATTTCGCCTTCAGTCTGTTGATGACAGCCGCACGCCGCATTACGGAGGGGGTCGACTACGTCAGGGCCGGCAAGTGGAAGACCTGGGGCCCGACCCTGCTGATGGGCCAGGACATCTACGATGCCACCCTTGGCATTGTCGGCATGGGGCGCATTGGCCAGGGGATGGCACGGCGGGCCAGCGGGTTTGGCATGCGCGTTCTGTACCATGACGATCTCATCGACCCGTCAGTCGCCGCGGAACTAGGGGCCCAGGCATGCTCACTCGACGAGGTGATCGAGCAGGCCGACTTCCTCAGCCTGCATGTGCCGCTGACGGATGAAACCACCCACATGATCAGCACCGACCAGTTCAGGCGTATGAAACCGACCGCCATTCTGATCAACACGTCCCGCGGCCCTGTGGTTGACCCCAAAGCGCTTTACCAGGCGCTTAGTGAGGGTGAGATCGCCTACGCCGCCCTCGACGTCACCGAGCCCGAACCCATTCCGGTCGACGACCCGTTGTTGACATTGGACAACTGCATCGTCGTGCCTCATATCGCCAGCTCGAGCCGGGCAACCCGCAATATGATGGCGACAATGACGGCCGACAATCTGGAGGCCGGCCTGGCCGGCAAACCGCTGCCCAACTGCGTCAACCCTGAGGTCTATGACTGAGCGCCACAGGCCAAGACCGTTGGCGGCGTCCGAGCCGGGCTGTCTGGCTCGGACGCCGTTTTCGAATGCGGCGCCGACTCGCTGTCTAGACCAGGGAAGGACAGCATGACCGCCCCGCGCTGGCCAGATCGCCCCCGCCACGTCCAGGCGCTCATCGAGTCCGCCTTGCAGGCTGTCGATCCGTCGGCGGCGGTGCGCCGCCAGTTACGGCTGGAAACGGACCGGCTGGTGGCTGGCGAACAGGCCGTGGGGTTGGCGCCGGAGGCCAAAATCTATTTGGCCGGGGCCGGTAAGGCCGGCGTGCCCATGGGACGGGCCGCCGCCGAAATCCTCGGCGACCGGCTGGCCGGTGGTGTGATGGCCGTACCCCAAGCCCCAGCGGATGGCGACCGGCGGATCGAGTGGATCGAAGCCGGGCACCCCCTGCCCAACGAGGGGTCCATCCGCGCCGGCAAGGCGATCGAGGCATTGCTCGGCCAGGCCCAAGCCGCCGACGTCGTACTAGCGCTGATCTCCGGTGGCGGCTCGGCTTTGCTCGAACTGCCGGTCGGACAAGTCACCCTGGCGGATTTGCAGACCACCAACCAGCTGCTGCTCCGCTCCGGCGCCAACATCGAACAGATCAACCTGGTGCGCCAACGGCTCTCCCGGATCAAGGGGGGCGGGCTGGCGCGAATGGCCGGCCCGGCGACCGTCGTCAGCCTGATATTGTCCGATGTCGTCGGCAACCCGCTTGACAAGATCGCCTCCGGCCCAACCGTGCCCGGCCGGCACAGCCGCGAAGATGCGCAGGCAGTGCTGGACCAACTTGAACTGACGGGAGAGTTGCCGGCGACGGTGCGGGCGCAGCTCGATCTGGCCAGCGCCCAACCGCCAACCGAGGCTCGCGGCTGGCAGGTACTTATTGGCGACAACCGGCTGGCGGCAGAGGCCGCCGCCGAGCGGGCCCGCTCGCTCGGTTTCCAGACGGCCGTCCTGACCAACCAACTCGAAGGCGAGGCGGCCTATGTTGGCTACCTTGTCGCCGCCCTGGCCAAGTCGGTGCAGCGGCACGCTGACCCAGTACCGGCTCCCGCCTGCCTGATCCTGGGAGGCGAAACCACCGTCACCGTCCGAGGCGACGGGCTGGGTGGCCGCAATCAGGAGTTGGCTTTGGCCGCCGCCATCGGCCTGGATGGCTGGCCGAACCTTGCCGTTGCAACCCTGGCAACCGATGGCGTCGATGGCCCCACCCCGGCCGCCGGCGCGGTTGTAAGCGGAGATACGGTTGCGCAGGCGCATGAACTCGGCCTGGACCCCGAGGCAGCCTTGCAGACCAACGACTCCCACACGCTATTGCATGCTATCGGCGCCGACCTGCTGCTCGGCCCCACCGGAACCAATGTCAATGATCTGATCTTCGTGCTGGTGTATCCCACGGGAGACTGAACCGCCCGGGAGGAGAAGAGAATGAAATTCGGACCGCGGCCGCTTGACCAGGCGGCCGGCAAGATCCTGGCGCACAATCTGGCCGACGAGCATGGCCGGCGCCTGCTGCGCAAGGGACACCGGTTGAGCGAGCAGGATGTGGATCGCATCCGGGCGTTGGGCCGGGCCAGTGTCTACCTGGCAGAGCTGGAACCGGACGACCTGTCGGAGGACGAAGCTGCTGTCCGCCTGGCAACGGCCGTCGCTGGTGACGGCGTGCGCTTGACCGGCCGCAGCACCGGCCGCACCAACCTGCTCGCCGCGCAGCTGGGCTTGCTGACGGTCGACGCCGGCCGGCTGGCCGAAGTCAATTTCGTCGAGGGGGTTACGCTGGCCAGCCTGCGGGACGCTACCGTCGTTCCGCCAGGCCAACTGGTGGCCAGTGTCAAAATCATCCCCTATGGCTTGGCACGGGCCATCGTAGAGCAGTTCGAGGTCGAAGCTATGGCGCGCGGGCCCATCCTCCAGCTGCTGCCGCTCAGATCCAGCCAGGTAGCCCTTGTGCTGCAGGGGTCAACCCATGTCCGCCAACAACTGATGGACGATTTCGTGCCTCCGCTGCGGTCCAGGATCGAGGCCTGGGGTTCACACTGGCTGCCTGCCCGCTACGTCGCATTCGAGCTTGGCGGCGAGGAAGAACGACTGGCCCAAGCCCTGCGCGAAGTGATCGATTCCGGTGCTGACTTGATCCTGATTGCCGGTGAGACGGCGATTGTGGACAGCCACGACTTGATTCCTCAGTCGATCCGGCTGGCCGGAGGCCGTGTTGAGTGCTTCGGTGCACCCGTCGATCCGGGCAACCTGCTGATGCTCGCCTACCTCGACGGAGTGCCGGTTGTCGGCGTGCCAGGTTGTGCCCGCAGCCGCAAAGAAAACGTGGTCGATTGGCTGATCCCACGGCTGTTGGCTGGCCAGCGCCTTACGCGGGCCGACGTCGTGCAGATGGGCCATGGTGGCTTGCTCGCCGAAATCCATGAGCGCCCGATGCCGCGCCGGGCGGCGGGAGACCTGTAGGGACGTTGTAGATAATGCCCCTACAAGGCAGTTGTCGGCATGCACAAATGAACCCATCGGAGAACTTATGACACGCATTCGTATCACCGCCGGCTCTGTGACCTTCGAGGCGGAACTGGCCGCCAACCCGACCGGCGCCGCCATCGCCGCTGCCTTGCCAATCGAGGCGCGTGCCAACACCTGGGGGGACGAGATCTACTTCGGCATTCCGGTCGAGTTAGAAGAAGCCGACGACGCCAGCGCCGAGATGCACGTCGGCGACCTCGCCTATTGGCCGGTCGGCTCCGCCTTCTGCATCTTCTTTGGCCCCACACCGGCCAGCCAGGGCATCGACCCGCGTGCAGCCAGTCCGGTTAACTGGTGCGGTCGTTTATCGGATGGCGGGACGTCGCATACAACGGCCCTACGCGCGGTTGGCGACGGCGATCCGATCCGCATCGAGCGGATGGATGCGTAACGGCGCGTGAGCGACGGCCTGCTGTTCTACCTGGCGACCGGCGTTAGCCTGCTGTTGATCGGTCTATCCAAGGGCGGCGTCGGCGGCATGCTCGGCCCCTTGGTCACGGCCACGATGGCACTGGTGTTGCCGGCGGATCAGGCGATCGGCCTGTTGCTGCCGTTGCTGATTGTGGGCGATGCCTTCGCCATAGCCGCCCACTGGCGCCACTGGTCGGGCCAGCATGCCCGCCGCTTGGTCCCGGCCTCGATTCTCGGGGTCATCCTGGCCATGGTGCTGCTGACCGACTTGCCACCGCTCATCCTGCGCCGCGGCATCGGTCTCATCATCCTGCTGTTCATCCTCTTTCGCTGGCTTGAGCCTCGCCTGCGCAGGGACGCCAAACTGGTAGTAAGACCCTGGCATGGTCATCTGGCCGGGGCCAGCGCCGGGTTCACCTCGAGCCTGGCACACGTGGGCGGACCACCGATCAGCATCTACCTGCTGGTCAACGAGCTGCCTCCGCCTGTCTACGCCGCCACGTCGGCCTTGTTCTTCGCCGTGCTCAACTTGATTAAGCTCCCCTTCTACATCCTGGCCGGCCTACTGATGCCTGACTTGCTGTGGCGGACCCTGCCTTTGTTGCCGCTGCTCCCGCTCGGCGTCTGGTTGGGAAAGGCGTTCGCCCACCGCATGCCACGCGCCACCTTCAACCGGTTGATCCTGGGGCTGCTCTTGCTATCGGCCGCCAGCCTGCTGCTCGGTGCCTGACCGGCGACAGGCCAGCGTTACAATCCACCTATGGACGATGAAGGGCGCAGGCTTGACCCCGAGCGGCAGCGGCGCGCCAGGCAGTATGCGGCCGTCCGCCGCCGGCTGTCGTTGCTCGAGTTGGCGGCCAGCGCAGCCTACCTGACCCTGTGGCTGGCGTCCGGCTGGACGCTTTCCGCACAGAGCGCATGGCGGTCGGTCCTGCCCGGAGTGGCCGGATGGCTCGAGCCCGCATTGATGGCCCTGGCAGTCGGGTTGCCTTGGATGATCGTGACGTTCCCGCTCGACTACTACATCGGTTTCGTCCTGCCCCATCGCTATGAGCTGTCCACCCAGACAATTGCGGGCTGGTTGACCGATCAAGCCAAGGGGCTGGCGGTGTCGGCTGCGCTCGGGATTCCGTTGCTGGTGGGGCTGTACGGCCTGATGCGCTGGACACCTGACGCCTGGTGGTTGGGGGCCGCGACGGGCTATGCATTGGTGACAACCGTGCTGGCGGTGCTGTCACCGGTGCTGCTGCTGCCGCTGTTCTACAACCTCCAACCGCTTGGCCAGGAACACGAGGGTCTTCGTCAACGACTGCTGGGGCTCGCCCGCACCGCCGGTGCCCGCATCGAAGGCGTGTATCAGTTCAATATGAGCCGTCGCACCAAAGCCGCCAACGCAGCCTTGACCGGTCTGGGACGCACCCGTCGCATTCTGCTCGGCGACACCCTACTCGCCTCCTTCAGCGACGACGAAATCGAAACCGTCCTGGCCCATGAACTAGCCCACCACGTTCACGGCGATATTCCGCTGTCACTTCTGGTCGGAACCGGCTTGAGCCTGGGCGGCTTCTACCTTGTCGCCATCGGCCTGGATCAGCTCGGAGGCGGGGTCGGGCTGACTTCCGCAGCCGACCCCGCCGGGCTCCCCCTGCTGGCGCTGCTGTTCGGCGCATTCGGTCTGCTGACGATGCCGCTGGGCAACGCTTTTTCCCGCTGGCGGGAACGGCTGGCCGATGAGATGGCCCTCAATCTTACGCACAAGCCGGTTGCCTTCGCCCGGGCTATGACCCGGCTGGCCAACCAGAATCTGGCCGATGCCGACCCACCGCGCTGGGTCGTGTGGCTGCTGTCATCGCACCCACCTTTGCGCGATCGGATCGCCCGCGCTGAACAAATGCAATCAATGTAGGGACGTTGTATACAACGTCCCTACAAGACGACAGCGCCGGCCATTGGCCGGCGCTCTCCATCGTGAACCAATCCTCTATCAAGTCAGATAACGAACTTCCCGTTTTCGTACAACAGTTCCCCATCGACCGTGATCCGACTGTCGTTTCGCATGTCGGTCACCATGTCCCAATGCAGGATGCTCTTGTTGGTGCCGCCGGCCTGCGGAAACCCCTGGCCCAGCGCCAGATGCATGCTGCCGCCAACCTTCTCATCGAACAGGGTGTCGCCGGTCACCCGATCAATGGCGTAGTTTGTGCCGACGGCGAACTCGGCGATCGTCCTGGCGCCCTCGTCGATATCCAGTTGGTTGTTCAAGTACTCTTCACCCAGCTCGGCGCTTGCCTCGACCACACGCCCATCCCTGAAGGTCAACTCGATTCCATCGATTACGCGCCCACCTTGATACGACGGGTAGCTGAACCGGATCCGGCCGTTCAAGCTGTCTTCCACCGGGCTGGTGAAGACCTCCCCGCTGGGCATGTTGGTCTTGCCATCCGAGTTGATAAACTTGCGCCCTTCGATCGAGAGGCTGAGCTCAATCCCTTCCGCCTCAACTTCAACCCTGGATTTCCCTTCCAACCAGTCCAC